>NZ_BAABKC010000087.1:0-126651 GCF_039543625.1 Streptomyces similanensis | reverse complement strand
GCCCCCGCCGCGCGGCAAGACGACCGGGCGCGCGCCGCTGGCCTGCCCTGCGCCGAGGGCCGCGCCGCTCCCCGCCGCGCCTTGGCGCGCGCGCCCGGACACGACGAAGGGCGCGCCCTCGGGCGCGCCCTCAGTGGCAACCGATCCGGTGGAGCGCGCGCCCTACCGCGCGCCGGTCCGCGCGGCGCGCCTGACGTCCCGGCTCTCCCGGCGCGCCGCCTGCTTCGCCGCGCGGTCCTCGCCGCGGACCTGGCGCAGGAGCCGGGACAGTTCCTTGGGGTGGGCCTCGCCCAGCAGCTTCAGCGCCTGGAGCCGGACGTTCGGCTCGCTCGGCATCCGGCCGTGGCGCGCCTCCGCGTACTGGATGGCGTAGCGCAGGAACCGGGACTCGGACGCCACCCGCCGGCGGAAGTCGTCGACGCGCTGGTCGCGCGCCTTCCGGCTCTCGCCCTGCGCGGCTTCAGGCAGGAACCGGGCCGGTTCCTCGAACATCAGCCGGCAGACCCGCTCTGCCCTTGCGGCTACTCTCGGTGAGCGGAAGGCGAGGGCCTCGACCCGCCGGGACACCCGGGGCGTCGGGGCCGGCTCATCGCGGATGAACGCCGCCCACCGGTCGGTGAACTCGTCGTCGCGGAGGGCGGCCAGGGCCTTCGCGTGCTCGTGGGCCAGGTCCTCGACGACGTCCTGGAGCGGCGCCATCGACGCCTGGATCCTCGCCTTCCAGGGGGCGATGCGGGCCTGCTGCTCCCGCTTGGTCTCGTCCTCCCGGCGGGGGTGGAAGAACCGCGCCCGGTGGACGGCCAGCTCGAGCGTGTCAAGGGTGCGCGAGGCGAGCCGGGGATGAGCCAGGGCCGGGCCTTGGACGCTCCGCGGCGCGCGGTCGTCGGTGTGACCCATGACGTAGCCGACGACCGTGTTCAGGAACGCGTCCTCGCGCATCTTGGACAGACGCTGGATCTCGTTGGCGACCCGCTGATCGGCCACGTGCTCCTCCGCTTCGTGTGTGGCCCGTGCTCTCGGGCCGGTGGCTCATGCCTGGTGCTGGAACAGCAGCGAGGTGACCGCGCTGCGCGGCCGCAAAGGGACGTGTGCCGGATCATCGCAGGAGCAACCACTCCCCGGCCCCGAGTGCTCTACACGCACCCGGTGACTCGACTCCGTAGTGGCCAGGCCGCCACAGGCCAGAGGAACACCCACCCCTGTCGCCAGAGGGGTTGTCTTGAAGCCCACGACCTGACCGAAGTCTCAGACGTCTTCTTCACGGCAGCCGTACGGCCACCTCGCTGCTGATGGTACCCGCCGGCGGACAGCCGACGGGCCCCGCGGGCCTTATCCGGCCTGCTGAGGCGTCTTCCTGGTGGTGAGGGCCTCGATCCACGGCGCGAGCTTGGTCGGCTTCCACAAGAGGTCGTAGGTCGTCTGGGAGGCCGCCAGGACGCCGAGGAAGGTCGCGGCCGTGAGCTTGCCGTGCTGGAACTGGTCCCAGCCGCCGTCCGCCGCCACGGCGCAGGTGCCGGCGAACAGCGCGATGACGACCGCGACGACCTTCTTGTACTTCGCCGACCAGGCGGGCCGCTGCACCACGGCGGTGAGCAGCGGCAGCAGCGTGCCGACCTGGACGCCGGTCGACAGGGATTCGAGCGTTGCAGACATGACTGGTGGTGCCCTTCGTTCGAGGTGGTGTGACGAGGCGGACTGTGCGCGCTGCCGGCGTCTTGCGTCGCGTCCTGGGGTTCAGGCGCCGGGGCCGTCGGCCAGGTCCTCGGCGATCTCCCGCGGCGGGGCGGGCGCGGGACGCTCGTAGATCCCGGCGAGCAGGGCGCGGAGCTGGTGGATGTAGTCGACGGCTGCGGCCTTCCAGCGGCGCCACTGCCGCTGTTCCTCCTCCAGGCGCTCGACGCGGTTCTCCAGCGTGGTGACCCGCTCCAGGGTCTTCGCGTTCGTCTCGCGCTGCTGCTCCAGCAGGGCGGTGAAGCCGCTCGTCACGGTCTGCACGGAGGTGACGAACGTGGTGGCCTCCGCCGTCGCCGCGTCCGTGTCGTTCTTGCGCTGGTTCTGGCGGTACATCATCCAGCCCCCGCCGAGCACGCTGATCATGCCGAAGAGGGGAGTGAGGACAGGCGCCAGAGAGGTGAGCCACTCCACGGGGCGCCTCCTCGGTCATCAGTCGTCGGGTGGGGTGCGCGGGAGCCGGGGCCCCAAGGGGCCCGCGGCTCCCCGCAGTTCCGCACGCTGCACCACGACGACCGCTTACGTCGCCTGCTTCGCCAACTGTGGGCTGCTCGATGACGGGCTGACCCCGGACACGGCGTTCCAGCCGAGGCGGACCCCGCTGAGGATCTGCTCGTCGCTGATCCCTGCGGCCATGGCCATGGAGTCGGTGGCCCCGGTGGCTGCGGCGGCCGCGAGGAGCGGCGGGGACGCGACCAGGCCCACCATCATGGTCGCGGCCTGGTCCGCCGTCGGGCTGAGGACCGTCTTCGCCAGATTCCAGCGCAGCGGATAGCCGGGCGTCGTCGGGTCCTCCATGAACACCTCTTGCGCAACCATCGCGATGGCCATGCGGACGCGAGGGAGTAAAGACGCCTCGCACGCCAGGTCGCACAGATCGGCCAGGGCTATCGGTAGAGCGGGCACGTCGGTGTCTCCTCACTTGGTGTAGCTGATGCGGAGCAGGGGGGCGTTGGTCTGGCCCTGGCCGCGGGCGCGGCCGGAGTAGGCGTCAAGGACGCTGTTGGGGTCCAGGGCGACGCCCCGTGTGGTCGCCGGGTCGAAGATCGGCGTGATGTCGACGAGCTTGCCTTCGTTGCGGGCGAACGGCGCGGTGACGGAGGCCGTATCGGCGGAGAACGCGGCCGGCTGGTTGGTCTGCCGGTGCGCCCTGATCACTGCGGTGCCGCCCGTGTTCGCCTGCCACGAGTCGTAGAACAGGTACAGCTCGGCCTTGAGCATCGTCGCGCCGGCGAGGTCCGAGGCGAGCGACGGGGAGAAGCCGACCATGGACGCGGCCAGAGCGGATCCGCCCTGGTAGCACTGGACGCCGAGCGAGCTGGTGAGGCTGCCCCGGTTCTGGTAGGTGCCGGACCAGGTGCACGGGTACATCTTGGTCCACCTGGTGATCGTTCCGCCGGAGCCTCCGCCGTCGCTGTACCCGCCGGTTTCCGGGATGTAGGGGCCGATGTCCTCGATGTAGAAGTAGCCCGGGTAGTCGTTCGCGCCGTAGAGCTGGCACGTCTGTCCGGACGGGCCGGTCGCGCACATGAAGGAGACCAAAAACCGGCGCATGCCGGAGCCGAACACCTTGCCGCTGGAGATGTGTTCGAGCCGGACCGTGCCGGAGTTGCCCGACCCGAACGGGTAGACGTGCAGGTACCGCTGCGTGCTGGTGAGGGCCGGGGTCGCCGGGATCCCGCCGCGCAGGTACACGCGCAGCTCTCCGCCCGCCGCCGAGGGGTTGACGCGGGCGCAGAACACGAAGCGGTACATGCGGGTCTCGTCCAGGGTGCAGCCCAGCTCCACGAAGCCGACTTCCGCGCCAGACGAGGTGCGCGACGACGTCTGGTAGTCGATGGCGAGGATGCCGCGCGGCTGCATGTCGAGGAGCTGCTGCACGTCCGTGCCGCCGACCGACAGTGTGTTGGCCGCGACCTGCTGGAAGCCGGCGTTGCCGTTCTGGTCGATCGTCGCCACGGGGACGCCGGCGGTGCGCAGGGTCAGGTACTGGGGGCGGCCGGTGACCAGGGCGACGGCTTCCTGCCCCGACTCGTCGTACAGCTGCAAACCCTGCGGGGACACCTCCGCGCGGGCGCCTGCTACCCCGGAGGCCAGCACGATGCGGCAGGCCGTGTTGTCGAACTGCACGGTGCCCGCGGTGCCGCCCACGACCCCGCACACGATGCGGAGCTGCACCGCGCCTCTGGGGGCGGCCTGATCGGGGACGGCGCTGAGCGTGCTCCACGCGCCGCGGGCGGCCGCGGCGCCCGCCACGGTCACCGAGCTGTACCCGAGGAGCGTGCCGGCGGCGTCGAACCACTGCCCATACAGGCCGAGGCTGCTTCCCGCCCAGTCGGTGGAGGCGAGGTAGTCGAACGTGAGCCACACCTTCTGACCGGGCTGCGCGGGCAGCGTGGCCAGGATGAGGACGCGGTTCGTCGGCGTGCCGCTGACCGTGCTCACCTTCAGGGCGCGCGCGGTGCCGTTGCCGGGGCTGACGATCGCCCAGTTCGTGTCCGCGGCGACGCGGGCGTCGGAGATGGCGCCCTCGAAGGAGGGGTCGGCGATCACGTTGCCGTCGGTGCCCAGCGCCAGGCGGTCCGCGGCGATCGAGCCGGCCTTGATGTGGGTGGAGTCGATCGAGCCGGCCGCGATCGCCGTGGCGGTCACCGAGTTCACCGCCAGCTTGTCCGCGGTCACGGCCAAGGCGGCGAGCTTGTCCGTGGTGATGGCGAGCGCGGCGACCTTCTCCGCCGTCACGGACAAGGCGACCAGCTTGTCCGTGGTGACCGCGCCGGCGAACAGCTTCGGGGTGGTGATCGCGCCGTCCGCGATCTGCACCCCAGGCACGACCGGGCGCACCGCCGCGTTGTCCCACCACACAGAACCCGCCGTGCCGCCGGCGGACTGGACCCGGATGCGGGCCTGAGCCGTACTCGCGGGCGCGGTGACGGTGCCGGACAGGCGGCCCCACGCCCCCTTGACGATCGCCGGATCGCTGATTGTGCTGCTGCTCAGGACGGTGCCGTCGGCCTTCTCCCACTGCACGTGCAGGTTGATCCCGGCGCCCGTCCAGGTGGCGGAGGGGTAGTAGTCGGTGGCGATGTAGACCTGGTCTGCGGGCAGCATCGGCACGACGGTGAGGTCAGCGGCCCTGTCCGCGGCGGCCGCCGATGTGGCGTCCAGCTTCAGGCTGGCCGGGGAGCCGTTGCCGAACGCCTTGTCGATCGACAGCCACGTCTGTTTCGCGGCGACGGCCGCGCCCGCCGCGCCCTCGAACGACGGGTCGGGCAGCACGTTCGGACTGCCGACGATGGTCAGTTTGTCGGCGGTGATGGACCCCGCCGCCACGGCCGCGGCGGTGACCGATCCGGCCGCCAGGGCGAACGCCGTGACCGATCCGGCGTTCAGGTTGATGACGTCGACCTGTCCGGTCTTCACCGCCTCGACGGTGACCGTGTCGACCTCCATGACGGACGTCGACGTCGTCCCGAGCCCGTTGTAGTTGAGCCACACGTACGGGGCGATGTACCGGGTGTCCTGGTGGACGACGCCCGGACTGCGCGGGTCGTTGTTCGGGCCGGCCGAGCCGGCCACCCCGGCCGGGGCCCGGTCCTGGAGGAACCCGACGACGGTGACCCAGCCGTCCGCCGTGGTGATGCTCTTGGCGGACGCGGCGACGTAGTAGTGCTGGTTCCCCGTGCCCTGCACGCCGTTGCGGTTGACGAGCGTCTTCCCGTCCGCGCCGAAGCCGACGGCGCCGACGTAGAAGGTCTCGCTGCGCCCGGCCGGTCCGGTGAGGCGGACGCGGGCGCTGATCCGGTACAGGGTCCCCGGCTCGTAGGCGGTGGGGGTGGTGCCCTGAAGGCGGATGTAGCCCTGGGCGCGGCCCACGGTCTGGCCCGTCTGGGCATCCGTGACGCCCGAGACGAGGGACCAGGCGGCGCCGGTCCCTTTCTCGGTGACCGTCCACGACGCGGGGTCGGCCATGGAGTCGATCAGGCGCTGGGCGGCGCTGTCGGACAGCGTCCCGCCGAGAGTGTTGAGGGTGACCGCTCCGCTCGCGATCTTCCCCAGGGTGACCGCGGCCTTGGCGAGTTTCTCCTCCAGGACCGCGCCGTCGGCCAGGGCCGTCGTGCCGACCGCGCCGAGCGCGATCTTCGCCTCGGTGACCGCGTCCTGGGCGAGCTTGACCTCGGTCACGATCCCGTCGATGAGGTCTGCGCCCACGGCCTGCCGCGGCTTGCCCTCCACCGCGGTGGACGGCTCCCCGGTGACCGCCGCGGTGTTCGCCGCGACCAGGCGCACCCACACGCTGGAGTAGCCCTCGGTGCCGACCGTGACGGTGCCGCCGAGCGGCGCGGTGATCGTCCCGACCTGCGTGATGACGCTGGGCTCGAACGCCTCGGTGGTGCCGGCGTGGACCTGGACGAGCCCGAAGTCGGAGGGTGCTTCGGCGGCGTCCTCCCAGGCGCCGTCCCAGCCGACGGTCAGGCCGGCCAGCTTGGGCTCGACGAGGGGCGGCGTCGGCCGCGGGGGCGGGTCGGTGTTGACGGGTACCAGCGCCACGCCGCCGTCGGGCTGCATGCCGATGCTGCCCTTGAGAGTGCCCTCGTCGTCGTAGATGTCGAGCGAGCCGCCCTCGATGGACGCGTTGCTGAGCTGGTTGGGCCGCTCCAGTGCGCTGATGCGGTCCTCCAGGCCTTTGAAGTAGGCCGCGAAGCGCCGGTTCGTCTCCTGCTCGTCCAGCCGGAAGGACGACACCACACACCCCTCCTGTTCTCTGCCGAGTGCTGGGGCAGCGGGCAGAGTGCAGGGGGCGGGCGCCTAGCGTCGCGTCCTGGTCAGCCGTAGAAGTCCTGGCGGGTGAGGCGCAGTACCGCGGTGCCGGCGGCCGGGTCGGTCTCCTCGGAGACGACGCGGTGCCAGATGGCGAGTTCGCCGACCCACGGCACCTCGACCTGGACGAGGATGCGGTCGCCGAGATTCCACGAGCCGAGCGGCGCGTTCGGATGGTGCCGGATCGCGATCGCGGGGATGGTGAGCTGCTCGGTGTGCTTGGCCCGCTCCTTGTTGCCGTAGCCGGTGAGCGTGGCGAGGTTCGCGGTGTCCTTACGGGTGATCATCCGGGCGCGGCGGACCCGCTTGTCGTAGGCCACGGACCGGGCCCGCGCCGTCTTGGCGCCCGACCCCTTGCCCAGCACGTACACGTCGTTCGCGAACAGTTCGCCCTGGCCGCTGGGCTTGGCGATCTCGATGATGTTCTCGCCCTGCGCGAAACGGAGGTCTGTGCGGGCTTTTCCGAGCCTGCGGGTGCCGAAGTCGATGTGGTGGAGAATCTTCTCCTTGGTGCCGTCCCAGGAGTGCCGTTCGAGGTAGTCCGCTTTCGCCAGGTCCAGAATGCTGGTGATGGTCTCGCCGCAGTCCGGGTTGTCCCACCACAGCAGCTCCCACGGGTCCTCGCCGTTGGAAGCGCCCAGCTTGTACCCGGAGTCGTGGCCGTCCAGGGTCAGGCCGAGGTTGCCGTACGTGAAGGACTGGAGGTGACTCCAGATGTGCCGGACGGCGTCGAACGCGTCCCAGCGGGCACTGATCGGGTCGGCCGGCTTCTTCGGCATTTTCTTCTTCGGTTTCGACCCGTCGATATACCCGTCGTGGTTTTTGTCCTTCCCGTCATAAGCCCATTTCTTCGGCATTTTCTTGCCCGACTGGATTCCCGAGCCGAGGTACGGCATACCGGACGGGTAGGAGGAGTAGCCGGCGCACGTCACCTTCATCGCCTGATCCTCGTACGACAGATCGGTGATGATGCCGCCCCACCGGATGCGGCCCTCGAACTCGGCGAACAGGGACGTCCCCCACTCCGCCAGGATCGGCAGCCCGTCCGGCTTGGCCATCAGCCGCAGGTACTCCGGCTCGATCGTGCCCGTCATCTGCCCCGGCCCGCTCAGCTCCCGCAGGGGCGGACTGTCCGCGGTGAACGGAACGTCCCAGTCGAGAAAGTCGCGGCTGACCGTCCGCATGGCGATGTACCGCCAGCTCATCAGGCGGCCACCGCTTCCTGCGAGTACGTCACCTCAAGGGCCAGCACGGTCGCAGCGTCCGCGCGCAGCACACCGGTGAAGCCGGCCGCGCCGATGCCTTCCACGCTGAAGTCCCGCATCTGCCCGCGGTCCTCGGGGGCGAGGAGGAAGGTGTGCCCGGCCTGCACGGCCAGCCGGCCCGGCTGCGTGGCCCCGTACGGCATGGTGGCCCCATGCTGCTCCCCGACCGACACGCGCAGCGTGCCCCGCGCCTCCGCAGTGTCCGGGTGGAGCAGGCCGGTGATGTGCGCGTGGAGCGTCACGTGCGTCGCCCAGTCCGGCACCTTGTCCGTCCACGTGGCACCGATGGGGAAGACCTCCCACTCGTCGGTGACCGGGCCGACGTCGTCCGGCGCCGACCAGCCGGGCAGGTACCGGCGGCTCGTGTGCGACCGGGGCCGCGCGATCTGCCGCAGGTCGGTGACCATGGCGGCGGTGACCGTGCTCGTGCCGGCCGGCAGGTCGATCCGGGCCAGGGTGACGGCAGTCGAGTCCGGGGCGATCTCGCGGATGCTCGTCGTCCCGGCCGGCACGTCGGAGATGATCCGCGTCCACACGTACGGGCCGACGGCCGGGTCCTCCGGCTCCGGCCACGTCTCCCCGCCGTAGGGGTCCTCGATCCGCGCGATGACCAGGTCGGACCGCGGCCCCTCCACGGTGGTCGGCGCCACGTCCTCCTGCTGCGGGGTGGGCATCCGCGCCGCGTAGGACTGGCTGCCGCCACCCAGCGCGCCTCGCCGTTTCGCGACCATCGCCCCGGGCCCCACCTGAACCGCCGCCCCCGGCACGTCCAACGCGGTCACCAGGAGGTCGGCCGGACCGATGACTCCCTCCCCGCCGCCCACAGCGGCGTCCACGATCAGCCGCAGCGTCTCCTCGCTCGCGGTGGTGCCCTCGACGAACCAGGGGATTCCGTCCCACGCCATGATCAGCTCCTTCTCCGTACGGGAGAGGAGAGGATGGCCAGCGGCCGCGGCTACCGTCGCCCGCTCACCACCAAGCGAAGGCGTTGCGCCAGATGATCTCCACGAGCGGCCCGCCGATCGTCGGCCCGGACGGGGACGAGGCGGACAGGCTCGCCGTCCAGGACCCCGGAGGGATGAGCATCTCCGCCAGGCGGGGACTGGACCGGGTCAGCCTGTCCGCCACGGAGCTCGACGACGAGCCCTTGTAGTGCATGACCGACCGCGCCCACGGCCTGGGGTCGATCTGCACGTACTCGCCGCCCTTGATCTCCATGGACAGCTGCACCGCCCACAGCCCGGCGAAGGTCACCTTCGGGTTCTTGCACGGTCCGTGGATCTTCAGGTACGGGTGCGTGGCCACCCGGCCCTTCTGCGCGATCTTCGCGGTCTTCTTCGACTCGAACCGGCCGACGGCGGGCCGGCCGGGGCGGGGCTGCGGCTTCTGATATACCCGGTCGTACAGCTCCTCACTCGACTCGGTGTCGTCATAGAACCGGTCGTCGATCGCCACGAACTCGGCCACGACCGGGGTGTAGCCCTGCCGGGTCAGGTCGCTCTTGCCCACCGCGAACTTCCGCGGCCGCCCGTACACCATCCGGGCCCGGCCCGCGCTCATGCGGCGCAGCCACGCCACACCGCCGGCCCGCCCGCGCACGGCGTCGGCCCGCCACGCCTGCCGCAACAGGTCCACGCCGTCCGACCCCCACTGGTACGGATCCCCCGTCGGCCGCTTGGCCGGCATCCCAGGCACCGGGTAGAGGGTGCGCCACTCGCCGATCTTGAAGCCGCCCGCCCAGGGCCGCATGTCGCCGTGCCGGTCGACGGGCCGGTCCACGCCGTCCACGCCCAGATCGAAGGTGACCGTCATGCTCCGCTGGTAGTCGCGGCCCATCCGGACCCCGTCCTCGCCGGGCAGCTCCGCATCGGCCACGTCCCCGTCGCTGAAGGCGACGGAGGGTTCGTTCAGGCAGTAGATGCCCGAGTCCTCGCGGCCGAACAGCAGGTCCGCTCCGGGGTGAATGCTGGTTGCCGAGTAGCCCAGACGCCACTCGCCATCACGCCAGTCCGTCATGGGGTACTACCTCCCAGCCGCATACGGCGCAGCTCGAACAGGGCATCGCCCAGAGCCTCGCTCGGGCTCATCGGCTTGCCGGCCATGGTCAGATTCAGGTCGCCGCCCACGAGCGCCGGGACGGCCTGCGCGGCGGCCGTGCGGGTCCGGACGCCGCTCGCCGAGCTGCTGGTGCGTACGGCACCGGAGGCGTACTGCCGCATGGCCCCCTGGGCGAAGTAGACGACCCTGCCGCCGAACATCTGGGCGACCCGCTCGAGGATCTGCTCCGACCGCTTGCGTTTGCCGGGCGCCAGCGGGATGTACGCCTCGCCGCCGGTCTCGCGCTCCGCCCACAGCCGCATCTCGCCGGGCCGCGCGATCTGCGCGATGTGTCTCTCGGCGCCGTTGGCGAAGGCCTTGATCCGGCTGGCGGCGCGGTGGATACCACCGTTGGCGAACTTGAGGATGCCGCCGTTCGCCCAGGCGCCCATGCCGGAGACGTGCACGGAGCCGTCGCTGTTGAAGCCGTCGCCGAAGCGGGCGGCGACGGACACGTAGACCGTCTTTCCGGAGATGCCGTTGATGGCGCCCTGGATGGTGCCGACGTTGCCGAGCACCGGGCCGGTCGGGGCGGTGATCACCACCTGCTTGGCGCCGTTGACGCCCGGCACGCTTTCGACCTTGAACCCCAGGGTCCTCAGCGCCTGCTCGGCGGTCGCGGTCAGGGCCGACATGGTGACGCTCTTGCCCTTGGTCGACGCGATCTTGTCCTGCACCCTGCCCAGGTCCGCGACAGCCTTGTCGATGATCGCCTGGACCGTGACGTTCTTCTTGTCCGGAGCGGCGGCGATGTCCGCGGACAGGGCCGCGAGGTCCAGCCGGACGCCCTTCGTCGTCGGGGCCGTGATCACCACCTCGTGCTTGCCGGGGATGCGCTGCACGGTGAACCCGAGGTCCTGGAGCTGCTCCGTGGTCTCCGCGGCCTTGGGCGCTTCCACGTGGATCGACTGGCCGGGCTTGAGGTCCTCGAGCTTCCCGCGCAGGGCCATGATCTCGGCCATGGAGTCGGACACGCCGTCGGTGGTGACCAGGGTCTCGATGGTGCTCGGTATGAACCCCATCTGGTCGACCAGGGCCTTCGCCTGAGCCTTCGGGATGCCCATGTCCCGGGCGAGTTCCAAGGCCTTCTTGCGGGCGTTCTCCATCGCCGTCTTGCCCTTGGCCATCGCCGTCGACATGGGCATCAGGCCCTGTTCGCCGGCCTCCTTCGCGCTCGTGACGACGCCGAGCATGCTGGTGCGCAGGTCTTGCATCTGCTGGTCGAGCTGCTGGCCGTTCTTCGTGCTGGTGTTGACGAGCTTGTCGGAGCCGATGAGGGCCTTGCCCCAGCCGTCCGCGTGGTCGATGTTGGCCTTCATCGCGTCATCGACCTGGAGCATCACGGAGTTGAGCTGCGTCTCGGCGTCGTGGAAGCTCTGGGTGTTGCCGTTGAGGGCGTCCAGCGCCTGCTTCAGCGCCTCCGTCCGGTCGCTCGCCGACTTCGTCTTGTCGGTGAAGCCGTCCACGGCCGTCTGGAGCCGCTGGAACGCCGTCTGCCCGCCGGCGGCGCCGCCGTTGGTGGCGTCCGCGAGGTCCTGCTGCCGCTTCTTCGTCTCCTGGAGCGTGCCGTTCATCTTCCCGAGGGCGTCAGCGGCGGCCTTGTACTTCTTGCCCTGGTCGCTGTAGTCCAAGACGTAGTTGTCGCGGCCGTGCTCGACGTAGCTCTTGGTGTTCTCGGCGAGCGCGTTCAGCTTCTTTTGCAGGTCGGTGACGGAGCCGCCCTGCTCCAGGTAGGCGTCCGTGACGTCCTTCAGGCTCACGTTCGCGTCCCGCAGGACGTCGACGAGCTTGCCCTTGCCGTCGGCGAGCTTCACGTCCTGGAGGTAGGTCGCGGCCGCGGCCCGTACGTTCGCGTCGATCACCCCGCCGGAGTCCGCCAGGGCCCGGGACAGGTTCTCTACCTGCTCCTCATGCTCCTGTGCGGCGCGCGCCGCCGCCTCCTGCTTCGAGGCGTACAGGCCGAGCCCGATCGTGATGCCGGTCAGGGCGATGCCGAGGGGGCCGCCGAGCGTGGACATCAGGCCGCCCACGGCGCGGCCGGCCACACGGTTGGCGGCCGCGATGCCGCGCAGGGTGCCTGTCACACGGTTGCCCTGCTGGGAGACCCGGCCGTAGACGCCGGTCATCCGGCTCCACACGCCGATGCTCGTAGCCCCCGAGGCGCTCGTGCCGCGCAGCGTGTTGCTGAGCGTCCGCGCGGATGTGCTGGCCGTCCTCACGGAGGTGCCGAACCGGCCGAGTATGCCCGTCACGCCGGTGATGACCTTGAGGGCGAGCAGCGTTCCCAGGAGCACGGCCAGGGCGGTGTTCGCGCCGGGTATCACGTGCATCAGCGAGTTGAAGGTGTGCAGCAGTCCGTTGAACACCACGAGGAGTACGCCGAGGCCGCTGCCGGCGGCGGACACGTTCGCGATCGCGGTGGCGATGTTCGAGAGCACGCTGAGGACGGCGGGGCCGACGGTGTGCCCGAGCGCGTTGAAGAAGGTGCCGATGGCGGGCATGAGCTGAAGGCGGATCTGCCGGACGAGGTCGGTGACCCCGCCGTCCTTCATCGTCTTGCCGAGGCCCCGCATGAGGTCCCCGAACAGGAGGTTCACCTCGTGGAAGGCGGGCGCGGTGTCGGAGAAGTACTGCTTCATCGCCTTCTGGCCGGCCTTGGAGTTGGCGTAGCGCTCAAAGCGCTTCATGCTGCCTTCCAGGCCGTTCAGCATGTTGTCGCCGGTGTCCATCGCGGCGCGGCCGACGCCGCCGAGCCCCTTGATGAGGCTGCCGGTGGACCGGCCGAGCTGGGCCGCCTTGTCGCCGGCGTGGTCGAGGAACCTGGCGAGGCTGCCGGTCTCCCGTCCCGCCTGCACGGAGGCCCGCATGTAGCGGGTGAGGTTCTCGCCGGCCTTGCCGACCCGCTCGGCGAACGGGCCGGAGGCGACCAGGAAGTCCTCGGCGGTGTGGCCGAGGTTGGCCAGCCCGTTGGTGAAGTTGCCGACCACCTTCGAGTTGGTCGCCGCGATCGTCTTGAAGTCCTTCTTGAAGACTCCGGTCTTCATGTACTTGGCGCCGCGGTCGGCGAGTTTGCCCATCTGGTCCGCGGTGCCGCCGAGCGTCTTCTCCAGGAGGGGGAGGACCGACTTCGCGAGGGGCTTGACGTCCCCCGCGACGTTGGTGAAGAACCGCTCGCTGATGGACTTCTTGACCTTGGACCAGGCACCTGAGAGTGACGTCACCTCCAGGACGGTCTTCCGTGTCGACTTCGACACGTTGCCCATGGCCTGGTCGAGCTTCTGCTGCTCGGCCTTGGTCACCTTCGTGCCGGCGGCGTGCTCCTGCTGGACCTTCAGCGACTCCTTGAGCGCGTCGGAGAATCCGGAGAAGGCGATCTTCGTGCCGATCGCCGCGGTGCCCGCTGCGGAGATCAGCCCGGGTATCGCGCCCAGAACGCCGACCGCCGGGGCGGCCGAGGAGACGAGCGCGGTCAGACCCGCGCCGTACTGGGTGATCAGTGCGACGGCCGGCTCGGCCAAGGAGATGAGCGAGCCGATGCCCAGCATGCGCAGGCTGCCGCGGCCGCGCCCCGGCGTCTTCATCCGCACCGGGACGTTGACCGGGTTGCGGTCGGCGTCGCGCTGCGCGCCGTTGATCAGCCGGCGCAGGCGGTCGCGGAGGCCGCCGCTGTTGGAGCCGTCGCCGTCGCCGTTCGGGCGCACCGGCACGTTGAAGTCGGCGTCGCCGAGCTGGCGGCGGATGTTGTCGAGTTCCTGGCGGAATCGGTTCTCGTCGACCTTGACGCGGACGGTCGCGGTGACGCCCTTGGATGCCTCCTCGACGGCCTTCTTCAGCTTCTTCCGCAGGCCCTTGTCGTCGATCTTGACCTTGATCTTGGCGGCGAGGCCTTCGGCGGCCGCCTCGACCTGCGTGCGGAGTTTCTCCGCGAAGCCGGCCAGGTCGGCGACGACCGGCACATCGAGGCGGCCGGCCTGGAGGCCCTCACCCACTTCGGATCATTCCTCTCTGCATGGCCGCCATGAGCATCTGCTTGTGGCCGGTCATGCGGGGCGCCGGCGGCTCCGGAGCGGGCGGCGGCGCTGGCCTGGAGGGGGCGGAGCGGCGGCTGCGTGCGGTGGTGGAGCGCGTCGGGCGGACGATGACGGTCGGCTCGTCGCGCCGCCGTTCGGCGGCGAGGAGCCCGATCTCCTCGACGATCAGCGCGAGCAGCTCCAGATACCGGTTCCAGCCGTCGACGGGGCCGGAGCGGACGCTGGAGGTGTCGGGCAGACGGTCGAGGAGGGAGATCAGCCGGCGGACGCCGATGAATCCGGGCTGTCCGGGGCGGAGCCAGACGGCGCGGGCGTCGAGTCTGTGGTAGCGGGAGAGGTCGGACTCGACGTCTCCGAAGCGCTCTCGGAGGAGTCGGCCGACCGAAAGAGCTTTCCCAGGTCCACCCCGTAGACCTTGGCCAGAGCGGTGGTGAGGCGGACGTAGTCGCCGATCGACGGCCGGCACCGGGCGAAGGACTCGTGCTGGTCGCCGAGGAGGAGCGCGTACACCTGCCGGAACGCGTCGAGGAACGCCTTCGGCAGGCGGGCGTTGCGGCGGAGGACCAACATGACGAGCGTCCCGGTGTCGACGTCGCCCTCCGTCGCCTCCAGCGCCTCGCTGAGCACGCCGAACAGGTTGAGGTCCTCCGACAGCAGCGGGTCGAAGGTGTCCATCGGCAGCTCGGCCGGGAAGATGAACTGTTCACCGCGCAACTTGACGGGGATGCCGCTGGGGTACTGAACCTCGCGGCGCTCGGCGTCCAGGTCGATGACGAACGACATGGTGTGACCTCTCGTGTGTGGAGCTGGGTTGCCGGGTGTGCGGCAGCGCGCGGACAGTGGCAAGCCGGTCAGGCTTGTGTCGCGCGCTGCCGCTGAGGGGTCACGCCGCGAGCTTGAACGCCGGGTCGTCGGTGAGCACGTACCAGGCGTCCAGGTCGTCGCCGCCCTGCACCGCCAGGCGCAGCGGCAGAACGGCCTCCTTCGTCTTCGCAAGGTCCTTGGAGACGCCTTCCATCTGCATGCAGCGGGGGATGACGTACCGGTAGTGCTTGCCTCCGTCGATGACCTCTATGACGGCCATCACTTCGGTGCGGGAGCCGATGCGGGGCGGGGTGAACTTGTAGTGCTTGACGCCGGTCTGGCCCGTCACGGTGATCTCGGAGATGGTGCCTCCGCCGTAGACGGCCTGGAAGTTGACGCCGGACCACTGCTGGAGGTCGACCTCCACCGTCGCCGCGTCCGACGTCTGGAACGTGCGGGTCGGGTAGGAGGACTGTGCGGATTTGACCTGCTCGAAGTTCGGTTCCGAGTTGAACTTCAAGCTGTCCTCGGTGGTGAGGCCGACGCTCCGCAGGGCCGGGTCCAACGCCGACGTGGCGTCGGCCGGCGCGACCGTGCCGACGGGGGCCAGGTAGATACGTGTGATCGACGGGATGACGATCTCGTTGTTGTTGGTGCTCTCGCTTGCCATGACGGGGTTCTCCAAGGTGTCCGGTGCACAGGGCGCGGACACCTTGGAGAGCGGGGAGAGTTAACGTCGCGTCGTCACGGATGGATGGTCACGGCGAGGTTCAACAACCACCGCGGCTGTCCGTCGACCAGGGGGGATGAGATCAGGAGGCCGGACGGCTTGACCCCGCTGATGACGGGCCGGCCGGGCACGTGCGGCGACTCCACCACCTCCTTCGCGACCTTCGCGCAGCGCAGCAGGATCCGCCGCAGCTCGGCCGGCCCGGGCCAGCCGCCCGGGTCTCCGCGTAGCTCGAGGGTGACTTCCGGCTCGACCGCCCAGTTCAGGCTCCGCAGGTCCCCGCCGGGGCCGTGGCCGACGATGAGATGCGGCCACGGCGCCTCGGCGACCCCGGAGACGCGGCCGGGGCCGCCGAGGGCGTCGGTGACCTCGGCGCTCTGCTGAAGCCACGCCAAGAGCACGGATACCGGATCGGCGTCGGCGAGTTCCAGCTCGGCCATCAGGTGCGGGCGATGAAGCCCTGCGCGCGCAGGCGGCGGGCGTAGTCCGGGGACACCTTGACCTGGGCGCCGGGGACGTAGTCGGCCCCGTCGATCCGCAGGTGGTGCGACAAGGTGATCGAGACCGGGTCGTCGCCCACGCCGAGGGGCGGGCCGACGACCGCCGGGATGCGGCGGGCGGACTCGGCGGCCTCGGTGGCCTCGGCGGCGGTGGTGTCCGCGTCGGGCGCGGCCTTCTTGAGCGTGGTGTTCGTAGCCATGCCGGGCACTGTGCGGAGGCGGCCGGCTTGTGTCGCGTCCTGGCCGCTGCCGTACTGTGCGCCCCACGTGAGAGCTGCGAAGCCCGTGGGGGGCGACGATGAGAGTGAGACAGGCCGTGGCGGTGGCGACGGTGGGGTTGCTGTTCTTCGCGGCGGGCTGCGGAAGCAGCGGCGGGGAAGGGAAGTCGGACGAGCATCCGGCCAGCGGCCCAGCGTATGACGCGGCGATGGAACGGTGCGCGCTGTCCCGTCTCCGCAACGCCGGCGTGGACGACCCGTCATCGGAGTCGCAGTCGTACGTGGAGGCTTACACGGCGTGCGGGTACGGCACGTCCTACGACGACGTCACCGCTCCGGGCCAGGGGTGGGGGCCGGCCGATCCGGGCTACTGGGACGAGTAGGCGCGCCGTGGTCAGCGGCGGGCGGCGACCAGGGCGGCCGCGCGGGCCATGAAGTGCGCGCCGTCGGCGACGAGGTTGCCCGGGTAGACGGTGCCGACTTCCGCCTCGACGACCATGGGGCCGGTGGCCGAGACGGTGACGGTGACCTTCTTCCCGGTGATGACGGGGGGCCCGGCGTTGATGTTCCGGGCGATGCCGTCCGGGTCGTTGTGCGTGGTGCAGCGGCAGTTCTTGAGGTTCGCGACGGCCCGCGACGACTCGTCCTTCGGTTCGAGCATGTACGTCTGCGGGCCCAGGCCGCGGTGCCGACGGTCCCAGGCCATGGAGTTGATGGAGAACCGCAGGTTGCCGGGGACGACCTGCCCCTGCGCGGCGACGTGGGTGGGGCGCACCCGGTCGTCGCCGACGGTGACCCACCGCTTCGTCGGGGGCGCCAGCCGCTTCGCCTCGATCTCGACCTGCCGCGCGATGCGCTGCACGTGCGGGGCGATCATGCGGGCCAGGGCCTGCTCCAGTCCCTGCGCGGGCGTGAACTTGGGGCCCGCCATCACAGCACCTCGGGCGGGTTGAGGGTGGCGGCCGCCTCGACGTAGTCGACGTCCGGGCAGCCGGGCACCTGGTGATTGCGGGTGCTCGTCAGGGTCCACGAGCGGCCGGTGTCGTCGCTGACGGTGTCACCCTCCTTCACCGGCCATGCCTGCGGGTCCAGGCGCACCGACCATGAGCCGTCGGCCTGCTGGAGAACCGACCCGGGCCACGCACCGCGCGGGGCGGGCCGCGCGGCCGGGTTCGGCGGGACGGGCACCCCGTTGGCGTCCCGCACCCACGGGTGGGCGAGGACGTACACGGTCAGCAGAGCGTTCGGCAGCACGACGGCCATGGTCAGCGGCTCCCTTTCACCAGCGGCCGCGGACCGACCGGGCCGACGAGTACGGCCACGGCGGGCGGGCTGGCCCGTTCAGCGGCTGGAACAGGCGGCGCTTGTGCCGGGACAGGCTGTCGAGAGTGGGCAGCGCGCCGGCCTGGCCGGGGGTCGGCGCCGCCTCGTAGGAGATCGACTGCCCTTCCGCGCTGACGGAGGTCACCCGGCGGCCCTGGGAGCCCACTCCGCCGGGGCGCTGCCGCTCGGACTCTGCGGCGTGGGTGGTCACGTACCGCACGATCGGGTCGTTCACGGCCCCGTCGAGCCCTACCAGGAAGTCGACGTCGTAGGTGCCGTCTCCCCGGTCCCGGTAGGCGGCGACGCAGACCAGGTCGTCGACGTCCTCGAGCGGCCACGCCTCGACGTCCTCCAGGCTGTCGCCGCGCCGCACGTAGGGGGTGAGGGCGGTACGAGCGAGGAGCTGGGGGACGACGGGCCGGCCGAGGTAGCCGACGACGTCCGCCTGCGCCTTGCGGATGGCGGTCAGCAGATCGTCGCGCTGCTCCACGGTGAGCGGGAGCGGCACGCCGAGTTCCTTGGCGACGGCTTCGGGGGAGGTGACCAGGCCGAGTCCGAGGGGGAGGTCCAGGCGTACGGACTCGTCCTTGACGGGTTGGGCTCCCTCGCTCGGGGTGAAGGTGACGGTGGCCCAGTAGCGGCCGGGCGGCACGTCGGGCAGCGCGAACCGGTACGCCCCAGCGCGGAGCCGGGTGGCGGGCCCCGCTGCGGCCACGGTGGTGGTGCGGTCGGGGCCGTCGTACAAGGACAGGCTGGTGACGTGGCCGCCGGCCGGTTCAGGGTCGTAGTGCGCCCCGCCGTACAGCGGTTGGTAGTCGTAGGCCGACATGCCGGGTGCCCCTTCTACTCCGCGGCGGACTGGCCGGCGGCCCGGGCGGCCTGCGCCTCCAGGCGCTCCCTGATCCGGGCGGCGATGCCTTCGGAGACGTGGGCGCCGGCGGGCTGAAGGAGTCGGTGGATGGGGTTCTGGTGTGGTCCGAGGAACGTCTTCTCGACCAGGCGCACGGTGCACACGAGGACGGAGCCGTACTCGGTGAGCGGGACGAACACGGCGTCGACGTCGGCCGGGGGCTGGCCGGTGGCGTCGTCGACGATGACCTCGGAGAGGTTCGCCTCGTCGGGGATGACCTCGGTCGGCAGGGCGAAGACGGGCTCTGCCGGCGGCGGCGGGGGCGCGTCGACGGCCGGCGGTTCCAGGGGGGCCGCCTCGGGCGCCTTCGGGGAGCTGTCCGCGGCCGCGGCGGCCGGTTCGAGGGGGGCCGCCGTCGCAGGCGCCCCCTCCTCGGTGGCGGCCACGTCCGCCGGGGCGGTGTCCGTGGCGGTGGTCTCGTCGGCCGCGGCCTTCGTGGCGGCGGTCTTACGGGGGCGGGTGGTGCCTGCCATGGGTGGCTCCCTGTCGGGGTGGTTGTCCGGTCAGCGCGCACCCTGCACACCGACCGGCGTTTGTGTCGCGTCCTGCTGCGCGCGCGGAAGTCGCCGCGGGGCGGCCCGCACGCGGGTGCGCGGGGCCGCCCCGTCGGGCAGGTCAGGAGTAGGTGAAGCCGCCCGTCTTGGTGACGTTGCCGCTGTCGGCAGCCGCGACGACGTCGACGGCTCCGGCCGTGCCGGAGGGGGTCTTGACGCGCAGTTCGGTTGCCGACACGACCGTCAGTTCGGTGCCGGGCTTGGCGCCGAAGTTGACGGCGGAGACGCCGTCGAGCCTGGTGCCCTTGATGGTGACGAGGGTTCCGCCGGCGGCCGTGCCGGTCGCCGGGCTGACGCTGGCGATGGTGGCCGCCGGGGCGAAGAGGCGGTCGATCTCCGACTGGGGGACGACGGTCCCGGCCTGGTAGAGCAGGTGGCGCCGGGAGCCTTCCGGGCGGCCGTCGCCGGGCCCGTACGCCTTCGTTTCGTAGACGTCCTCGGTGATCCGCATCGGTGCGTCGGGGACGGCGGCCGAGGGGAACGCTGACTTCATGATGCGCGTGCCGTTTGCCCTGTAGAGGCCCATGGGGTGGGGTGTCCTTCCGGTTCTGCGTGTGGTGGCCGCGGAAGGATGCGGGACGGGCACGGTTACGGTCGCGCCCTGCCCGGGAGCGCGCTTGCACAATTGTGCAAGCGCGGCTTTGGCCCGGTCTGGAGCCGCCTCACAGGATGCGCAGGTCGTCCCAGCCGTCCGGGCCGACGCTGAAGACGAGGAGGCCGGCCGTGGAGACCTCGCCGGATCGCACGGTGTACCAGTCGGACCCGTTGTCGAGCGTGGGGGCCTGAATCCACAGGCGGCCGTTGCCCATCTGCTGGGCGCGGAAGTGGTGGTAGTGGCCGGTGATGAGGATGCTGGCGTCGGCCACCGGCTGGCGCCCGAACGTCTGCCCCCGCCACCAGTCGCCCGCCTTGTCGGGGCGTGGGAACTGGTGGCCGTGGGACAGGCCGATGATGTGCCCGGCGACGTCCAGGCTCACGGTGTCCCGCCATCGCTCGGGCATCACGAACGACACGTGCCCGTAGGCGTCCTGGTTGAGGGCGTAGGCATCGGCGATCTGAGACATGACCTCGATGCCCCAGTCGTCCACGGGCGGTCCGACAGCGTCCTTCCCGCGGCGCACACGACCGTGGTTGCTGCCGCAGGTCGCGGCGACGACGCGGCCGAACCTGCCGGCGAGCCGGTCAAGGCCCTCGAAGCTGATCCTGCGGTGGACGCGGATCATCTCGGTGAGGGTCAGATCGTTGGTGAAGGCCTGCTGTGTGGTGTTCTCGAATCCCTCGACGCAGTCTCCGGCGTCGGCCCAGTAGGCGGCGGTCGGGGCGCGGCCCACCGCCTTGAGGTCGCGAATGTGGTCGTCGAGCCGGTCGAAGCGGTCCGCGACCCGGCCGAGGAGTTCGGGAGTGCCCCCGTCCCGGCCGACCTTGCCCGCCTGCGCGTCGGCGTAGACGACGACCAGGGCGCGGTCGGCGGTGTCGACGGCCGGGCGCGGCTTGCGGCGGCGCCGCATCGCATCCCGCACGAGGGCGTCGACGTCGCCGGAGGACATCCACACGGGGGCGGCCGGCTCGATGACGTACCGGCAGCGCCACACGGCGCGGGTGACGGCGTCCTCGCCTTGGGCGTCGCGGTGCCAGGCGGCCGGATCGTGCTTGGCCTCCACCAGGCGGACACGGAACCCGTCCGGGATCGTGAGGCCCATCTCCTCGACGCGTGCGCGCCAGTCGTCCTCTCCGGTCGGCGGGTTCTCGGCGGGCGGCGCGGTGACCACCATCGTGCCGCCCGGCTCGTAGCGGATGCCGCTCTCCCAGCCGCGCGGCGCGGCCGGCTGCGGCCGCATCACCTGAGGGGCGCGGCTCTGGCCGGGCGAGGCGGGCTCGAGCAGCTGCCGCAAATCGTCGGTGAGCGTCATCGCGGACACCGGCAGCCGTTGGAGTCGCCGCGCCGCCGGTGCCGGGCAACGGTGTAGGCGGTGATCGGGTCACCGTGCCGACTGAGGACGTCGGCGATGGCCCGCGCGGTCACGCGATCGTTGTCCAGGGCCCCGCGAAGGGCGTCCGCGTCGTTGGGGCCGACGGCGTCCAGGAGGGCGCCGACGCTGCACTGGGGGCCCCGGATCACTGCCGGCGCGTCGGCCAGCGCCTGAAGCTCGTGCACAAGGCCCAGGGGTTGCTTCTCAATCACCCGCGTCCTCCGTCATCCGTCATCGTGATGTGCTGTGCGGGCAAGGGGGTGCACCCGCAGCCGGATACACCCCCTCACTCCGGCTCGGCTCAGAGGGTCGGCTCGGTCCACTTGCCGATCACGAAACTTTCGGGGCGGGGGATCTCGAGGGCCAGGCGCTCGTCAGCGCGGAACGTGATCAGCCCCTGCTCGTAGTTCGTGCCGTTCTCGGAGGAGACGGTCACGGACACGTTCTCGCGGTCGTGGAGCTGCGCGCCGAGACCGAACGCACCGATCAAAAAGTCGGTATCTGCCATGGCCGTCGTCTCCACGACGTTGAGGCGCCACACCTTCTTCTCGGCGCCGATGGCGACGGCGATGGCGACGCGGAAGGCGCCGTTCTTGTCCTCCTCGACCTCGACGTGCTCCCACATCGTCGGGGACAGGACGATGCCGGTGGGGTCGTACTCGGCGAGCAGGGCCATGGTGATGCTGCGCCGAATCTGGACGCTGTACTGGTCGGCAGCGCGGCCGGTGTACTGCTGGACGCCGGGGGTGTTGTAGATGCCGGTGATGGCCTGGCCATCGCCGACGCTGTGCAGGAGGTCCCAGTCCTCCGCGTACTTGACGCCCTCCACCATGCGCGTGTTGATGAACGTCTTCAGCCGCGGCTCGTCCGACAGGATGTTCTTGTGCGCGTCGAGCAGGTGGGCGACCTCGCCGACCGGGTACATCACCGGCGTCAGGGACAGCTTGGACCGCGGGGCGCGGCCCCAGGTGTCGCTGTCCGCGCCGGTCGCAGGCGAGACGCCGTCGGCGGCGTACCGCTCCTTGACCTGGCGGGCGTTGTTCGTCCACCCGGTCTCGCGCGCGCCGTACAGGACGGCGTTCTTGGTCGTGGACTTCGGGAAGAGGTCCCGCACGTGGAACTTGCGGAACGGGCGCTCGGCGATGCCGAGGTTCTGCGCGGAGCCGAGGACCTGGTGGGTCACGGTGCCGGCCGAGAGGGAGAAGATGCTCTTGCCCTCGATGTCGGCGCGGATGTACGGCTTGTCGCGGAAGCCGGCCTCGGTGGCGTTCTTGTAGGAGGAGGACTCGACGAACAGGTCGCCGAGGGACTTCTCCTCGACGCCGGGAGGGCGCTGCCCGTAGTGGGCGGCGGTGGCCGGCGGCCTCTCGGGGGCGTCCAGGTACTGCTTGATCTCCGCCATGCCCTGCTCGGCGTCGATGAGGGCCTTGATCTCCTGCGCCTGGCCGGAGACCTTGCGGAACTCCTTCGCCTGGTCGCTGGAGACGACGAACTGTCCGCCGTCCTCGACCTTGAACGTCTGGCTGATCCGCTCGGCCTCGGCGGACTTCTCCTGGAGCTGGCGCTGGAGTTCCTTGATACGTGCGGTGGCGGGCATTTCTGCTGCTCTCCCTGGTGCTGGGTGCGGTTGACGTGCGTCGCTCGCCCGGCCAGCACCGGGACGCCTCAACGCGAGGCGGAATAGAAGAGGGGGAGAGGGGTTAACGTCGCGCGCTGCCCGCTCAGACGGTCAAGAGCGGACAGCGTGCGGGGTTTGACCTGCGGTTTTGCTGCTACCGGTGAGGGAGTGGGGTGGATGGTCCGAGGGGCGGGGGCGGCAACTCAGCTCGCTTGGGCGAGGCTGGCCAGGAGGGACTTCACCTCGTCGACGGGCAGGCGCACCTGGTCCTCCTCGTCCGGGGTCGGGTCGGTGTCGTCCTCGTCGCCGTCGGCGGTGTCCGGCTCGTCCCCGCCCTCGTCGTCTGCGGCGAAGTCGTCGTCTTCCCACAGGTCCAGTCCGGCCGTGCCGCCGGCCGCCGGGCGCCCGGGGTTGTCCTCGTCGGTGGCGACGTCGAGTCCCTTCGCGGACAGGGCCGTGATCAGCGCGCGCACCTTGTCCCGCACGCCGCCGAGCTGCTCCGGCCCGGCGGTGCTCGTGCTGATGCGGGCGGTGGCGTCGCTGAGGGCGTCGACGGTCGGCTGGACGACGCGGGCGTCGGCTTCCTCCTCGCCGTCCGCTTCGCGGGGACCGTCGTCGCCGGCGACGACGACGGTGGCCAGCTCCACCCTCTTCGCCTGTCCCAGGGACACGTCATCGCCGGTGAGGGTGTAGGGCACCAGGTAGTGCTCCTCACCCTCCCCGGCGTGCACCGAGACGATGACGTGGTCCGGGTAGGTGCCCTGGATGCACGCCCAGGAGTCCTCTTCGGCGGCGAGCAGCGCGCGGACTGCCTGGGAGAGACGGTCGCGGATCTGCTCGAACGAGGCGGGCAGGGGCTGGATCGGGGACATGGAGTCATCTCCTGGGGCGTCGGTGAGGAGGGCTTTCGCCTCGCGGACCATGTGGCGGGCGGACTTGCTTTCGGCGGCGTGGGTGGCGGGGTAGATCCCCAGCGCGTCCTTGTGGCGCAGGTTGCAGTAGCCCTTGGCGTGGTCGGGGCTCATGTGGCGGCCGGCGATGGACACGCACCGGTCGAAGTCTCCGGGAGTGCCCCATCCGATCTGTGCCGCGCCTTCACCGCGGACGTACCAGTGGCGGAGCTGTTCGGCGTCGCCGCGGTTCTGGTCGGCGCCCCCGGCGGCTTTCGCCTCCAGGACCATGGCCCGGGCGGACTTGTGCTCGACGGGGGGCGCCGCGCGCGCTGCCCGTACGGCGGCGCGCGCGGACTTCTCCTCGCCTCCTCCGAGGGCCCGGTAGCGGGCCATGACTCCTTCGGCGAACTCTTCGGCCTGGGGCGTGGGCTTCGGGGCCTGTGGACGGGCGGCGCCGGCCAGGAGATCCCACGGGGTGTTGCGGCAGGCGGGCCGCAGCAGCGGCATCTCGGGGAGGGCGCTGATTGGCCACCAGGCGGTGACCTCCGTCGCCTTGCCGTCGGGGTCGTCAGGGTTGGCCACGCGGCGCTCGGCGTGCGGCACGTTGATCGGCAGGGAGTCCTCAGTGGGGATGAGCGCGACGTAGCCGCGGTAGATGCCGTTCGGTGCCGTCCACTGCCCGACCACGCTCGTCGTGCCGGGGAGCGTCGAGCCGGTCTCCTCCGCCCACTCGCGCAGAGCGGCGGTGAGGGGGTCTTCGCCGTCCTCCAGGTGGCCGCCGGGGAACTCCCACGTCCCGGCGGCCGGGTCGTCGTCGTCCAGAGCGCGCTGGATGAGCAGGACCCGGTTGGTGTCGCTCGCCTTCACCACCAGGCCCGCGACCTTGATGGCGTCCTCGCCCTTGCCCTGCGCGGCGACGTCGATCTCGACGTGTGAGGGCGTCGACTTGTGCTCCAGCCCGTCGTCGGCGGCCGCGGTGGCGGACTTGACCTCGAGACTGCGCGTCATCGGGTGCGCGCCGTGCAGGACGGGGCTCACCTCGAACAGGTCCAGGTCGTGGATGATGCGGACGCCGTCGCCGCGGATCGACTTGCCCTCTTCAGGCACGCGGTAGCCGATGGAGAACGCGGCTTGCCCGTGCTCGTGCCACTGCTTGACCTGCTCGTAGGCGTCGCGGCCCTGGCGGGTGCGCAGGTTGTAGATCACCGTGGCGACGAGCGCGCCGGCCTCGGCGGGCCAGTCGGGGACGGACTTGAACCGGGCGTCGCCCGGCATCCATTCCTCGACCTCCCAGACGACGCCGACGGGGTCTTTCCACCCGTGGTGCCACACGGTCTTGACGGTGCGGGTGGCCAGGGTGCGGGTGAAGGCGCCGGGCACGATGAGGTCGTTGACGTCGTCGACCACGCCGGTGACGGCGTAGATTGCCCGGCTGGTGCCTCGCTGGGTGGTGATGGGGCGGGTCGGTCTGGTGGGTGGAGCAGCGGTCGGCACGGCGGGGAACCTCCGGCGGCGGTGGACAGTGGGCCGCCGGGCACCGTGCCGTTCGCGTGTGCCTACTGTCCTGCGCTGGCTCCTGCGGGCTGCCGGGCCTGCGCCGCCTCTGCTTCGGAGCGGGCCATGGACCAGCCGCGGTTCCAGTAGCGGTAGCCGAACTGGTCCTCGGCGTTGCCGTACCTGTCGTACGGGCAGGCGTCGGAAGGGTCACCGGCCCCGTATGCGGCCTTGCCCTCGTTGAGCCGGTCCTGGAAGGTCTGGCGGTCGAGTTGCACGGTCGGCTCTCCTTACTGGGTCGCGAACATGGGGTCCTGCACGCCGCGGTCGACGGGCGGGGACGGGGTTCCCGGGGCCGCCGGGTCGGTCATGCTGTCGTCGCCTTCGGGGCCGTGCGTGCGGGTCATCTGCGCGCCGTCCACGTCCGTCGCCCAGGCGTCCGGGTCGGTGTAGCGCCAGACCTGTCCGGTGGCGTCGCGCACCCACCCGGTCAGTGTGCCGTCCGGGTCCCGGTCAAGCCAAGCCTGTTCGCCGTCGCTGCCGGCGTACGCGCAGTAGGCGGCCTCGGGATCGGTCTCGTCGCCCTCGTCGTACATGTCGCCGGACCAGGGCCGGGCGTCGTCAACGGGGGGCTGTGCGGCCGGGTCGGGTTCCTCGCCCGTTCCGTCGCCGTCGGGCGGGGTGTCCGCGGCCGGGTCCTCCACGGCGGGATCGGCCGCAGGCTCGGCGGTCGGGGCCGGGTCCTCGGGCAGGCCGCCGGGCTCCGTGAGGGGCTGGTCGCCGGCCGCTGCGGTCACGGCTTCCCCGGGCGGTCCGCCCGCCGCCTCGTCGGTCTCGTCGTCTTCGTCGGCCCCAAACGGCTTACCGCCCTTGGGGAGAGCCTTGATGGCAAATCCGTATCTGGTCACGGGCGGAGGATGAGCCGCCGGAGCGGCTTGTGTCGCCGCCCGCCGCCTCATCACTGGCCAAGACGGCGCTTCCACAATTGTGGAAGTGCCCGGGATCACCCCCCTGGCAAGGCCGCCTGCCTCGGTACGCTCCCGCTCTCCTCGATGACGGTGGTGAATTCGCGCAGCACCGCGAGCACCGCCGCTTCGTCCTCCCCGGACACGGTCCGCCTGGGCCCGGTCGGGGAGAGCGCGATGGGCTCGCCCTGGTGGAGCTCCACCAGGGCCGCGGCTCTGTACGACCCGATCACCGGGCGGTCGGCCCGCCCGGTGATCTGCACGGTGTAGGCCGAGCCGTCGTCGAACGCGCCGGTCACGGTGATCACTACTGCCTCCTATCGGGTGGCGAGCAGGCCCAGGAGGAACGCCCGCAGGTCGTCGTCGAGATACCAGTCGCCGTTGAACATCGCCTGAACGGACCGGGCAAAGCTGTCACCGGTGTCCGGTTGTGTCTGCTGCCTGCGCAGGAGACGGGACATGACGTTCGGCCGCATCCGGCGTGCACCCGGCCGGCCGGTGTGGGTCCGGGTGAACCAGTACGCCCGCTGTGCGACGTCCAGGTCGCCCAGGTGCTGCGCCAGGTGCTGCGCCAAGGCGTGCCCAGCGGTGCCGAGTCCGTCGTCGGCGAGGTCAGCGACGGTGATCCGCTGTCCGTCCGCGTCGTAGCTGCCCGCGTCGCCGTCCACGACCGTCACGCGGCGCGCCTGCGGCGTATTGAGCCACGACCGGGGGATGAGTCGCTGCACGCCCCGTACGGCCCGCTCGGCGTCCGGGTCGCTGCCCGGGCCGAAGACCAGGCTCGTGCTGCCCTCGGGGCCCATGTCTCGGACGTCGGCCAGGGCCGCCGCGACGGCGCCGGGCACCGCTGCGGCGTACTGGGCCCGCATGTCCGCGTACTCCCGGCGGGCCGACGCCAGCTCGGCGCGGGCCGCCGTGATCTCGATGTCGAGATCCTGGTCGTCCGGGATGGTCGCGCTGGCGCGCGCCGCCTGGAGGTTGACCAGACGCCGCTCGCTGGCGGCCACGTAGTCGTCGGCGTGTTGCAGTGCGGCGTGCGGGTCGTGCCCGAAGTCGTCGCCGAGCGCGGCGGACAGACGGCGGGTCACGTCCTGGTCGACGTCGCTGCCGGCCGCCCGCAGCGCTGCCATGTGCCGCAGCGCGGTCAGGCCGGGGCCGCCGTCGGCCGCCCGGTCCGGGGACCAGCGGATGCGGTCGCTTCGGCCCGGGAGTCGGCCGGCGGCGAGCCGCCCCCAGCTGGTGGGCCGCCAGAAGCTGACCCGCTGCTGGGACTGGCCGAACCGCCCGGGTTCCGGCATGAGGCCGGCCCAGTGGGAGATCCGCGCGGCCAGAGTCTCCCCGTCGGTGGTGGGCAGGTTCACCGCGCGGTGCAGCCGGGCCAGGCGGCGAGATTCCGGCCAGTTCCTCACCCGCCGGGCCAGGCGGCCCAGGAACGCCCGCAGGCGCCTCATCCGGTCACGGGCGGCCCGGTACTTCTCGGCGATCTTCTGCCCGCCGGCCTTGACCAGCTCGACCAGGCGCTTGCCCATGCGGAGGAGGAGGGCGACGATCCGGGCCAGGAGGCCCGGCTGTCGTCCGGCGGCCGGCGACGCGGCCGCGACTCGCCGCGCGATCCGGCGGGCCGTGGTCTGCCGGGACCCGTCGAGCTGTCGGAGGAGGGTCCGGGCGAGCTGGTCGGCGTCGCCCGGGTCCACACCCGCGGCCTGCAACTGGTTGATGAGCGCGTTCACCGCGCCGCCGACATGCCCGGCGACGGTGCCCGCAACGTCTGGGTCTCCGCCCGCGTCCGGGCCGTTCGGGCCGTTCGGGCGGCCTCCCGGCGGGTTGCTGATCTGGTCGGGTATGAGGCGGAGCAGGTCCCGGGCCCGCGCCGCCAGGTCCTCGTCGCTCTCGCCGGGGAGGGGCTCGAGGTCGTTGACGGTGCGCAGCGCGGCCCGCACCGTCGCAGCGTGGGCGTCCTGCCGTGCCCGCTTGAGGCGCTGCTGCACGGCGGCACGGTCTTCGTCCGTGAGGCCGGCGGCGTCCAAGGAGGCGTTGGCGTCCCGGCGGGCCTGCCTGCGGGCATCCCGGAGCGCTTCGGGCGTGAGCCGCGCGGCGACGCCCTCACGCAGGGCGTGGATGCCGCCGGGCCCCTGCGTGCCGGCTATGGCCTCGTCGATGATACGGGAGGCAACTGCCCGCGGATGGTCGCTGACGATCCGGTCGGCGCCGGACTGCGGGGCAGGGTTGGGGTCGCGGGGGCCGCTCACCGGCGGTAGGGCCGGGGTGGGCCGGTTCCGGTCGTAGACGTCGACGGGACGCCCGGAGTGCAGGCCGAAGTCATGCACGTTGCCGTCGTCGTCCACGCCAGTGAGTTGCATCCACCAGCCGTTGCGCCGCGGCTCGCTGATGATCGTCAGGCGGCGGTGGCCGTTGAGCTGGTAGCCGGTCCGGGAGGTGGGCGCGTCGATGACGTCGCCGACGCGCAGCACTCCGGGGTGGAGGCGGGCCCGTGGCTGGCCGGGGGTGCCTGGGGTGCCGGGAGCCGACGGGGTGTCCGGCGTGCTCGGAGCGTCTGGGGCGTCGGTGTCGTCGATGTCAGGCGGGGTGACCGGATCCGGTTCCGCCTCGGGGAGCTGCCACACGGGCATGGCCCCGTGGACGATTCGGCGCCGCCACTGCTGATCCTCGTCCTCGAGGAGGAAGCTCCGCACGCCGCCCGGGCCGTCCTCGGCGTCGATGACGCGGAAGACCCGCACCTGGCCGCCGCGGCGGTCGTCCGGCATGGCGATCAGATCGCCGTCGCTGACCTGTCCGGCGTTCGACGGTCGGGGCCGGTCGAGGCCCGCCGGCGGAGTCCGGCCACCCGCCCGGTCGAGGTGGTCGGCGGCGCGCAGCGCTGCGCGTCCCTCCCGTGTCGACGGGTCAGCGGACGCGCGCAGTTGCGCGGCCAGGGCCTGCGCCTGCTCTGGGGTGACGGGCAGGTCCGCGGTGATACGGGCCGCGGCCTGCTGGGCGTCCGGATCGTCGTCCGAGCCGCTGGCGTGGTCGCCGATGACGTCCCGGTCGCTCGGGTCGAGGTCCGGGTCGACGGTCGGGCCGGTGACCGGGTCGATGCGGTGCGGGGGCTCGTGCACGATCAGCTCGTCGTCCGGAGGCGGGGCGTTGTCCGGGCCGAGGTCCGGGGCGTGACCGTCCGGGCCCTGTGCGCGGGGGAGGACCGCGCGGGCGTCGACGTCGATCTCGCCTACCTCGCCGGTGGTGGTGTCGGCGTAGTCGAGAGTGACGCGGTCTCCGTCCTGGCGGGGCGGGCTGGTGATGGCGACGGTGGCGAGGTGGCCGTCGAGGTCCAGGACCACGACGTCGTCCTCCTTCAGGTCCGCGGCCGTGGGGGTGTCGATGCCGGTCACCGGGTCGGTGTCGGTGATGTCGTCGCGGACTGTGCCCGTGACGCGGAGGTCTCCCGCGCTGCGGGTGACGCTGCCCTGCGGGGTGTTGATGGTGACGTTGTCGCCGTCGACCTCATCGACGGGCCCGAGGAGGGTGCCCTCGCTGTCGCTGACCACGTGGTGCGGCGTGACCCGTTGGCCGGCGGGAGTCCACCCGTCGGGGCGCTGGCTGTCGGTGACGGTGAGCGTCGTCGGGGACACGGCCGGCTCGTTGGTGCCGTCGGACCAGTGCACGGACACGGTGTTGGTGGTCGCGCCCCTCACGGTGCCGTGCCGGTCGTTGGCGCCGGTGACGGTGCTGCCCGGGAACAGGCCGCGGCTGTGGGGGTCCGTGGGGATCGAGTCGGGCAGGTCTCCGGAGCGCAGTGCGGCCTGGGCGCCGCTGACGGGGCCGCCGGGCGCGGCGTCGTCCGGGGCGGTGGCGCGGGCGGCGTTGGCGTTGATCGACGTGAAGACGTTGCCGGCCGCGCCGGTGCCGTCCGGGTTCTGCGTGACCCAGGTCCGCCACATGTGCTCGGTGCGGCCCCTGCGGGTGACCTCCACCCGGACAGGCGCGTTGGAGACGTACCCGACCCGCTGGTTGGGGCGGCCCCGCCGGGTGGTGCCCTCCATGCGGACCATGTCACCGGGCGTCAGGTCCGCCACGCGGGCCCAGCTCGCAGGCTGTCCGTTGATCGGCTCCGGGTCGGGCTCGCGCTGTGGCTCCTCGGCGGGCGTAGAAGCCTCGCCCGGGCGCGGGCGGCGGCGGACGACGCCCAGGTTCGGGAACGCCTCGTTGAGATCGGTGCGCTCGCCGTACTGGTTGGTCCACGAGCCTTCGGCCCGGTACCGGTAGATCTGCGGGTTGCCCAGGTCGGAGAACTGCGAGGGGTAGTGGAACGGCCGGCCCTCACCGGTCACGGTGGCGTGCACGGTGCCGACGTGGTGGTCGCGAGCGTTGGTGTTCTGCCCGCGGGAGGTAGCCATGGGGTAGCTGATCTCGTCGCCGGGGCGGAGGTCTGCCGGGTCGGCCCGGACGGTGTAGCCGGCCTGGTTCTCCCGCGTGTGCCAGTCGGCTTCCTGCTGGTGCCACTGCCGGCTGCTCAGGGCCCGCCCCCGGTCGCTGTTCCACGGCTCGTAGAGGTTGCCGACGCCGTTCAGCCGCTCGGCGGCCTCACCGAAGAGGGTGTTGCCGTCAGCGCTGCGCCAGGTCCGGGCCCGCTCTACGGCGTCGGGCGCGTCCCACGGGAAGGGGTTGCCGTCGGCGTCCGTGATCCCTTCCAGGACGCGGGCGACCTCACGGGCCCGCTCGGGGTCGGAGAACCCGGTCCGGAACAGAGGCGCCGAAGTGCCGGGGAGCAGCACGTTGTACGGCCGATCGCCTGCTGTGTCCGGGCCGGAGATGAGCAGGCGGCCGCCGTCGGAGGGCTGGGTGTCCGCAGGCGCGGGGGCCGGTGCAGGTTCCGGCGTCGGGCGCGTGCCCGCGCCCCCCTCCGGCTCCTGGCCGCTTCTCTCGTCGGGGGCGTCACCGTTCTGGGGCTCGGCGTCGGACTGGGCATCGGGCTCGGCGTCGGGTGCGGGAGCCTGTCGGCGCTGCTCCGCCTCCCACTCCTCCCGGTCCCTGCGGTCGTTGTCGCGGCGCTGCTGCTTGTACTGGGCGAACGTGACGCGGCCGCCGTTGTCGTCCAGCCACTCCTGGAGTTCCTCGCTGGCGTACTGCCGCCACCGGTCCCGGGCCGAGAGGCTGCCACCGGAGAACACTTCATGCTCATCGAGGCCGCTGTGCCGGTGCTCGCGGCGGATGAAGTAGCCGTTCGTGGCGTCGATCGCGGCACGCAGACGCGCCTCGTCGAAGTCGGCGAACTCGGAGCGCAGCACCCGGTCGGCTTCCCGCTGCCGGTACTGGTCGTAGGTCATCCGGCCGTTGCCGTCGTGCTCGTCGTCGCCGAACAACCACCGCTTCAGCTCGGGTGAGGCCAACTCGGCCGCACGCTTGTTGCTGTACTTGCGGCCGGAGAACACGGCGCGGGCGTCAACGCCCTCGGTTTCGGCCTCGGCGCTGAGCATGCGCCCGCCGGTGGCCCGCATCGCGTCCTGGAAGCGCTCCTCGTCGAGGGCGTCGTACTCGCGGCGCAGGCGCCCCGGGGTGGCCGGGGCGGGCTGGGTGACGTCCGTGTCGCCGAAGCCGAGAGCCTCGTCCATGGCGCGGCCGCGGCGCTCCGCCTCGTCAGCGTCCGCCGGCGGCGTGTCCGGCACGGCGGCGCGGATCCGCTGGTCGGTGTATCCGTCGCGGCGGTCCATCTCCGCCATGAGCCGGAACGTGTCCTCCGGGCCAAGGCCCTGCCGGAAGGCGTTCTCGAGGGCGTGGTCGGCCAGCGTGGTCAGGTCGTCGGGCAGGGTGTAGGCCCCGGCGCGTTCCTGCTCGTAGTCGTGCTGGACGGCGTGGAGCGCCTGCGGAAGGCTGCGGCCTTCCCCGTCGCGCCAGGCGGCGATGGCGGCCGGGCCCCACGGCTGGTGCCAGTCGAAGGCGTCGCCGTTGCCGTCGGTGATCTCCTCGAACCGGCCGGCGAGGGTGCGCGCCTGCTCCGGGTCGTCGGTGGTGAGGGCGAGGCCGGGCAGGTTCGAGCCGTTGCGGGCCTGCGCGAACCGCCACACGGTGCTGCCGTCGGCCTGCTGCTCCGGATACAGCGCCAGGCCACCGTCGGGAGACAGTGCGAGGCCTTCGCGGTCGGCCAGCTCGGCGAGGTGGGTGCGCCGCTCGGGGGTGTCCTCGGCCGGGGTGAGTCCTTCGCCGCGCCGCCACGCGTTGCGCAGGGAGTCGACGTCGGCGTGCCGGGTCTGGGCGTGGTGGCCGTCCGTGGGCTGGTGGCCCCTGCCGTGGCGGCCGCGGCCGTCGCCGTCGCCGCTGCCTCCGGCCGGGGTGTTGAGGTGGGGAAGGTTCAGGTGGGGCAGGCCAGGGCCTCCGGGGCCGCCCGGGCCGCCTCCGCCGGGGCCGCCTCCGCGGTTGCGACGGCGGCGCCTGCGCCTGCGCCGCTTCTCCTCGTCGTCGTCTTCCTCGCTGGTCTCGTCGGGTGCGTCGGCCTCGTCGGGGTTCGGGGCGTCCTGCTCGTCGTCGGGGTGGCTGCCGTCGCGGTCGGAGTCGTTGCTGCTGTCGTCCGGGGTGTCGGGCGTGCCTGCGCCGTCGGGCCCACCGTCGGGGTCGGGGGCCCCACCGTCGGGGTCGCCATTGTGGCGCTGTCGGCGGCTCTCCTCGTCGTCCTGGCTGCGGTCCGGCTGGTCGTCGTCCTGCCTGTCGTCCTGCTGCCGGTCCGGAGCGCTGTCCGTTGACTCGTCGTCCGGGGCGTCGCCCTGGCCTTCCGGGCTGTCATCGCTCTGCGTTCCGTCCCGGGTGCTGCCGTCGTCGTCCTGACCTCCCCGGGGTGTGTGGTCGCCGCCTTCCTCGGTGTCGTGCCGGTCGTCGCGGTCGTTGCCGTGGTCGTCGTCCTGGTCGCCGCGGGCGATGCGTGCCGCTCGTCGGAACCGGTCGGCAGCGTGCTCGCCCTGCGGGCCGGCGAGTTCGTACATGTCGGCGAGCGCGTCCATGCGGTCGGCGACGTCGCGGAGTTCCGCGTCCCGGTCGTCGGCCGAGTCGGCGCGGTCCAGACGGTCGTGCAGCTCTTGCATCTCCGGAAGGGAGTCGCCACCCACAGCGTTCATGCCCTCGCCGAACAGGTCCCGCGCACGGGTGGCGCGGCCATCACCGTTCGGGGCCTCTCCGTCCGGCGCGTTGTCCGGGCCGTCACCGGTGCTGCCGTGCTGGAAGTCGGGATGGTCCAGCGCCCGCTGCGCCTTCCTGTGCGCGGCCACCGCCCACGACTTGTACCTGCGCGTCTCGTACGGCAGGTCCTCGTTGCTGTACCGCTCCTCGAGCCACGCGGCCTCGTCGCGGATCGTGCGAAGGTCTGCCTGCAAATCCTCGGTGTCGCCATCCCCGACGCGCCGGATCAGCTCGCCCAGGCGCCGCATTCGCTCCTGGTCCTGGTCGTCGAGTCCGTCGGCGTGGTTCCGCAGGCTGGCAATGTCATCGCCGATGTCGGCCATCCGGGGACGGAGTTCGTGTCGCCACGCGGGCGTCGGCTCCGGGCGGGTGCGGTCGTGGGCCCACGCGAACGTGTCATCGGGCCCCCGCAGGAACAGGGGACCACCCCCTGCGTACGAGCCGTCGGGGTTGCTGAAGCGGACGATCGTCGTGCCGTCGTCCTGGTGCTCCACACTGGTCACACGGCGTGGACCGCCCCAGCTCTCGGGGTACGGCCGGCCGTCCCGGTCACGGCCCATACGGGGGATGCGGATGATGTCGTTCTCGGCGACGTCGGCCCGGTCGCCCAAGGTCCAGCCGTCGGGGGTCTGCCTGCGTGCCTGGTCCTGCTGAGCGTGCTGGGCGTCGTTCTTCTGACGGACGTCGCGGTTGCGGACGAGAGCGACCACGGCCTCGGCGCGGCTGCCGTAGAAGTCGGAGGAGGTGTCGCCGTTCTCGTTGGTGTACTCCCACTTGCGGGCGAGCTGGCGGACGGAACCGGCCTCGCTGCCGTCAACCGTCACCGGGTACGAGCCGTCATCGTTCCGCTTGCCGATCTCAGCGCGCCCGAGTGCCGCGGCCCGCTCCTGCTTCTCCGTCTCCCGCTTCTCCCTGTCCCTGCGGGCGAGCGAGCGCTTGCGCTGCTCCTCGTGGAGGTCACCTCGACGGTTGGCGACAGGAGAAAGCGCAAGCATCGCGCTCCCCTGGACACGCGGGCCTTCCCCCGTGGACGAGACGTGCCGGCGCTGCCACGCGAGCAGTTCTTCCAGCTCGGCCTCGATGTCGTCGTCGGTCATATCCGCCGGCGATGTGGTCCGGATCGGCGCGTCGGGCGCCGTGGCGTTGTCCGGCCCGGCCTCCGGCGTTGCGTTGGCGTCCGGGACGTCTGCGGTGTCCGGCGTCGGGGCACCGGCCTCCGGGGCGTCGACCGTCGGCGTCCCGCTGTCCGGGGTGTCCGCGGACGGCGCCTCGGCCTCCGGCGCGTCCGCGTCCGGTGCGTTCGCCTCCGGTACCTCGGGTGCGTCCTCGTCCGGGTGCAGGACACGCAGCTCCTTGTCCGGCGCGAGGAGATGCTCCTGGCCGTCCTCGTCAACGACACGGACGCGGCCGCGGGAGGTTCGCAGCGGCGGCTCCTTCACGGTGTGCGTACGCCCGTCGGCGCCGACGAACCGGTCCCCGACCTGGAAGTCGGCGGGCCTGCGGGCCAGCGGCGCGCGCAGCCTGCTGGTGTCGCGGCCTTCGGCGTCGGCGAACATGTCCGGCGTGCCGAAGGGATCGTCGGCCTGGTCGTCGGGGTTGTCCGGGTCGGCCACGAACCGCTGCTGCTGGTCCGGTTCGACGTCGAACAGCCCGCCGGGTTCCTCAGCCGGCGGCTTCGGCTTCTCCTCACGCTTCGGCGCACGGCCAGCGCGGCGCGCCTCCTCCGCTTCGAGGACCTGAAGGCGCGTGCGGTCGACGCCCGGCAGCTCCCCGCCGTTGGCCATCTCCCGCTCCATCAGGTCCACGATCTCGTCGCGGATCTCCCCGTCGCTCATGGATGAAGGGGCCTTTGATCCCTCCGGCCGCACCGCGTCGAGCTGCTGGGACACGTCGTCGGGCGACAGGGTGACCGACCCCGGCTCGTCGGGCCGGCTGCTTCCCTCGCTGTCACGGCGGTGGACTTCGGCGTCGACCGCGGCCGCGCGCTGCTTGCGGACCTCGGCGACGTCGTCCGTCTCGTACGAGGTGCGGGTGCGGGCAAGCTCGGCCTGCTCCTGGCGCAGCTGCTCGGTGGTGAGGGAGGAAGGTTCACCCCGGTTGGTGAGGGCCCGCTTGTCGCGGTCCCGGCGCTCGCGCTTGACGTCCTCCAGTCGGCTCTCGAACGGGCCTTGTGTCAGCGGACTGGCGTTGCGGAAGTCGCCGCCCACCAGTTCGTCGTACTCGGCGCGGAGCTGCTCGTCCGTCAAGTCCGCGACCGGCGGCCGCGATCGCAGTTCCTCAAGGCGCTGCTGCTCGTGGTCGGTGGGCTGGTGGCTGCCGTGCTGTTCCGGAGAGGGATGGCCTGCCTCGGCCGGGGTAGGGGGAGCGGCCGGCGCCGCGGGAGTGCCAGGGGTGCCAGCGGCAGGCCGCGGCCGTCGAGCCGCGCCCCGCTTGGCGGGGGCGGGGGCGGCGTCGAACTCGGCGCGGGCGCGGGTGATGGCGGCCTGGATGTTCTCGCCGTTGCCGGTCTTCCAGCTACGCGCGGCGTGGTCGAGGTCGGGGTTGCTGAAGTCGAACGGGAAGCCCTGCGGCCCTCCGGTGCGGGCGGTGTTCTCCAGGTGGGTGGCGAACCGGGCCGCTTCCTGCGGGTTGGCGAAGTCGCCGGCGCCGGTCATGCGCTGTCCGGTGCCGGTCGCGGTCAGGTACCAGCGGCCGGTGGCGTCGTCGCGGAGGATCGCCAGGTTTCCGCTGCGGGTGGTGCGCAGGTCGTCGTCGCCCGCGATGGAGTGCAGGAACGTCGACATCTCCGGTTTCTGGCCGGGGCGGTCGGCCAGCTGGGTGAAGTGCTGTCGGACGGCTGCGGTGTCCTTGAAGCGGGAGCCGGCCGCGTGCCGCTTGTTGGGGAGTGCGTGGACGTTGACGGGATGCCGGCCGTGGTCCGGCTCGTCCTGGTCGTCTTCGTCGTCGGGGCCGTCACCGTCGTCGTCGCCGATGGGCTGGCCCTGGTCGTCGGCGCCGTGCGGCTGGTTGGGGGTGGTGGGGTCGCCGTCGTCGTCGTGTCCAACGCCGTTGCCGCGGCGCGGGTCCTTGGTTCGCCGCGCGTCCTCGTCGACGACCTTCCGCTCGTCGGCGGTGGGCGCGCTGCCGTCGGGGCGGGCGACCATCGACACCCACTTGGCGCTGGTGGTGTGCCTGCGGCCGTTGAACTCGTCCGGGCCGGTCTGGTCCTGGACGAGGATGCGGTCGTTGGGGAGCGCGCGGACGACGCGGGCGAGCTTGCCGCCCCACAGGCGGACTGTGCCGCCGGTCTCAATGAAACGGCCCTTGCTGTCGCGCGGGTGCAGGGCAGGGTTCCACGCACGGCGGGCGGCCTTGGTCTCGAGGTCACTCAGGTCCGGCGACTCAGCATGTGCGGCAGCGGGGCGATTCAGCATGCCGCGGACCATGCATAACCTGCGCGGTTAGTGTCGCGCCCTGGATTCTGAACCAGAAGAGTGTGGGGGTCAGGTGGCGCCGCTTGCCGCTCGGGGACGCCCGTCAAGCTCCTCGGGGCCGTTCACATCGTCTCGGTCAGGATGTGCAGGGCGAACCAGCCCGAGAAGCCGATCCAGGACGCGGCGAACACGGCTCTGCCGGCCTTGCTGGTGCGGGTGCGGAACAGGCGCCGGACGTTCTCCGACAGGGTGTCCTCGTCGCGCTTGTTGGCCAGGGCGATGGTCTCCGCGACGGCGAACACGGTGGTCCAGGCGATCCAGATGGCTGCCCACATGGCAGGTCACTCCTTGGGGTCGGTGGCGTAGTGCAGACGGCATCGGCAGTTACGGGTCAAGGCGATCGGGGCGAACGGATCACCGGGGTAGCGGAGCTGGAATCCGTCAACTTCGTACGGGATGCCGACCGGTAGCGTCTTGCCCTGAAGGGCCTTGTGCGCGGGCCGCACGCGGGCGTCCTGGCGCGTGATCCACGTGCGGACGACGTCGGGCCCGGCGCTCTCCGCCGCGGCGTCCACAGCCCCGTTGATGGTCGACACGGCGCACGACTCGGCGACCCGGGCGGCCAGGCCGGGGCCGGAGGCGTTGTAGTAGCCGCCGACGGTGTGCACGAGGGTGTCGAGGTCGAGATCGGGGTGGGCGTCCTGGGCGGCGTGGAGGGTTTCCGCGAGGTCGCCGAGGAACGCGGTCATGGCCTCGCCGGCGTACATGGCGGTGACGAGTGCGGCAGCCAGCACGGCCGGGGGGACGGTGTCCGTGCCGGTGAGGGCCTGGCCCACCTTGCGGGCGGCGGCGGTCGCTGCCTGCTGGAGGATCGGGGCGAGGGTGTTGGTGGTCTCCTCCGCCCAGCGGGAGGCGCTGACGACGCGGTCCTCGTCGAGGTTGGCGGTGCCGCCGCGGGTGTCGTGCTCGTTCTCCGGCTGCCAGAACCGGGTGTGCTTGCGGATCTTCGGGGCGTGCAGGCGGGCGACGATGACGCCTTCCTGGCGTGCCAGAAGGGTGGTGAGGGCGTCCTCCACCGCCTCGGCGAGAGCGTCGAAGTCCGCGTCGGTGACCTCGAACCCATCGCCGTGCAGCGACTTCGTCTCCAACTGCCCGCGCGCTGCTTCCACGTCATCGGCGGCCGGCCCGCCACCGGCGGGAGGCATGCCGCTGGCGCGCGCCGCTGCAACGTCCTCGGCCGCTTCTCCGGGGACGGGCTGGGTGCTGCCGGCTCGGGCGGCGGTGACGTCGCCCGCGGCGGTGGCCGCGGGCCCGGCGGGCAGCTCGGGCAGATGCCCGCGCGCGGCCGCGACGTCGGCGGCGGCGGTCGGGGCCGCCTCCAGGCCGCGCGCGGCGGCGACGTCTGCGGCCGCGCTTCCTCCTGTCGCGGCGGGCAGCGCCGGGTTCTGGCCAGCTCCTGGGGCCCCTCCTCCGGACGGGTCCGTGAGGCCGAGCGCGGCCGCGTCCGTGGCGTTGGCCGGGATGGGCGCCTTCTGCGGGGAGATCCACAGGGCGCGGGACTGGGGGGTGTTGAACGGGCGGCGCCCGGCGATCTCGCGGTACTCGTCGATGGTGAGCAGGCCCGCATCGAACTCCTTGCGGGCTTCTTCGCGAGCCTGGCGCCTCGGGAACTCAAGGGCCTGCACGCCGGAGGTGTCGAACCGGATGGTCCAGTCGTCGTCCAGGTCCTCGTCGAACGCCGACGCGATCAGGTTGAGGTGGGGCAGCTCGGTGTGGTCCCAAAAGTTCCACTCCTCGCGGTCGGCGTTGTTGAACGTCCGCTCGGAGGCGTTGCCGATGATGCTCTCGTACATGCCGAACGCGGAGAGGATCTCGTTCTTCGCGGTGCTGGACAGCGTCTCGTAGGCCATCTCACGCGGCCGGGCGGAGGTGTCGACGTAGCTGATCCCGCCGGGGCCCATCCCGACGAGGGTGAGCTGCCCGGCGTTGTGCGCGCCCGGTGCCAGGCGGTCCTGGATCCGCTTGACCTCGGCCGGGTCGACGCCCTCCAGGTCGACGCCGACGAGTCCTCCGGGCCGGCCGTCGTTGTCGATGAAGCTGATGTTGTAGGTGCGGGCCTTGACGTCCAGGTCGACGGACAGTCCGGCCGCTTCCAGCGGGGTGACGCCGCAGAACGGATCGGTCGGGTGCGGGTCGCGCAGCCAGATGACGTGCTTGGGCTGGAGTTCGCGGATCTGCCCGGCGTAGTTGGTGAACTCGTAGTGGCTGATGTAGTCGCCGTTCCGCTGGTCCGGGATGATCTGGACGCGGTCCGGCGGCATCAGGTCGAGCCGGGTGAGGGTCCCGCCGCGGCTGTACGTTTTCTCGATGAACACGCCCTTCTTGCTGAGCAGCAGTTGGGCGCTGAGCCGCTTCTTGAACACGTCGGCGGTCTCGTGCGGGTTGGCCTTCTGGTTCAGCAGGCGCAGGAGCGGATGCTCCTTGAGGGTCTCCTTGAACCGCCGCTCGTCGCCGCCGCGACCGATCTGGATGGGCAGCCCGGTGTGCTTGCCGATCGCCTCCACGCTCTTGAACGTCCAGATGCTGCGCTCGTAGCCCTCGATGACGACCCGCTCGAGGTCCCAGCCGTCCGCCCGGCCGGGCGTGCCCCACACGTTCGTGACGCCGGCGTATGACATCGACGTGTAGACGCCGCCTGCCAGGAGATCCTTCGTCTCTACAGACGCAGGCGCAGCCGCACGTGGGGCCGGGACGGGCGTCTTGGGGGTGAGCCGCCCGCGAAGGCCGGGGAGCCACTGGCGGGGCATCAGTCGCTCTCCGTGCTGGAGAGCCACAGCCCGACGGCCGCGGCGGTGGCGCTCACCAGGAGCCAGCCGGCCGGTTGGTACAGGTAGAACAGGACGGCGGCCTGACCTGCGTATCCGGCGAACGCCATGACCATGCTGGCGTCCTGCTTCCACCTCTGCGTCGCGGTCCGGCGGAGGAGGGCGCCCGCGGCGCCCAGGCCGAGGAGCGCGGCGGACAGGCCGGCTGCCCAGTGGATCGCGGCCAGCACCCCGAGGCAGCCGAGCAGGCCGAAGGACAGGAAGAGGAGACCGGCCACTTCCCTCTCGACCCCCTTCTCGGGGGAGCCGATGAGGGCAGGATCGGTGAAGTCCGCGACGAAGTCCGCGCTGTCGCTGGTCGCCTGCTGGGGTTGCTGAGTAGTCACGCCGCGCACCATGAACGGTGGGCGCGGTTAGTGTCGCGGGCTCAGCGCGGGGGGCGGGAGACGCCAGCAACGTAGGCGCCGATGCCGCGCCGGTGGATCGTGCCGCCGGCGATGAGGCGCGAGTTCGGCGGCGGGGCGGGGATCTTTCGCTTGGCGCGCTTGGTCTGGTCGCCGCCGATCAGGTGCGTGTTGTCGATCTTGGCAGAGCAGTCGTCGCCCTTGACCTCGTCGTACGGGCGTCGGCAGCCCTTGCAGTAGACCTCCAGAGCGTCGATGCGCAGGCCCTCGGTGGCCTTGAAGGATCCCCGGTAGTCGGCGATGCTCGCGATTTTCGGGGCGACTACGACCTCGGCCGCGACGACCCACACGTGGGACAGGTCGAGCTTCTTCTCCGGCTCGGGGACGGCTGGGGGCGTCTCGGCTGGCACCTCGGGAGGCGCTGTCAGGGTGGAGGTCTCCGGCGCGGGCTCGGCCACGGTCGGCATGTTCTCCAGGTCAAGCCAGGAGAACAGGGACTCTTGCAAGTGGGAGCGGCCAGTTTGAGGGGTCGTCGCGGTCGTCACCGTTCCTCCGGGTCACAGCTGGGGTTGACGTAAACCGCAACCCCCTTCACTGCCCCAACGTCAATGCCCCGGTTCTGTTACACCGCGGCTCCTTGGCCGTGGGCCAGGAGGAGGGCCAGCGGCCCAGCAGGGAGGAGAAAGCGCCCGTCTCGCACCGCCCTCAAAGCGTCGGACATCGGCCACCACATGAGCTTGAAGTCTTGTTCGGTTTCGGTGAGCTGTTGCGGGCCAAGCGTGAGGCTGCGCGCCTCGAAGAGGTGGACGCACGCTGTGGAACCGAGCGTGATGGCGTACGAGCCGAGCGGTCGCCACTGCTCCGCCGTGACGCCGGCTTCTTCGCGCAGTTCACGGCGCGCGCATTCGATCGGTGATTCCCCTGGCTCGAACCGGCCGCCGGGCAGGAAAAGGTGTTCGCCTCCGTGGTCGGGGAAGTCCGCGCTCAGCAGGGCCACCAGGCCCTGGGCATCGCGGGCGACGATCACGGAGGCGTCGGGCGTTGCGTCGCTGCTCATGTGGATGGAGCGTAGTGGTCAGCCATGCACCCAGGCGGCGAAAGGTACGTTGAAGACGGCGGGATGTGCGATACCGCGGCCGTGGAAGCCGTCATCTCCGTATGCGTCACCGTGGTCTGCGCACAGGATGACCAGCCAACGGCCATGCCGTTTCAGGCCGTCCAGGAGTCGGCCCAGGTGGGCGTCGGCGTCGGCACTATCCGGCCCTTGGCCCGGTCGTTGACCGGGATAGGCACGCGGTCTTCGGCGATCAGGCGGCGGATCTTGCCCAGGCCGTTGCTGTCGTCGAGTTCCACGCCTTGGCCGTCGAACAGGCAGATGCGCACCGTGGTGGCCCCCTCGCAGTCCTCGCCTGCGAGCCACGCTCCCGGAGCACCACCGAGGTCCCGGAGCCTCGCGAGGAGTTGCTCCCGGGTCTGAACGCCCATGGTGTGCACGGTGCAGGCGTAGTGCTGCGCGTTGATCGCTCCCCGGCAGAAGCGATCGGCGAACGCGGCGATGACGGGGTGCTCGTTGTGCGCGACCGCGATCTGGTCAGCCCTCTGCGTGACGACGAGGCAGGCCCCTACCCACCAGGCAACCCCTTCATGAATCTGACCCGGGAAGACACCGGACGCTCCGCCGGCGTGGATGACGCGGTCAGCGTCGATCGGGTTCAGCACGGTTGCTCTCCAGGTGGGCGACGATGCGGGCAGCGAGGCTCTCGGCGGTCGTCCCGTCGGTCTCCAGCCAGACGGCGGTGGGGTCTTCCTCGGCCACCGCGCTGAAGTTCTCCAGCAGTCGGGGAAGTCGCCCCTCGACGGCCAGCAGATCGGCGTCGTCTCGCGTGAGGTCGGTCTTGCTTGCGAGCCGGCCGCGGAGTGTCTCCTCCGAACAGGCCAGGTAGAAGGTCCAGGTCGGTTTGGTCAGGTAGCTCCAGTACGGAGCCATGAGCGTGCTCACAGCCGTAACCGGCACTCGATGGACGGCTGCGTGACAGGCGATGACGGAGGAGATGTAACGGTCGGCGACGACGGTCCCTATGGCGCGTGCCTGCCTCATCGCGTCGGAGGCGTGCAGCAGACCGGAGAGGTAGAACGCGAACTGCGGCAGCGGGCGAAGCCGGTCGTTCGCCGCCGAGGACCAACTGCTGTGGGGGGTGTGGAGGGTGTGGATGCCAGCGGCCTCCATCCGTTTCACCAGGAGGTCGCGCAGCGTTGACTTGCCCACTCCGGAGACGCCTTCGAGGACGACAAGCGGGCCTTGACCGCCCTCACAGTAGATGGGCTGGTAGGGCGAGGGCAGCCGGAATGCGTCGGTCACAGGGTTCCTTCCGTGAAGGCGGTCACGTGGTTGGCGACGGTGTCGGCGAGTCGGACCGGATCCGACAAGAGCTGGGCGATGTCCAGGCGGAGGTCTTCCCGAAGAAGACAGGGCTGCAAGCCGCCGTTGTGATCCAGGCGCAGCGCCCAGAAACCTTCGACGCAGTCGGCGCGGCGAGGGCAGGAACCGCACTGGCCGACGTGGTGGCGGCCCAGGTTCCGGTGGATTACCTCGAACTCGATGCCGTCGATTCGGAAGACACGCCGGCCTTGGCCCACACCTGCGATCTCCGTGTGCTCCTCGCTGCTGAGGGTCCGAAGGTGGGCGATGAGCTGGTCGGCTGGAATGGCGGAGGTCGCGCGGCCCTCGTTGAAGTCGGTGCCGACCAGCTCGATGAACTGCACCGGCAGGCGCCGCGTGAGCGCATAGTCGAGGATGGCCGGGACCTCGTGAGCGTTCTCGCGCAGCAGGAGCGTGTTCAACTCCACGCGTGCGCAGGTTTCCCGCGCCGAATCGATCCCGTCGAGGACGGATTTGATGCCGTACTGGGTGCCGGCGATGGCGTTCAGGCTCGCGTCGGAGAAGTAGTGCAGGCTGACTTTGATCTTGTCCAGGCGAGTGCGGGATAACCACGCCTCGTTCGCGCGGACACGGGTCCCGTTGGTGATCAGGGTGTAGCTGGTGTCGGGGCCCTGCTCGGGGAGCTGCTCGAGGACCGGGCGGGCCATCGGGGAGACGAGCGGCTCTCCGCCGGTGAAGTACACGCGCTTGAGGCCGGCGTTCATCAGAGTGCGGAGGATCGTGAGGTAGTCGTCCGGTCGGAGGACCCGCGGCCGGGGCTGCTGGAAGCGGTCGATGCGCACCAGCGGGGGCGGCACGTCTCCCTCGTTGTGGCAGAAGAAGCAGGCGATGTTGCACCGTGGGGTGAACGACACACGGAGTTGCCCGCGCAAGGCGGCGAAGTTTTGCAGCGCCGTGAAGTCGACGGCATCGGCTGCGGCGGGCCCGATCAGCTCTTGCATGCTGGCCTCCAAGGTCATCTGTCGAGATGGAGCCTGAGCGGTGCGGCTGGGGAGTTTGCCCCGCATTTTCGTACGGGTGAGGGGGCAGGCCCGAGGAATCGGGCGAAGCCTCCTGAGACCTGCCGGACGTCGGCCGGCCGCTCTTGTGCGGGCCAGCCGACGAGTCTCTAGGTGACGCGTGCTGTGACGCGTCCTGACCGTCGGCTACTGCACCTGTCAGTCCGTGCGGTGCTCTCACCAGGTGTCCGGCGCGGGGGGTAGGCGGGGGAACGAATACCTCCCCGCGCCGGACGCTATGCCTGCCCGGCGCTCTAGCCGAGCAGGGGTTCAGAGGCCGCCGCTCACAGTGGTGCGGCGACGGGTGGGCCCGTCCCAGCCCGGACGGGGGTTCCGGGCTGGGACGGGGGCTTAGGTGGCTCCTCGATCCGGCCGGCCGCCGAGCTGGTCGTTGACGTCCGCGACCACGTCCCGCCGCAGCCGCTCCAGGCCGGACTCGGCGTCGGTGCCTCGAAACTCCTCGAAGTCCCTCTCGAACTTCCTCCGGAAGGCGTCTCTCAGGACGTCGAGTTGGCGGTGCAGCTCGCGGTAGGCCACGTGGCGGGCCCACAGCTCCTCGGCGGCTGACACCCCGGACATGCACCACTGCCAGAGGGTCCGCCGGCGCCGGTTCGTGATCCGGTCGATGTTCCGGAGCACGATCCGCTCGTCGGCACGCAGTCCCGGGGCCAGCCAGGACTTACGGCGGCGACGTAGTCTCATGCGTTGCCCCATCGTGTAGGACTGGGAGATCACGGACTTCTCTCGCCGGGCCTACGCGGCCGACTCTTCCCGGACCGCCTCGTCCTCGGGATAGACCGAGAACTCGTCGCTGAAGACCGCGGTGAAGCGGCGGTCGATGCGATCCTGCGCCTCGAACTCCCGGAAGCCGCCGTACCGCGCCCAGTACGTGCGGAACCACTTGCGCTCCATGATCTTCCTGGCCTGGATGCGGAGCGTCTCCTCGCTGAGGAGGCCCAGCCTGAACTTCATGGCCAGGATGCAGATCAGCCTGTTGGCGTGCACCAGCGCCCGATGGTCTTCGAGCGTCAGGTCTTCCTCAGGAGACACCGAGATCTCCAGCAAGGTGGAGTCGCTCGTCAAGGTCTCGAGGTACTCCTGGTGCACCTGGACCGCGCGGAGCACGTTCCGTTGCCGGTTGTGCTGGCCGGCTTGCACGAGCCGGGCGGCGCCGACGCCAGCGAGGATGAGAACAGCGTGCGCAGTCTTCATTCCGAACCTCTCGGTATGGCTTTCAGAAGGGGAAACTGGCTGGTGGTGTGGGTGCCCTTGCCGCCGAAGGGAGCGAGGCGTGTCCCCCGGCGGCAAGGGCTGGGACCGCGTGCGGCGCGGAGCGCGGGAAGGGGGGCTCCGCGTCCGCAGGCGGCGATCAGGGGGCCGGACTCAGCACGGCCTCTTGGAGAGCTTCGTGCGGCGGGTACGGCCGGAAGGAGTCCAGGAGCGCTCGCAGCGCTTTGACGGGCACGAGGCGGTCGCTTGCCGACGGTCGCAGCCAGTGGACTCCCGGCGGCCGCACGCGATCCAGCGCGGGGAGGGTGATCGTGTGCGGGGCGCCGAGGCACACGCCGTAGTCGTGGTACTCCCAGGTGGCGGCCGAGCCGGGCGGGACGAGCCAGTACAGCCAGCCGGCCTCAGGGTCCTCAATGACCGGTCCGCAACCGTCCTGCACCTCGTCCAGCGCCGCGGCGATGGCGTGGCCCTTCCCCCTGGCTCCGGAGATCACCACGTCGAAAAGGTTGCCGCCCAGGCGTACGCGGGTGGTGCGACTGTGCTGGACGTCGAGGAGAGTGCGGAGGAGGGCGGCAAGGTCCGCCATGTCCTCGGCGACCTCGCCGGTGGGGCCTGCGGCCTTGATCAGGTCCTGCATCACTTTCGTGGTGCGAGTCGCGGTGGCAGTCACGGGTGCGCGTCGCCCTTCATGGTGGCGCGAACGGTCTTCCCGCTGGCGTTCGGAGGGATGAACCAGGTGATGTCCGCTCCCAAGCTCTGCGCCCACCACAGGCCGCTCCCGGGCTCGCCTGCCTTGGCGGCGTCGAAGTCGGGAAAGCTCGGGTTGGGGTCGCAGACGTCGATGACGAGGTGGTGGGCCTCGCTGACGCTGAGCCGGACGGTCACGTCGTCGCCGAAGAAGTCGGCCATCACACCGTGCTGGACGGCGTTGTCGACGAGGTGACTGATGACCTTCGTCGCGGCCTCGACGGACCCGGACCATCCCATCATGGTGAGACCGACCCGGGCCACGACCCGGGCTCGAGCGGCGGCGCTGGGGTTCCCGGGGAGGGCGATGAGGGGGTAATCCCGTAAGAGGGGGACGGGAGTGGCAGCGGGCTGCATGGGGGTTCAGATTCCTTCGCGGAGAGATAGGGAGAACCAGGTGCGTGTTCCGTCGGCGCTGATGCCCCAGGCGTCGGCCAGAGCGTCGACGAGGGCCAGGCCGCGGCCGTCCTCGTCGTCAGGCTGTGCATCGCGCAGGACAGGCCGCTGCGGGGAGCCGTCTCGAACCTCGATCAGCAGACTGTGCTGGGTGAGAGAGATGCGCATCCCGACATCCCGACCAGCGCCGTGACAAAGTGCGTTGGTGACCAGTTCACTGGTCAGGAGTTCCGCCGTGTCGGCGAGGTCGCCCTGACGCCAGTAGTTCAAGGACGCGCGGACAATACGACGCATACGGCCGGGCCAGCGAGCGTCCGAGTCGGAGAGGCCCCCTCCGGCGTCAGGGCACCGCTCCAGAGACAGGTCGAAGGCCTTCAGACGCTGCGTCACGGCAACAGTCGGCATGTGAAGGCTGCCCGTCGTCCAGGGCGCCGTCGACGCAGGCATGGCCGCGCTCACGGTCGCCCCTGTGTCGGTCACCGTGCCGTTCCTGCCGAAGTGGGGGCCTCCTCGGAGAGGAACGCGTGCTGGTCGTGCAGCCACTCCGTCAGCGTCGGGTCGCTGGCGTCCAAGGTGTGCGCGGTGGCCACGATGCCCTGGGCCTGCCCCGACCCGACGTACGCCTTGACCTTCACCCAGTTCGGCCGGAGCCCCAGCGGGGGCGGGGCTGCCGTCGACTTCTGGTCGACGACCTCGTCCACTACGACCCAGTCGCGAGCCTCGGCGTGCAGACGAAGCCGGGCCATGACGTCGCCCTGATCCTGCCCGCGGAGTATGCACGCGTAGAGGACCACGGACGCGCGGTCGGGGAATCCGCTGGCCGCGTCGACAAGAGCGCGGCGCCGTAAGGTGTCGCCGGGAGTCCTGTTCATGCACGTAACGATGCCGCTACCCACAGTGCAGGAACAGACAAGCGGCGGCCGACTTCGGGGAATCACCGGCCCCCAAGTCGGCCGCTCTGTAGGACTCCTGACGAGCCAACAGTGAAAAGTCGGCCGTTATGGCCGACTCACCGGATCACAGCGCCGTCTTCCGTGTGGCCGGCGGGAACTCGTGCACGCCCGGAGCAACCCCGATCAGCTCCGACACCCGGCGCAGTTGCGCCGTCGACGCCCGCCCGACCTTCTGAACGATCACACCGGGCATCGCCTGATGCCGGGCCCAGTCGGGAGCGCTGCGCAGCGTCTGCTCCAACGTGTCCAGGGAGGCGTCCCACTGCTTGGCGTCGGCGTGCGCCATGGCCTTGTCCATCGCGTACCGATTCCGCGCGGCATCGGTCAGCCCTGATACGTCATGGATGGAGTCGATCAGCGCGAGCGCCGCACCGGTCTGCCCGAGCGCAACCTTGATGCCGACGGCCTGCGTCGTCGCGGTCACCGGACCGAACAGCGTGCCGTGCGCCCTCACCTCCCGCCCCATCCGCGCCCCGGTCGCGTGCGACTGCGACAGGAAGTCGGCCGCCCGTTCCTTGTCTCCCATTCGAGAGGCGACCACGGCGGCGAAGTTCACGTGGCTGCCGTACGCCGTCAGTTGCTCCGGGGTGGCCTTGCTGAACCGCGGCTCGATGTCCGAAGCCGACTTCTCGGCCAGCGCCAGCGCCTCCGGGAGCCGGGCGTCCCGCAGGTACACCCAGGACCGGCCCGAGCCGACCAGAGCCACCCGCATGTCGTCCGCGGCCCGCTCAGCGGCAAGCTGCGCGTGCCCGATCGCCGAGTACGCCAGGTCGCGGGCCCCCATCAGGTTGGCCACGTAGGCGGCGAGCCGGTAGGCGTCGGACAGTACGCCCAGCGCCGGCGCCTGCTCGCCGACGGGCTGCTCCCGCAGTCGCGCGGCCGCCGCAGTGAGGAACGGCGCGACGACCGTGCCAGCCTCGACGTACCGGCCACGCCAGTACAGATCCCAGCAGCGGTCAGTCGTCTGCTGGAGATCGGACAGGTCGGCGGGCTCGACATCGCCGGGCAGAATGCCGGCGGCGGTGTCGTGTACGGCTCGCGACAGGCCGCGGATCATACGGCGGTCGTCCTGAGCCATCGCCCGACGCGGCGCCTGCTCGCCGAGGAGCACCGACAGGTCCACGTGCAGTGCGTCGGCGATCTTCATGAGGGTCGGGAGCGACGACCGCTTGTTCTGCTCCACGTTCTGGATGGTGGCGACGCTGAGGCCGCTGATCTCGGCCAGGCCTGCTTGGCTCAGCCTGCGGCCACGAAGGATCTTGGTTCGCTCACCCGTGCTGTAGTCCTGCCACTGGGGCATACTGGGCTCCATTCCTAGCGCTCACTAGGAACGGTACCCCCGGCCAGCCTGGCGGAGACCGCGAACGCCCCTTACGCCCAAGTGACGTGAGGGGCTTTCACATATGCGCGCCCTGCGTTGAGGATCAGGCCAGGGGGTGCGCGTCCAGCCACTTCGCCAGGTCATGGGCGGAGCCGAGGACGTCGGGCCGGTTCGTGCCGAAGGCGGTGCCCTTGTCCTCGCCGACCGCGATGCCCTTCTCCATCGTGTCGATCAGGGCGTAGGCGTCCGTCCAGAACTCCGGGCCCACGGATCTCTCCGCGTTCATCGCCTTCCGCAGGGTGCGCGCCGGCGTCATGAGCGCCTGCATCTGCTCCCAGCACGTACCGGGCTCCTGCTCGGCACAGCCGCCGCCCGTGTCGAACTTCGTCACCGCGGCCTGGAAGGAGGTCGTCGCGGTCTGCACGCTCACGGCCTTCGGCTGCTCGGCGGCCGGCTTGGCGTCGTTCTCGCCGCTGGAACTGCTACAGCCGCTCACGGCCGCCACGGCCAGGGCCAGCGCGCCCGCCGTCTTCCCCCACTTGTGTCTCCCCATGACGGTGGATCATCGCACGCTGCACCGACACGGACATGTGAAGGGCCCCGGCCGGCCGGGGCCGCGCAGGCGGCTACTGCTCGGTCATCGGCGACGCTGGCAGGATGGGGGAGCCGTGCGGGGTCGAGCCGGCCGCGCTGTCGGCCCAGCAGAGCCGTACGCCCTCGCGGTCGGGCGCGGTCTGATGCCAGCCGCCCGGGTCGGCCGAGAACGGCTCATCCGCCGGGGGCGCCGGCCGCTGCTCCGAGTTGTAGTGTCCGGCCGGCAGGGCGCACCGGGCGAGGCCCATCAGGGCGTGCACGTTGGTTGCGGTGCACGCGGTGCACTCGGGGCAGAGCACCGGCTTCGGGCGGCCCGACAGGTCCTCCGGGTCTGGGACGAGACCGCGACCCTGGCAGGCCCGGCACCGCGACGGGGGCGCCATGGCGGCCGCCGGGGGGAGCGACAGCTCGACCTTCACCAGGTCCGGGTGGAGTTCGGACGGGCCGATCGCGTCGACCTGGCAGTGCAGCGTCAGCGCCTGCCAGCCCTCCAGGGGCAGCGTGCTCGGCAGCTCGCCCCCGACGAGCGCGGTCAGCTCGGCCGGGGCGAACTCGCGGTTCCCGAGGTTCTTCACGACGGCTCAGCGTTGTAGGTGCGGATGATCTCCGTGGCCTTGGTGGTGCAGTCGTGGCAGGCGGGGCTACGGCCCGTGCCGCAGATGGCGGCCGCCAGCGCGTCGGCCGCGCCGGTGGAAGCGATGTTCAGCAGGGCGGCGGCCTGCGCCCGGTGGCCGGGGCAGGGCTGCGTCTTGTCGGGCCGCGTACCGCACGCGATCAAGGCGATGCGCTGCTGGAGAGCGTCGGCGTCCCGGGCGGGGGAGCGGGTGGTGCTCACGGGATCGGCTCCTCGTCGTCCTGGAGGACGGGGGCGACGCGGCCGGTGAAGGAGAACACGAAGTCGCTCCCCTCCTGCCGGAAGTTGTCACCCACGACCAGTGGCCTCGCGCCGACCATGGCGGCGGCGCGCTCCGCCATGGCGGTCAGCGCGGACAGGGCCGTCACCGGCACCGGCGCGGGGGTGCGGAACTCGACGCGGACGGGGTGATCAGTGGCCTTCTCGCTCATCGAGAGGACTCCTTCCGATTGCAGTCCTTCGGTGCGCGGGACCGGTGATGGGCGATGGTCCTCAGGTCGGTGCCGATCTGCTCGTAGGCAGTCATCAGCTGGCAGGCCGTGCAGCGGCGGGCCAGGAAGATCCGCAGTGGACCGGCTGTCGACTGGGGGTGTCCTTCGCGGCCGCTGGTCATCTCGCCGTGGGCTGGGTCGCCGCACCACTCACACGAGGGGTCGTAGTGGGCGATGACCGGAGCCGGCTTCCACGCGGACCAGGCGATGGGACGGCCGGCGTACTCGGCGGGCAGCGGCGCCGCCGAGTACGCCACCGGGTCGGGGACGACCCGCAGGTGGCGGCCGCGCTGGTCCGACTCTGGCCCCGGGAGTTCCTCGGCGGTGCCGACGGGGACGAGGCGCGGCTGCTCAGGCTCCGGCTGGCCGCGCAGGGATCGCAGGCAGGCCGGACAGATGCTGGCCTCGGTGACCGGCCCTTCCCACGGCCGTACGCCCGGCGCCTGCTCGGCGTCCGGCGCGCACTCCAGCGCCATGGTGAACACTGGCATCTTCGGGGCCCTGACACCTTCGGCGCCGACGTGCAGGACGGGGCGGCCGGCGGCGCGCACGACCAGGCGGCCGCCCCACTCGGGCGGGGCGGCCGGAGCCTCGACGGCGAGGGCGCTCATGACGACGTGTCTCCCTGCACGAGGTGGAGCGCACCGGCGACGTTGGACCACATGTTCGCCAGGCTGACCGCGTTCTCGCCCAGGCGGTCCCACTCTTTCGCGGCCTCCACGCAGGCGTCGGCGTCACCCTGCCTGCCGCGCTCCTCCCTCAGGAGTCGCCCCTTACCGTGGTAGGTCTCGGCGTTCCTGTAGTTGATCTCAGCGAGTCCGGCCCACAGCAAAGCCTTCTCCGCAGCCTCCGCCGCCGTCGTGGTCGAGAGCGTCATCGGTTCCTCCCGAGGAGAAGCGGCACCAGACCGGTGGTCTTGGGGTTCTGCCGGTGCAGGGCCCGGCGGGCAGCGTGGACGCTTCGGCGGGCGAGGCAGAGTGCGCCGGCCGGAACGTGGCACGTCTCGCACGGCACGGAGTAGACGCCGTCCCGGAACCGGGCCGCGGTCTTATGCGCGGCGTCGTGCGCGGCGTCCGCGGCCGGGGACGGGATGACGACGGAGTGGAGCGGTATCACGCGCGGCCGCCCTTCCGACCCCGCTTCTTCGACGGGGTGTACGGCTTCCACGTGATGGTGCCCTCCTCGACGTAGCCCGCGGCCCGGGTCTCGCTCGTGTCGTCGTCACGGAGTTTGTTCTCCCAGAAGGTGATCCGGCCCTGAGCGGCGCCCGGCTCCGCGTACGGCCCCTCGTACTCCGTGTGCGGCGTGCCGCCCTTCGCCTCCACCTCGGTCCAGTTGATTACGGCCCGGTACACGGCGCCGTGGTCGGCCTTGATGTTGCGGGTCATCACGCACCGTCCTCGGAGCGGGTCGGGGGGTCGTAGTCGTCGACGATGAAGCCATGGCACAGCAGGTCAACGACCAGCCGGCCCTTCCACAGGAAGTAGTCGACGTCGCTGTCCGTGCGGCTGCACTCGGGGCACAGCAGTTCGGGTAGCGGCCCGACGACCATCACCTGAGTGCTGAAGGCCCCGTCGGCCAGCACGTCGTGGAAGGCCTGGCTGGGCCAGAGCTTCCAGAGCATGGCTGCCATGAGGTCGACGGGAAAGTACGTCTTGTCCGGCTGGGGGACGCGCACGATGTCGTATTCCGGCGGCGCGCCCTCGCGTAGGCGCATCACCGGCTCCAGCACCACGGTGCGCGGGGGCAGGTCCACGGTGGAGCCCATCACGCGTCCTTCCCGGTCGGGAGGAAGCGCGGGCGGGAGCCGCCGGCCGGGAAGTCGTGGCCGCGGTCGAGGATGTACTCCCACTGACCGGTGTCCGGGCCGGGCTGCCTGAGGCGCTGGTAGTAGGCGGTGCCGTACTCCATGTCCGTGCTGTCGCCGCGCTCCGTCGGCAGTTCGAGGACGAGGGGCGGACCGGGCAGCGCGTTCAGGGCCTGCGGCGCCTTCGGCCCGTACAGGCCGAGCACGATCCCCGTGTGCGGCCCCTCGCATATTCGCACTTCGTGTATGTCCCGGTCGGCGCCGGCGGCTTCGGCGGACGCCCTGCGCAGACCGAGCGCCCAGGCGTTGACGTCGCGGGCTGTGGGGGTCGGGGCGTAGCCGAGGACGCTGCGGAGGGCGGCGATCGTGGTGAGGAGTTCCGTGTACGCGGCGACGGGGAAGCCGTCGGTCCACTGGTCGCGCAGCAGGGAGCAGGCGGCCTTGTCGACGATCTCCAGGAGGTGGAGGTCGACGACGTCGCGGCCAAGGTGCGTACCGCTGTGCTCGAACGCGGCGCGGGTCAGGTCGACCAGGTGCTCGCGCGTGACGGACGCGGGGATCGGGGCGCCGCTCCGGTCGTAGAACTGGAGCGAGAGGTTCGTGGTGGTGCTCATGGAGGGGCATCTCCTTGTTCAGCGAGGGCGGGCCGGCCCTCACGTCCTGAACGTCGGCCCGCCGATTCCTGTTACACCTATGCCGGTTTCCGCAGGTCAGGAAGGGATGCGAGTTCCACCACGACGAGGGTCATACGGGCGTACCCGGTGGTGACAGGGGCGCCCATCACGGGGATCGGGCCCAGGAGGAATTCGTGGTTGTCGTCGGGGAGGAGTCCCCCGTCGGTGACCAGTCCGTCGACGTAGTGCTTCGCGGTGGGCGCCCAGTTGCCGGGGTCGCGCTTGCGGGAGAGCGGCCGGGGGTGCAGGGCGTAGAAGATCGCGGCGCGCTGAAGGCGGGGCAGGCGCCGCGCCGTGGCCATGCCGGCGGCGTCCTGGCGGAGCTGCTTGCGGATGCGGTGAACGGCCATGTGGTGCAGGCGATGGTTGCTGGTCAGCATCTCCTCGGCGTACGGCATGAGCAGCGTCCAGTGGCGGCCCACCCCGGTCAGTCCGGCGAGCAGCGGCTCAACTGCGGGCGCCTCCGGGGTGGACGGCGGGCCCGGGTGCGCCCGCGGCGTCCTCGGCGCCTTCTTCTTGGCGGGCTGCGGCGCGGCGGCCGCGGCCGGGGGACCGCCGCGCCGCCCGGCCAGCAGGGCCCGGTACTGCGCGGCGGTCATCCTGGCTACCACGGTGGTCAGTCCTCCAGAGCGGCGTTGCCGGCGTCGGTCAGCCGCCAACGGTCGCCGAGGTGACCGGCTTGTGTCCTGCTGTGGTCCGCGTCCTTGGCCGCCCACCCCTTCTTCTCCAGCTTGACCACGGCGGCGTCGACCTTCCGTCCCAGGTGTCCCCAGGCCGCTTTGCTGCGCTGGCTGGTGTCGCGGATCGTCGGGCCGCCCCGGGCCGGACGGAAGGTGAACACGACGCCGGCCTTGACGAGCTGGAGCGTCTTCCGCTCAGCCGGGGTGGGCGGGGCGGGCGCGTCGAGAGCACGGACCTTGCCCACGTAGCCGAGGCAGCGGTGGCAGTTGGCCGGGGCGTCCACTGGTTCGCTCAGGTGCAGCGGGTCGGTACGGCCGGGCGTCTCGCACAGCCCGCGTTCGGCCGGGTGGCGGCGGGAGCGGCCGGAGACCAGGTCTTCCTTCGGGACCGCGTGCCGCAGGCGCCCGCCCACGCCGGTGTGCCGGGTGTTCTCCCGGACGGTCATCTCCACGCCGGCCGCGGCGAGTGCCTTCTCCCAATGGCTCTCCTCCCGCTCCCGCTGCTCGCGCTCCTGCTTCGCGCGCAGCTCCTCCGCCTCCTGCCGGAGCGCGCGCTGCGCGACGATGCGCTGCGGCAGCGGCGGGTCCAGCCGCATCTCGTCGGCGAGGATGAGCATCCAGCCGTCCGCGGTGGAGCTGCGGTCGACGCCGGGGAAGGCGTGGCCGAGCACGGCGGTGCACCAGTCACGGCCGCGCCGCCCGGCGACCTCGTGCATCTCCTTGAGCTTCTGGGGGTCGAGCGGGCCGCGGCTCCGACGCTCGGCGTCCGCCCGTACCTCCTGGTACAGGTCGTAGGCCGGCTCAGGCTCGGGGTTGGGCAGCACGACGGTGACGACGCGTCGTCGCATCGGGGTGTTCCTCTCTTCGTGGACCCGGCTGTTGCTCGCCAGCCGGATGACGCCGCAACAGGCGTCGAGCGGAGAATCGTTCTGAGCGAAGAATCGAACGGCTCGAACGGCGGTCGCGTTACACCCCCCGCAAGGGCGACGACAGCGACCGAAGTGACTCAAGACCGGACCAACCGGCGCGCAATGCAAGGCGGTTCGCCGGTGTCCGCCCAGCTCAGGGCTCCAGGCTCTGCATGCCGAGGTTGAGGGTTCGCGTGGGCGGCCGGTAGTTGCCCGTCGGGTCGGTGTCCAGGTCCAGGAACCGCCGGGCGACGGCATCGACCGAAGCGTCCCACGCGCGGACCAGCCACCGCCGGGCGTCGGGGAAGGCGCGGACCAGGAGGACGGTGACGGTCGCGACCGTGAGGACGAGTGACAAGTGCGCCAGCGCCAGGCCCACGGCGACTACGGCGAGCGCGGGCGGGACGAGGGCGGGGTGCGCGAGCGCCATCAGGAGGAGGGCGTACGCGGCGAACTTCAACGTGCCGGGCGCAGACGGCATCGGGTGCTCCTCGGTTCGTGGTCGGGCGGTGCTCTCCGCCCTCGGGGACGACTCTAGAGGGTTACTTGCGAGTAGTCGGCCATGACCCTGCTCAGTCTGCCCGGTGCTCCCCCGGGAGAACGTCTCTGACGACGCTACCGGAGTAAATAGCTAATTTACTCCGGTGATTGGGTAGGCTACCGATCATGACTACGGTGGCTGCGGAACCGTGTGGCGTCACGCTGAGCGAAGCGTGCAGAGAATGGCTGGACGAGAGGTTCGGCGACAAGCCGGGCACCTACGGCCGGTACGAGCTGACGATGCGGCGCGTGGCCGCGTTCCTCGGCGCCGGGGACCAGGACGTCGCCACGGTGACGGGGCAGGACTACTTCCGGGCGCTGAAGTTCCTGTGGGGCAAGCGGAAGCCGGCGACGTGGAACGCGAACCGGGCGGCGATCTCCAGCTTCCTGAAGTGGGTGCGGCTGATGGCCGAGTACGCCGACGTGAAGCTGCCGCCACGGTGTACGTCGCGGACCGTCGACCAGGACGAGACGAAGGCCGTCGACCGTGAGGACCTGGACGTCCTGTGGGATCCGGAGACGGCGGCGCTGCGCGAGCGGGCCCTGTGGCGGGCCATGTACGAGTCGTCCTCCCGCGCGGCCGCGCTGCTCGCCCTGGACATCCCCGACCTCGACCTGAAGCGCCGCCGGGCCCGGGTCCGGGTCAAGGGCGGCTCGATCAAGTGGCTCCACTTCGGGGAGCTGGGCGCCGAGTTGTTGCGCGAGCTGATCGGCGACCGCACTGAGGGCCCGGTGTTCCTCACCGAGTCCCGGCCGTGGAACTGGCGCGACCGCGACCTCGCCGACCGTGGTCCCGGCGACCGGTGCCGCCTCTCCTACAACCGCGCCGAGGAGATCTTCAAGGCGACCACCCGGGCCCTCGGATTCGCCGGGGACGAGGTCACGTTCGACTTCCTCACGCTGCACCAGCTGCGGCACTCCCGGCTCACCCACCTGTCGGAGGACGGCACGGACACGCCGATGCTCCAGCAGATCAGCCAGCACAAGGACCCGCGGACCCTGCACCGGCGCTACACCAAGCCGTCCAGCTCGGCCGTGGCCCGTCACATGGCCCTCATGGACAAGAAGGACGCGGACCGGCGCCGGGACGCGCGCCGCAGGCCTCCCCGCGGCTCCGTCACCGCGCGCACCGCCCGATTCGCACGGCCCGGCAAGGCCAACACCACGGATAGCAGGCGGAGATGAGCAGCTCAGCCCCCCATCACCTACCTCCGGCGAACCAGCTCGACCCAGGCCCTCCCGACAGGAGCACAGCGATAATGCCGCACACCGCAGAGCAGTGGAATGCCCAATACCCAGTTGGTATGCGCGTGATGGCGTACCCCAGCGTGCGGCCGGAGCACCCGCTCGCGCTCGCATACCGGAAGCGTGCCGCGGCCGGCTCGCTCCCGGCGTCCTGGGCAGATGACCCGTGCCGGAGGTTGGACACCGTTACGCGGTCTGTCGCCTGGGCACTCGGGCATGGCGCCCCGGTCGTCCTGGTCGAGGGCGAGACGGGCGGCATCTCGCTCGACCATGTCGACCCAATCCTCACCGAGACCGCCGCCGAGGGACTCCGATGAGCGCTGACCCGGGCCGCATCCCCAGAGGGCGCGATCGAGTCCCGCAAGATCGAGTCAGGCGTCATTGAGACCGGGGATGTCGTCAGGCTTCCAGTACGGCTACCGGGTTGTCGCCGAGGTAGCCGAGCCGGGCGTCGACGGTGGCTTCGGCCTCCCGCTGGCGGCTGGTGTGGGGGTTCTCACTGATCCGTCCGTTGACGGTGCGGCACTGCTCACCCTCGCCGGCGGCGCACCGCTCGCAGGTGATCAGCAGGACCTCGCGCCTGACAGCGGCGTCCCGCTCGCGGCGCCGCCGGGCCTGCGCCTCCTTCGACTCCCAGCCCCGGCCGACGCCGTCCATCGCCTCGGGGTAGGTGGTCGTGTCCGGCGCCTCCTCCTTCCCCGGCCACAGTGAGCGGCCCGCCTTCTCCGCAAGGTGCAGGAGCTGCCAGCAGGTGGGCACCAGTGCCGGGCCGCCGTAGGACTCGCGGTCGGTCCCGCGCGCGGCCTTGCCCCACGGGTCGCCCTTTGTGGGGAAGGCTCGGGCGAGGGGCACGTCTCCTTCCACGATCCGGGCCAGTCGGTGCATCTGTCCGGCCTTGTCGCGGATACCGGAGGCGCTGGAGCGCAGATCCTTGATGATGTCCGCGAGCTCCACCGGTGTCGCCGGCGTTTCAGCGGCCCGGGCCAACTGCCTCAGCCGCAGCTCGATCGCAGACAGCTCCACGGCCATCTCGTCCAGGGTGATCTGCTTGCCCGCCATGAGGTCAGTGGTGTTCACCTCGACGTCGGTCTCTTGAGTGTCCTTCACGGCCGGGTTTCCTTCCCAGTAGGCGTCGCGCGGGGCGCGGGGATGCCGAGTCGAGCAACAGCGTCGATCTCGGCGGTAAGCCGGGCACGGGCCCGGTCGAGCTTCTCCTCGACCGCACGCTTAGCGGCCCGGGTACGGGCCAGAGCCTGCTTCTGGCGCTGCTCCCGCTCGGTGAGAGTCTGGAGCACCTCCTCGTAGTGCGCCTTCTGTTCCGCCGCGATCTCGGCGCCCGGACGCTGCTGGCTCCGACGGCCACTCCGGTCGCGTTCCCTAGTGCGATGGTCGCGGGCGAAGGCGACCAGCTCGACGGCGACGGCCCATTTGGTCCGCTTGTGCGGCGGGCCGGTCAGCAGCACGAGGTTCGGGAAGTCCTCCGGGTAGCGGTTCTGCCAGTTCGAGATCGCGGACTTGCTGACGCCGACGAGCCGGGCGCCGTCGGCCAGGGTGACCAACTCGCCTTGGCGGCTTTGGTACTCGGGCCGGAGCCAGACCACGCCGTCGGCGCTATCGGCCGGCCGACCGGAGGGATCGGATTTCTGGTGCATCCGCAGGTCTCCTCAAGTCGCTTCGTCCGTGCGGGGGGTGTAGGGCTGGTCGGTGAGCTGACGCTCGCACTTGGCGATCTGCTCGTCGCAGTGGCGCAGCAGCAGCTGGTCGGTGCTCTCGGCGCTGTCGGGCAGACCGAGGAGGCGCAGCAGGTACTCGCGCATCTCCCAGTCGCCGGGCATGTCCCAGCGTTCCCTGTCGACCGCTTCGTCACCGGGCCAGGCCATCCGGGCTACGACGTCCTCCCAGGCGGCCAGATCCTCGGTGGCCCACGCGCGCCGCTCGGCGGTCGTGGCGTCGTCCACGCCGGTGCTCGCGGGGTTGCTGTAGCAGGAGTGCTCCGCGACGATCTCGGCCGCGTAGGCCAGAGGGATGCCGCCGTGCTCGACGGCCCACCCCCACACGGCCAAGACCTCGATGAGCGCGGGTGGTTCATCTGGTGGATTCGGGTGGAACACGATGCTGGCTTCCCTTCGATGCTGGTCAGAGGCTGATGCCGGTGGCTGCCGGGCGCCTTCGCCGGCCCCCGGACCCCCGCTCCCCCGGCACCGCCCGGCGCGATCAGCGCTCCCGTGGTGCGGGTGCGTGCGCGCCGGTCGGCACCGGGGCCGTGGCCTGTGACCTGGGCAAGTTCTAAATTTCCGACCGGAAATGAGGCGGTCTCAGTCCGCGTCGGGGTCGGTGCATCCGGTGTCGAGCTGGAGGTAGGCGCGCTGGCCGCCGTCGTACTCCCGGGCGCTGGTGGTACGGAACGCGCTCTCCAGGGCGTCGAGGACGGCCTTGACGGTTTCCTCGGTACCGCAGATCCGTACGTCCGCGATCCCGGGGAGGTAGGTGCGCTCGGTCCGCTCGCGGCGGGGGCGGGCGGCGGCCATCAGTTGAGGCCCGTAACGGTCATGAGGGCGCCGAACAGCAGGCCGTCGCGGCCCACGCCGAGTAGGTCGGTGAGGTTGCCGCTGCCCGTGTCGAGCTTCGCGGTGGGGATGGAGCCGGCCGGGGCGGTCAGGAACATTGCGGCCTGGTGGTAGTGCGCGGCGGCCAGCCACTCGGCCGACGGCGACCAAGGCTTGGGCGGCTGGTACCAGCGGCCGGTGTTCTGCCGCTCGATGTAGTGCAGGCCCGTGCGGTCGGCGGCGATCGACCACTCGTCCAGGACGCGGAGTCCTTCCTGGGAGAGGTCGAGTTCGGGCAGGCCGTCGGAGAGACGGTCGGCGCGGAACCCGAGCGGTCCGTGCCGGTGTGCGTCGCCGGGCTGGAGGTAGAACACCGGCGGGCCGGCCTCCGGCACCGGGAAGACGAAGTAGTCCTCGACGGCGGTCCGGCCGCGGCGATGCTGCTTGGGCGGGAGGTCTTTCGTGGCGACCGGCAGGTTGCGCCGGCGTCGTTCGAGCGTGAGCTGGGACCAGGCCCAGACGCGGGTGTGACCGCAGGCGTCGTGCGTCCAGACGGGGAACGTCAGCTCGGTGGGCTTCGGCGCGCCGGGCCGCTGGACTTCCCGCAGGGCGATGCCGACCTGCACCGCTTTCTCGCGGGTGACGTCGAGGGGCTCGTCGCACAGGTGGCAGATGATCGGGTCCTGGACGCCCGGCTGGCCGGCCTTCTCGGCGTGCTCGACGAGCTGCTGGATCTGGTCCAGGCCGAGGAGTTCCTGTGCGCCCCATGCGATGAAGTAGGCGGTGCCCCGGACCTGCGGCCGGTGTTCGTCGGCGTAGGGCGCCTCGGCGAAGCCCATGCGCTCCTGGTAATCGTCTTCGCTGTGCTGGCCCTGCTCGTGCTTGTGGCGAACGTGCTGCATCGCGGCCTGAAGCGATGTCTCGCCGGACTCGTCCATGTACTTGCGGGCGGCAGCCCTCAGCGCGCGGTTCTTGTCTCCCACGGTCGTCCCCTCGCAGCGCATACCGGTCCCGTGACCCGGGCGCGCCTGGCGTACAGGGCGATCCGGAAGTGGACTTCTCGTTCTGCGCTGGGATCCCGCTAGGCAGGTTCAGGCGTCTTCGCCGTCCGGTCACGGGCCGGACTACTCAACCAGGGTCGTCCGCAGCTTGGTCGACCCGGCTCACAGGATAGGGCACCTAGTGGCGCAACTGAGCGTTTCCCGGCCATTGCTGGCCATTCTGAGGCGTGTGCACAGTCCTGCATCGCCAAACCCATCACATCACATCTCATCCCATCACGTCACGTATACGTGATGGGATGTAATGAGAAGTGATGGGTTCTCTCATGTGGTAGAAAGCGGGCACTCTCGCAGAGCAAGGAGCGAAGCCGACATGAGCGAGTCCGCCGCCGATGCCCCGGCAGGCAACGCAGAACAGGCGAAGGTGACCTGCAAGTTCACCGGGTGCGGAAGCCCGCCAGCACCAAAGAACCCGTCAGAACCCGGGCCGGCCCCGGAGTACTGCGTCCGCGAGGATCACAACGCAGGCACCGCATGGCGAGCACGACGCAAAGCGGAACGAGCAGCCGAGGGCAGGGCTGGCACCAGCGCAGAGCCCGAGACCGACAAGCCTGTCACCGCCTCTGCGGCTGACGCCGTCAACGTCCGCGAGCAGGTAGTCGTGAAGATTGCCGCGCTGCGCCAGGATCTGGAGCGCTACGTCAGCCTCCTGCAAACGGTCACGGATCCGGAGGCCGCCGAGGCGCAGGTGCTGGCCGTGGAAAGCGAGGCCAACACCCGCGTCGCGACAGCCGATGCCCGCGCAGACCGGGAGCGGACAGCCAGGATCACCGCCGAGAAGGCGAAGGAGGCCGCGGAAGGGGAGAAGAAGGCCGCCAACGAGGCCGCCGATCAGATGGAGGCGGAGCTGGAGGCCGCCCGCACTCAGTTCGCTGCCGACGTCGAACGCATCAGGGCGGAGGCTGAGGACGACGTCCGGGAGGTGCGGAGGGAAGCCGAGGAGCTGGTCAACGAGGCGCGACGGACCGCCGAGGCCGACGTCAAGGCTGCCGCGCAAGCCGCGGCTGACGAGATCACCGAGATTCGCCGGCTTACGGCCGAGGAGGTCACGGCGGCTGAGAACCTCGCAGGCGCCGCCCAGGTCCAGGCTGAGCGCGACGTCGCGGCGATGACCAAGACGCTCACGGAGGCGCAGGAAGCCGCTGCGAAGCAGGTCCAGGAGGCCAGCGCGAAGGCCACGGCCGCCGAGAACCGCGCCACCCAGGCCGAGGCCGACGGGCGGCAGGCACTCCAGAACGCCCAGGGCATGGTCGCCGCGGCGAAGGAGGCGGCCGAGACGGTCCGGTCCGGCCTGACAGCCGAACTCGAGCGCACGAACGAACGGCTGGAGAAACGCGAGACGCGAATCGACGAGCTGCGCAACGAGGTGGACGCGTTGAAGGAGCAGCTCCGCGAGGCGGTGGAGCGCGAGCGTGCCGCAGAGGCCCGCGCCGGTGAGGCTGAAGAAGCGCTGCGCCAGCGTGAGGAGCAGAACGGCGAGAAGTAGTCCACCGGAACCGCTGCGTCCCCAGACGCGCGCGGTTACGGTGGTTGGCCCTGGGCCCGGTACCGAATCCCCCGTTGGTGCCGGGCCCTTCCGTGTGCCCCGGGGTCAGTTCTGCTTCGCGGCGATGGCGCGCCGTACGATCTGGATGCGCTCACGGTGCGGGACCACGGTGGTTACGCCGCGCGCCGTGCACAGCTTCCCGGGCGTAGCCCTGCACTGGGGGCAGGTGACCTTGGACCACATCTCAGGGCCGACGGCGCGCGTGTTCGGGTTCTTGTACGGGTTGCCGCTGCCGCCCCGGCCGCGGGGGAGCGTGGACGCCGGCGGGAGCTTGGTGGGCCTCTTCGGGGGTTCCTCCTTCGGGCACGTCCCCTTCGGGTGAATGGGCTTGCCCCGCGTCTTGTGCTCGTTGCTGCTCGCCGCCGTACCCTTGATGGCGTAGCCGCAGTAGGCGCACACGAGGGGGAGGCTTCTGCTGCTGGTCGGCCGCCGGCGCCGCCGGGCGGGGGCGGCTTTTTTCGGCTTCTTCGCAGGCACGATCTCCGTGGTGCCGTCGGGTCGGGTGATCGTGACGTCGGAGGCAGGGGGCACGGTGTAGGAGGCCAGGCGGGGCGTGGCCGTGAACGTCTGCCCCTTGGCTCCGCCCGCTTTGCGGTGCTTCATGGGCCCGCAGTGTAGGGCTTTGCCCGCTTCGTCAGCGCGCGAAGTCGTGCTGTATTCGCTCGTGTTGGTCGCGAGCGGCGATGGTTTCGGCTGCCCGTTCGAGAGCGGCGATGAACGGGTCGGCGGCCGCGGCGAGGACCGCGGTCCGCACGAAGTCGTCCGGGCCCTGGCCGACGGCTGCGGCGGCGCGCTTCACCTGGTCGTGCTCAGCGGCCGTCAGAGTCACTGTGAGGGCGTGGGCCTGGCCGAGTTCCATGCGGGGACCGTACCAGCGCCCTGGAGCCGCCAGTGGGCCGTCGGTGGCCGTCAGTGCCTGTTTCTGAACCCCGAAGGAGTTCTCCATGATGTTCTTCGACCCCGAGTTGAAGCCCGCGCAGTTCGTCATCCGGTACGCCGTTGGCCAGCACGAACGCCAAGCTGTCGTGCTGGCCAACGGTCACAGCTTGGAAGAGCACGTCGATCGGGTCGAAGCGCTTATGGACCCGGCCGCCCACACCGTATTGACGCGCACACCGTTCGCGACCTGGCCTTTGGCCGCAGGGGGCGCGGTGGCTATCCGGATCGACTCCATCATCGCCTTTGAAGCCCTGGAAGTTTGAGAACAGGCGGGTTTCTGTTCGCGGGACGGTCACGGTGACCGTCCCGCGAACGCTTGCACAAAGTTCTCATCTCGGACTGAGAGCCCTTGACCGCGGGTTCAGGGTTCAGGGACAGGTCCCCTCGGCGGCCTGGCGCTGCGCGAGGAGGGTGCGTCGCATCGTCTCCCACCGGGTGGGGACCATGTCCTCCTCGCGGACGCCGGCGGCGTCCTGCTGCTTCTGCACGGCGTCGGCGAGCTTCTTGTACCACTTGCTGATGCCGCGCCGGTGGATCGGAACGCCAATGAGGGGGATGGGCTGGACGCACAGCCACAGGTGCGTCGGCACACCGCCGTGAAGACCCGTCATCAGCTTGGTACGGCGGTCGAGCCAGTCGGCCAGGTGGCGCCCGGTGTCCGCGGACAGGGTGCAGGTTTCCTCCTCGGGCTCCTGCCCGCGCAGGCCGCCCTGGGGCTGCCGGATGAATGTGAGGGTGCGGGTGTCCCCGTCCAGGACTAGGTCGGCCTGACGCATCGCCTCCAGCTCACCGAGACGCGGCAGGGTCTCCCGCATCACGGCCCACATGGCCAGTCCGCGCACGATGGCGTCCGGGCGGGCCGCCTCGGACCACTTCGCGGCCTCCTGGTCCAGGTGGTCGGTGATGAGGTCGGCCAGGTGCGGGGAGACGGTCGGGCGCAGCTGCCACAGCGGGAGGTCCGGCGTCTCGAACGGGATGCCGGCCTGCCGGGCGAACGCCTCCAGGCAGAAGATCCGGACCCGCTCGGAGGTGTCGTAGCTGCTGGGGTCCGTGGACACTATCGGCGCCGTGCGCAGGTACCCGCCGCGGCCGTACAGGAGGTAGCCGTAGACGGCTTCCGGGGCGAGGAGTTCGGCGAGGGAGTCGCCGGCGGTGTCGGTCAGGCCCATCGGGAGGGCCACGGCGAGTTCGCCGGCGACCCATTCGAGCTGCTGCAAGCGGGAGTCCGACACGATGTCCTTCGCGGTCCGGTTGACCGTGCGGAACATGTCGAGGACCCGCTCCAGTTCGTGGAGCGCGGGCGCGGTCGAGGACACGACGGTGAGGGCGGCCGCGGGCGTCGGGCGGCTGCCGTGGGCGTCGAGGTGGCGGGCGGTCGAACTCATGACACAACAGTGTGCCGTCTCCAACCGCTGATGTGTGGCCACCTGTGGAGGCCCGGCTCGAACGACTATTTCGGGCCGGGCCGCTCGGTTGCGAGCCGTGCCGACGACTCTAGTTCAGCAGGCCGCGGCGGCGCGGCGGGTTGATGGGTTCCGGCTCGTACACGGTGAGCAGGGCCGCATCCGCGCGGTCCGGACTCTTCATGCCGCGCTGCTTCATCGCCTTCTTCGACTCGACGATGCTGTAGCCGGCGGTGTTCGACCCGAGCTTCGGGGTGGAGAGCTGGATGCCGGTCTGCCGGTCGACGCGGAGCCGGAGCCGTCCGGCGCCGGTCGACGGGTCGGGCTGGAGCAGGGCGCGGGTGGCGAGCCACATCTCGTCTCGCTTGCGGTACGGACGCATGACCGCGCCCGGGTCGTCTTGGGCGGGGGACTCGGACACCATGACGCCGACGATCTGCGCGCGGTGCCGGCCGGTGTCCGCCCACCGCTGGAGCATGCTGGTGACGCCGTGGCCGATGCCGTTCTTGTCGACCTTGACGCGCACGGCGTGCGGGGAGCGGAGGACGTCGGCCAGGCGCTGCGCCTGGTGGATCTCCTCGAGGACTTTCTCGGCGAGCGCGACCTGGTCGTCGTTGATGGTGCCGGAGGCGGCGTAGCGGGACTCGATGGCGTCGCCGACGATGCGGGAGATGACGAACTCGTCGCCGCCATCGGCCGCGACGTCGATGCCGAGGCGGACCCAGGCGCCTTCCTTCACGGTGTGGGTGGCTGTCTCGCCGTCGAGGCCGAGGTCGCACAGGCGGTGCCAGCCGGGGCCGGTCGGGTCGTCGCTGTTCTGCGCGGATTCGACCCAGGTGACGGGGATGGTGAGGCCGCCGCCGCCCTTGGGGAACTTCGCGTGGACCTTCGCGATGACGTACGGGTGATCGGGCCCGTACTCGCGGATGGTGCGGTCGACCCACTCCTGGTCGGGGAGGTGGATGGCGAGGGAGTGCGGGGGAACGCCGTCGGGGCAGTCGTTGCAGTACGGGACGCGCTCGCCGGTGATGGCCGGGCTGGCGAACGTGGCGATGGGGATGGTGACCGTGCTGGGCTCCTCCGGGTCCTCGCCTTCCTCGCACAGGCCCTCGAACCAGGACCTGGGGTCGTCCATGGCCGGGTTGCCGATGGCCAGCATGCGGGCGTCGCCGGTCAGCAGGTTGTTGGTGCCGTTGCCGATGGTGCGGGCGATACCGCCGGCCTCGTCGACGACGATGAGCAGCTTCGGCGTGCCGTGGATGCCCTGCATGGCCGCTTCGTCGTTCTCCGGCGCGGTGAAGCCGTACGCCACGATGACGTCGTTGCCCCACTGATCAGGGATTTTCCACTGGGTGGTGTCACAGAAGCCGGGCAGGCCTGCGCGGGCGACGGTCTTGCGGATGTGCGGCCACAGCTGGTTGCGGACCTGCCGGAACCGGGTCGCGGTGGTGACGATGACCATCGTGCCGGGCGCGTTGACCGCGCCCGCCCAGGCGACGAGCCTGCCCGCGATCCAGGTTTTCCCGACGCCGAAGCCGGCTGGGACGGCGATCCGCTTGTGGAAGGGGACGGCGTCGACGATCTCCCGCTGCCGGGACCAGATGCTTTCGCCGAGGACGTCCTCGATGAAGCCGGAGGGAGTGTCGTGCCACAGCCCGTACATGGAGCCGGTGGCCCGCTCGACCTCCCGCATGACGTACGGCCGCTCGCGGGCGCTCAGGTCGTGCTTGAAGGCGCGGCGGCGGTCCGGGGCGGTGGCGCGGAGCAGGATGTCGGCGACGTTCGCGGCGTCGCGGGAGACGACGCCGGGCTTCCTGGCGTGCCGCAGCTCCTTGGCCGGCGGGGTGACCGGGCGTCGGGCGGTGGGGGGCTGCGTGCGGGACATGCCGCGGAAGGTGCCGCCTGCGGGGATCTAGTGTCGCGGCCTGGCCGAACGGTCCATGCCCAGACCGTTCGGCCAGGCCGCGGGTTTCCGGCAGTCGCATGAAGACCCTGTCGCCCGCTGCCTGTCAGGGGTGACGCCCGTGCCGGAAGTTCTGAGCCGGGGCGGCCCTGCTCCGGGGAGGCGGAGCAGGGGTGCCCCCGGTTCTTCGGGGGGTGTGGCCGGAGTGCCTTCCCCGGGGGAATGTCGGGGTCGGAGGGCCAGCCGCACCTTGTAGTACGTCGGCGGACCGGATCCTGTTACACCTTCGGCGGGAACGGCTGCCGCTTCTGCTGCTTCCCGAACTCCAGCCACAGGTCGCTGAACCGGGGGCTGAAGCCGTCCAGGCCGCCCAGGCCGGGGGCCGGGATGCCGGTCATGGGGTTCCCGGCCAGCCACTGGGCGATGGCCTCGTTGGCCCGCTTCACGCCGTCGGCGCGTTCCTGGCTGGTAAGGAAGGCGTGCTCGAATACGTACACGACGTCCTGGCCGCTGCTCCCGACGTCGCAGCCGGCCCGCTGGTTCAGGGCGTGGGCGACGGCGCAGATGAAGCACTCGGGGTCGGCCGCGGGCGCGGCTGCTTCCGTGGACTCGGCGGTCGGCGGCGCCGGGGCGGCGGGGGCGTTGAAGCTCGCGACGAGGTCCTGCTCCTCCTCGGCCCGGAGGATCGCCCGCCGGAACAACTCCACCTCCCGCTCTTGGGCCAGCTTCTGCTCGGCGGTGAGCTGATACCAGTGCGGGAGTTCCCGGCCCTCCCCTTCGGCGATGAGGCGCTGCACCTCGTGGTAGTTGCGGGTGAGGTTCGGCGGGAGCATGGTGCGGCGGGGCTTCTGTGACGTCATGCAGGGGGGAACGCCGGGCGGCCGGATTCTGTGACACCCCGCTCCTGCTGCCGCTGCTGCGGGTCGGCCGCTGGAGGCTTAGCGATCCCCGGTACGCGCCGATGCCTGAGCGGAGCGAAGGCATCGGAACTTACTTGATGGTGTTACTTGATCTTCTTACTAAAGGGGCCCAGCCAGCCGGAACCCGGTCAACGGGCGACCGCTTCACCGGGGCCCGGAAACCTGGGCTCCGGTGGCCGGGGCCCAGGAACCCGTTCCCGGCCCGACCAGCGAGGGAGCATGAAAGCGGCCGGCCCCGATACTGCTGGGGCCGGCCGGGAACGGGGCGGGCAGGCGTCACATGCCGTGGCGCTTGGCAGCCGTGTCCCGATGCTTGTAGACCAGCTTGCGGGTGACGCCGGCGTGCTCGGCGATCTTCTCAGGCTTCCAGTTGTAGGGCGGCCTCCCCAGGGCGAACACCGCCTCCTGCATGTAGCGCAGGGCGATGGAGCGGCGGATCCGCGCCTGGAAGGTGATCGGGGCCGACTCGAGGAGCTTCTCCTCGGCGTCCTCGAGCTGCGTCACGCCCAGTTCCCGCCCGACCCGGGCCAGTTCCTCGTTCGACTCCGCCGCCGGCAGCTTGTGCTTCTTGTCGCCGTACACCCTCTTCGCGATGGCATCGCGGTACGCCATGGTCCCCAGCCCGGAGCTTTCGACCAGGCCGTAACGCGGGTCGTAGAACCACAGGCTCGTCAGCGCCGCGTCCCGCTCGTCCTGGTGCAGGGCGAGTTCGGCGTCGGCCTGGCGGACGGCGTCGGCGGCCTTCACCACCAGGTCGTCCGGGCGGACCTTCCCGACAGCGTCCTCCGGGCGCTCCAGACCGAGGGCGGCCATCGCCGCCTGCTCGGCCTCCTGGCGGAGCGCGGTGTAGTCCGGTTTCGCGATGCTGCCGTACTTGATTCCAGCCCTGGGCATGCCGGCTGTCCTCCATCCAACTGTGGCGCCGGTTGAGCGCCGTAGCGGCGACTGGGGCAACCCCACACCGCCGCGCCAGCGGGAATAGTACACCCTAGGGAATGACGTGTCAGGGTTGTCGTATCGACATGAGGACTGACCTGCGGCGCAGCACCCCGAACGCAACGCCGGCGACCACTAGCGTTCTCCCCTGCGCATCATTCGCCCACCGCTGCCCCGGAGCCGGCGTGCCAGGCGTGTCCGTGACCGCGATCTGCCCGACCGCGAAGCGGGGGCACTGTGGGATCCGCGCCACCCACACCTGGAAGGGGCCCAGGCGCAAACTCCGAGGCCTGCGCATGCGCTGCTGCAACGTGACGCGGCGGGTCACAAGCGGCGCCCTTCTCGCCGCTCCTCGGATTCGGCCTTCCGCCGCTTGTAGGAAGGCCACTCGCTCCGCGGCATGAGCGCGAACACCCCCATGCAGACCGAGCCGACGACGATCTCGACGCCGGCCTTCTTCCGGCCGTCGTGGTGCAGCACCCACGCGATACCGACGATCACAGGCGGTGCCGCGGGGGACGCGCGCCACACGCCGGCGGTGAACCGGCCGACGTCGACGAAGCGCGCCCGCCGGATCGACCCGGCCAGCGTCAGCACGAGGAACACGAGCGCGCAGAGCGGAGAGAACGACTCCCACAGCAGACCCGCCCATCCGAGATGGAAGACGAACGCGCCGATGCGCCACGGCAGGCACCGGTTCTCCGGGGTGCAGCACTGGCTCACCACTTCCGCCCCCCGCAGAACAACGCGTCGACCAGGCCCTCGACGAGCCCCTCGACCGCGGCCGCGACCCATGACCCGTCCGGCGTGGACGCGCGGCCGCGGCGGGCACGCTTGCGGGGCGCCAGCGGCACGTACGTCTCCGTGCCGGTCTTCGCTCCGGCCCACCAGCGCCACCTCATCGGGCCACCCCCGCCATCACGGAGCGCACCCCGTCAGGGGTGAGCAGGTACCGGCGACCGTCGGGGTAGAGCACCTCGACCTCACCGGGGAGCTGCGGCCGGCGCACCTTCCACCCGTTCTCGTACGACTCGCGCGGGTGGTCCTCGAACCACGAGTTGCACGTCGTGCACGCGGTCAGCAGGTTGTGCGCCTGGTTGATCCACGGCTCCCGCGCGCCGCCCATGCCACGGTTCACCCGGTGGTGGATGGTCAGGTCCTGCCGGGTCGTGCAGCGCACGCACATCCCGTCATCGCGCTGGAACACGAGCGCCTTCACCACGTCGGTGGGCCCGGTTCGCCGTCGTGCCTTCACAGCACTGGTCTCCTCGCCTGCCCCGGGCGCCGGACCGCGAGGTTCACGGCCCTGATGGGCGCGCCCGGGGCGAGACCGGGGAGAGTGGACGCCGGCCGCGTCTTACGTCGCGTCCCGCGCCTTACGGTCCTGCCGTCTTCCGGCCCGGGACTGCGTCGCCATCTCGATCGCGCCCGGCTGCCAGCCCGCATCCGCGCAGGCCTGGCAGGCCTGCCCCACGTGCTCGCCGGCCTCGCGCAGCCAGGAGCGGGGCGTCCAGTCCAGGAACAGGTTCAGCCGCGGGAGGGCCAGCGCGAGTCCCACCCACGCCTTCGTCTGGGCCGGGCAGTAGGACGCCATCAGACGCCCCGTGTCATGCCGGACCGCGCTGAGCGTCGGCTTGCTGAGCGTCTGCTTCCACCTCTTCCAGTGGCCGCGCCGCCGCTCGTCGCACGGCATGTAGTAGGCCTCACGGCTCCAGGTCAGCGCCATGACGCCCGGCTGGAGCGGCAAGGGCCCTCGGATGCCGAAGGAACGGCTGGTGCGGCCGTCGTGACGGCTCCTGGTGAACAGGAGGTATGCGCGTGAGCACAGACGCCAGTAGCGGTAGTTCTTCAGGGGCACAGGGGGCTCCGAGGGGATCGAGTCGACAAGGAGCGGGCCGCGAACGGCACGCGAGCCTGGAGCGTGGTCCGTCCAGCGGACTTACGTCGCGTCTCCTGGCGGTGCCCCCCACAGAGTGCGCGCCACGTTCTCGGTGCCCTGCGCTGTGCGGGGGCGGCTTGCGCAGTTCCAGCCGGGCCTCGGTCGGCGCTGGGCGAGGACCGTCCAGCCGGCAGCGCGCAGGCTGACGCCCGACTCGCCTTCCTGTGTGTATGTGATCAGCCGGGCGTACCCGAGGGCTTTCGCGGCCCGCCATGCAGCCCCGTACAGCAGGCTGTTGGCGTTGCGGACGCCGTCCGTCGCGGTGCGGGTCACCTCAAGCGTCTGGCCGTCGTCGTAATGACGGGCGACGGGACGGCCGACGATGGCCACAGCGCGCAGCACGCCGCCCTGGTCCGCGGCCCCCACGGTGAAAACCGCGCCCGCCGGCGGCTTGTGGTGCCGGTGCCACTCGGCGACGAAGGCCTTGGCGTCCTTCTGCCGGACTGGCACCAGGTGGAGTCGGATCTCCTCCGCGCTCATTGTGGCGACGGCTCGAGGAGGCCGTGGAGCTGTGCCCAGGTGCTGACGCCGAGGACGTCCTCGGCGAATCCGGCGAGGGTGTCGGCCCACAGGGCGTACGGCGTGCCGTGCCGAAGGTACGACAGGACCAGCAGGTCGGTCACAACGTGGTCGTCGAGGATCGCGAGGGTGGCGCGTCGGTCGGCGGCCGCCGCGGCGGTCAGGTGCTCCAGCTGGTCGAGGCGGGCGAGCCAGTCGGGGACGGCCGAGGTGCGCGTGCACAGGCCGGAGTCGACGATGTTCCGGGCGCGGGCCGCGAGGCGGGCGAACCGGGTGCAGGGTGGGGCGGCAGTCATGAGCATGGCTGCGGACCGTAGAGACGAGCTTCGGCTTGCGTCGCGCCGTGGGGCTTCTCAGGGAAGCAGTCCGCCGGCGGACCGGCCAGGTGAGATGACGTGCGCTCGGGGTGAGACGACGCGGACTGGTCCCCGGTAACCACGTCGCCTCACCCCGCCCGCGGTCAGGCTGGCCGCTGAGCTGCGAGGGCCTGTTCGAGGGCGTCGAGGATCGCGGCGATGTCGTCGACCTTCGCGTAGGACAAAGCGATCGACGTGAGGCCGTTCTCCAGGACGTTGATGTAGTACTCGGCGTACGTCGAATCGTCCTCGTAGCTGTACTGGCCGGGTGCCGCCTCGGCGAATCCGCCGGGCCCCTCATCGAACCAGTCGGGTCCCCACACCTCCGTCATGACCATGCCGACGACTGCCTGTGGAACGCCCTCGAACTCGATCGTGGCGCGCCCGTGGTCGTCGAGGCAGACCTTGCCCGAGCCTTCGCCAGGCTTCTCCCAGCGCAGGGTGGGGCCGAGGCAGGGGCACCGGTCAGCTGGGCTGAGGGCGGGGAACGCCGCGGTGAATGCCTCCTGCGCGGCGAACTGCTGTTCGTCCCAGGAGATCCGCCAGTCGTGGATCGCCGTGATGACGTGCGGCTGCACGCTGCTCCCTTCCGCCGCGGCGCGGGCCGCCGTGGGTGGCGGCCGCGGGAGCGCCGCGGGCAAAGGGTGCACCCTGTACGAACCGGAGTGCTTACGTCCGCCTCTGGTTACCGGCGGGTCACCTGTCAATGGCCGGACACGGCTGCGCCCCGGCCGGAGAGTCGTCCGGCCGGGGCGCGGGGTGGACCCGAAGGGGTGAACCGCTTCCTGGTTCTGAACTCTTCGGCGGGGTCGTGGCCGTAGCTTGGTCTCCCATCCGCCCGCGCCCCAGGGGGAGCTGTGTCCGAGGATTCCGCACGGTGCTTTCGCACTCTTGCCGCCGATGTTAAGGCGCTCCAGCAGCGGGTTTACGACGCCGTGGACGGGCTGGACGGGCTGACTTCCGCCGAGAGCTTCAAGCTCGGAGAAGCGTTCGCCTCGCTCGGGTCTGCCGCGCGGACCCTGGACGCGGCCGCCGCCTCCTAGTCAGGCACCGTCGGCGCTGGCGCCTCGCTCGACCACGCCGCCGGCGCCGCCGCTACCGCTGTTGCATTCGGCGTCGAAGATGTTGCACGGCGTGCCGTTCGGGCCGGGCGCGGACAGGGACGGCGACGGCATCCACGTAGCCGCCGGCGAGCTGGGCGCAGGCCATGGGTCCGCGGGCGCCGCCGACGTGGCCGGGGCCGGGGCGGGGTGAGACCTCGCCGTGGAGCCGACCACGTAAGCGCAGACCGCTGCGAGGGCCACGAAGACGACGACCAGGTTGGCCACGAGCAGGACCAGGATCCGGCGGTTGTCGCGCTCGCACGGGCCGCAGGAGTCGGCGACGAGATCCAGGGGCTCCAGCGCGCACGGGGAGCAACTGGCCTTGGCGGCGGTGGTGTCAGACACGGGGGTTCCTTCCGTAGCGGGTTGTCGGGCGGACCGTGTCCGGCCCACGTGTCTTACGTCGCGCGCTGCGAAATTGTCACCGCTTGCGCAGCGACACCCCGCCGGGGAGGGACTTCGGCGCAGCCGGCGTCTTCACCGCGGGCGCCTTCGCCGAGCCCTTGGCGGGGGTCTTGCTGGCGTCCTTGATCGACTCCTTGGCGCTGTCGCGGCCGCCGCTGCCCGCGGAATGGTTGGCACCAGCGGCCGGGTGGCCGTGCCCGGTGCCGTAGAGGATGCACGGGCGCGGCCCGGCCGGGACGTAGTCACCAGCGGCGGTGTGCGTCGTCGGGCAACGGCGCGGACCCGCGTCGGCTGAGCAGCCGGTGAGGGCGAGGAGTCCCAGGCAGGCGATACCGAACAGGGCGGCGAGGCGAGACGATCGAGGGTTCACAGCGTGGCCTTCCCGAAGCGTGGAGCAGATGACGCTGCGGATCGTGGAGGCCGGGACGGTCTACCGTCGCGCCCTGCCCGTTCAGGTAGATAGCGGCAGCTGTGAAGCCAGCGCATCCAGGTTGCCGTGGTGCTCCAGGTTGAGGTCGGCGCCCACGTAGTCCAGGCCCTGTTCCACCGCGGCCACGCCCGTGGTGCCGGTACCGGCGAAGGGGTCCAGCACTCTTCCGGGGCGCATGGCCTCATGGCCGCAGTCGGACCACCCGAGCGTGATTCTGCGGGCCATGGTGAACTCCCGGAAGTACCCGCCCAGCGCCTTCTTGGCCTCGGCGGCCAGGTGCTGCACGTGCGCGCTGTTCCGGCCGGTACCGGTCTGCACTTGCATGGCCTTACCCGCGTCGGACAGGCCAGTGGCCTGGATCGCGGCGATGTGGGCGGGGCCGAGACCGGCCTCTTCGGCGAGTTGCATGGCACGGCGGGCCTGAGGGCGGGCGGGGTCGAGCTTCGTTGCGCGGCCGAGGAGCCGCTGCGACGGACTTCCGCACACCGTGCAGACGCGGCGCGGGCATCCGAGCATCACCGCGCGGCGTGCCAGTTCCACGGGGAACGGGGCCAGGTGCGCGCTCGCCCCTCGCGTCGGCTCGATGTGCCAGACGTCCCCGGGGTTGGCTCCGCGGCCGTACTCCTCGGCGTAGCCGTGGAGGTCGTAGTAGTAGCGGCGCCGCGTGAGGTGCAGGACGTACTCGTGCCGGTTCGCGAGCCGGTCGCGGGCGGGGTCGGGCACGCCGCGCGACTTCGTCCAGATGATTCGGTTCCGGACCAGCCAGCCGGCGTCCGTGGCGGCCGCCTCGACCCGGGCCGGGATGCCTGCGAGCGAGCGGCGGCTGTAGCCGTCCCCCACGTTGAGCATGACGCTGCCGGTGGGGGTGAGAACGCGCCGCCACTCCGTGAGGCAGTCCATCAGCGCCGCGACGTAGGCCGCTGGCGTTGCTTCCTGGCCGAGCTGGTTTGCGCTGCCGTAATCCCGCTTCTTCCAGTACGGCGGCGAGGTCACTACCAGGTCGACGGTGCTGGCCCGGAGTGGAAGTCGTCGGGCGTCAGCGGTCAGGACGGTACTCACGGCACACTCCAGGAGATGGGGGTGAGCTGCGGATCATGGGCGGTGAGCTGGCCTACCGTCGCGCCCTGCCTGGGCGGGGCCGCCTACAGTCGAGAGGGTGAGCACGATCGAGGAGCCGGAGCCGTCCCGCCCGTGGCGCCCGGAGGACGGGCCGGAGCCGGCGGTGTGGACGTGGCCGACGGGCGACCGTCCGGCGCTGCGGGTGTGGTCGGCCGGGCGGTGGCGGTACGCGCCGGTCATGGCGCGGCAGGACTGGCCGGACGGGACGGTCCGCTACCAGGTCGAGGTGGACCTGCTCGGGGACACGTCAGTCAGGGCCAGGACGTACCAGTGGCCACAGCTTGGGCTCAGGGTGGCCCATGGGAGCAGCTCCACGCCGTCCAGGGCGGCCGACGCGACTCGGCAGGGGACCATGCCGCGGGCGCGGCCGGGCGGGGGCGTGGCGCCCGGCTAGAGCTGCCCGCGGAACAGGGTGCCCAGCTCGTCGTCCAGGGCGGCGAGGTCCTCGTGCCACCCGAACAGTACGGCGGCCCGCACCTTCTCCAAGGCCTCGAGGTATCCCGAGACGTCCACGTCCACGCGGACGGCGGGCTTGGGCTGATGCTCGGGGCCAGGCACGAGGTCCATGGCCCCGAGCATCGCAGACGTCCAGCGGCTACAGGTAGCAGTCCTGGAGTTCGGCGATCAGGACGTTGCCGTGGCCGGGCAGCGGGCTGTCGGTGAGCAGAACGGCGACCGGGCGGCCGCCGATGACGCGGCGGACGACAAAGCCGGCGGGGGCGGCGCTGTAGATGCGGATGCGAGCGCCTTCGCCGAACAGGGCGCTCGCGTTGGTGATCAGGTAGGTGCGGACGACGGCAGCCATGAGCTGGCCTCCCGAGGGGAAAGGGGGCGCGCCCCGTGTGGGCCGCCCTGTAACCCTTCGTGCTCTCGCAGCGGGCCGGACAGGATGCGTGGCGAAACCGGCTGGCCACGGCGGCCGCCGCAGGGGTAGGAACACAGGATGGAGAGCGCCAGGTACGGGTGGGTGCGGGTCCGGGTCATGCGGGCGGGCCCGTACACCGCCCACGTGTCCGTGCCGACGTTCGCCGGCGGGCAGATCCTCGTCCCCGTCCAGACCTTCGACCTGATGTCCGCGACGGGCTTGGCCGTGGAGCAGCTCGCCGACGTCGAGCTGATGGCCATGGTGAACCTGTCGGCGACGGTGGACACCGGCGTCGATCCGCACGGCTGGCGGATACCCGACGGCGGGGAGCGCCCGGGCCTGCCCCGGCCGGCCTCACCGCCGCAACAGGCCTGGGACCGCTCAGCCTGACCTCTGGCCGGTCATGCCGCTGCGTCGACGTCCCCGCGGGCCACAGGCACGGCGCCTGGGGCGTGCTTGAGGGCCTGCCGGGCGGCGACCAGGTCCGCGCCTTCGATTCCCTCCGCCCGGCAGCGCGCCCACCACGGGTGCCCCTGTACGGCCGCCCTGGCGTCCCGCAGTGCCACAAGCAACTGGTCGAACCGGGTGGCCTCCTGCGGCGTCCAGCCGGGCGACGCGGCCCGCCCTGGGTGCTCTCTGCCCCGTTCGGCGACCTCCGGCCATCCGGGGTGTGGTTCCCGTGACCACGGAAGGCTGGTCTGGTGGGCGTGCAGGGCGGCGTGCAGCTCGGCGGCCTGGCGCTGCGCGGCGACCAGGTCGGCGGGGAAGGCGTGCGGGTCGAACGGGGCCGGGTCGGGGGCGGGGGCGGTGCTCATGCTTTCGAGCCTAGTTCGGGTGGGCGGTGTTCTGGCCGGTGCGCGCCCCCGTCTCGTCGAGCGCTGGCGGCATCTGCACGGTGACGGGCGGGGCGAGGCGCTCCACGATGGATTCCGCGAGCTTGAGTCGGAGACTGTGCTCGTAGCCGGCGCGGATCGCCGGGTCCCTGCTGATGCGTTCCCACGCGCGCGGGTCAACGGATACCCCATAGGCGAACTCCATGCCGTCGACGGTGAGCGTGGTGGCCAGGACGACGGGCGGGTCCTGCGGGTCGAGCATCTGTGCCCAGGACGTGGCCGGGGACGGAGCGGCGGGGCAGGCCGGGGAGGGGAGGAGTTCGCTCATGTCCGGGGGAACGTCGGGCCGGGGGCGGCTGTTACAGGGCGGGGAACGACGGCGGCCCCCGCCGGGCGGGCGGGGGCCGGTCGGGGGTGGTATCAGGCGGCCGGGCCGTAGTCGTCGGCGCTGTGGATCAGTTCGTCCATCCGGTAGAGCTGGTCGAGGTAGTCGGCGGTCAAGCCCTCGCCGTCGACGCCGAAGAACTGGGCGAGCAGCCGCGCCGCCATGATCGGGGGGACGACGTCGGCGAGCTGCTGGAACACGCTCGTGCGGGAACCCTCGCCCGGGTACGAGCGGCGGAAGCCGACCAGGACACCGGCCTCGTTCGTGGTGAGGCGAAGACCGTCGCTGACGCGCTTCCAGGTGCGGGCCTTGCCGGTGAGGCAGTTCGACGGCTTGTCGGCGGAGAACTCGTTGCCGCCCTTGGGGCGGCCGGTCTTCGGGTCGATCGGGCGGACGCCACGGGTGTTGATGCGCTCGCCCTCCTTCCAGCCGAGGGCCTGCGCCATGGTGGTCTGGCGGACGCTCGCGGTGGGCGTGGGTAGGTACGACAAGCCGCGTGAGGCCAGGAAGAACACCCGCTCGCGGCGGGAGGCCAGCCCGAACCGGGAGGCTTCGAGGATGCCGTGGGTGGTCCAGTACCACTCGCCCTCTTCCTGGCCGCCGCGCAGCTCCAGCCGGATGTCGTCGAGGATCTGCTGAGGCAGGCGGGCTGACTGCTCCATGGCGATGAACTGGAGCGGCGCACCGGCGGCCTGAAGGCCGAACCCCCAGAACAGAATCTCGGCCATGAGGCCGATGCGGGGGTCGGTGAGCGGGGCGAGCTGGGCGCGCAGGTCGTCCCAGGTGAGGCCGGAGCGCGGGGCGTAGCCGTCGTGGTAGCCGAGCTGGTCGCAGGTGGCGCAGCCCTCGCACCAGTCGTCCAGCTCGTTGCCGGGGAGGAACCCGCCCGCCTCCGAGCACTGGGCCAGGACGCGGCACAGGGTGAGGATGTTGGCCTCTTCCAGCCCGGTGTGCTTCCCGGCCGGGGAGAACGAGGGGCACGGCGGGGACACGATCAGGCCGACCGTGTACCGCAAGGCGGGGTGCTCGGGGTCGAGCGTGGTGATGTCGGCGCAGATGCGGATGTGCCCGGCGGCGGTGGCGGTGGCGCACGCGTCCTTGGAGACGTCGATGCCGACGGCGTCGACGAGGACGCCGAGGACGGTCGCGATGCCCTCCGACCATCCGCCGGGGCCCGCGAACAACTCGATGATGCGGACCGGGTCGCCGGGCATGGGGGCGACGAGCCAGCGGCCGGGGAACGGGGCGGCGTAGGCGTCGAGGACGGCGAGCGCCTTCGGGGGGATGGGGCGGCCGTTCCGGCGGGCGAGGGTGGCGACGTGGACGGCGGTGGCGACCGCTGGGGGCAGGATCCGCATCTGGTGTTCCTCTGTTCGTGGCGGTGTCGGAGGTTGCTCTCCACCAACACTCTGAATGGTACACCATGGGGAATATTTCGGCTTTCGGTCAGGCAAAACTAGCCATTTGGTCCCCTTGACGTACCATCACCAGGTCTATTGCGCCCGATCCGCCCAGCGACCGGGCGCAGCAGCGGTCACCCACCCGCGTACTCGGCCGGGGCAACGTCGTCGGCCGCCCGCGCGCAACAACCGCCATCGCACCCGGTCCGGCTCATACACCAGACCCCTTCCGACGCCACGCCAGCATCGCCGCCGGCGGCGCGGCGCCACCGTTCGAAGGACTCCACGGGGACCGCCGTCAAGATGGGCCGATAGAACGCCACCTGCCCGTCGACCCACCGCGGAGAGAACCCCTTCAGCAACTCGGCGAGCACGGTCCGGGCCTTCCCCGCATGCTCGGCGCCCGCCGCGGACACCCGGGCCACGTCCCGCTTCGCCTTGTCGCGCGCCTCCTCGAGAGCCGCCGCGGCTGCGCGGATTTGCGGAGACAGCTCCCGGACGGTGGAGGCCAGCCCATTCCCCTCTCGCACCTCCGCCTCGAAGTGTCGCCGCAGATCCTCCCCCTACTCCGGGGTGATCAGGCCCTCGCTCAGCCGGTCGAGGAGCCAGAGAGCGGACCGCCGCCGAGCCAGGCGTCGCACCTCCTGGTCAGTCTCCGCCACCGTGCGCCGCACGGCCGAGTACCGGGTGCAGCGGCCGCACCGCCCGCCGATGACCGGAGCGACGTGGGGGGCACGACCCGGCGGCCGCGTGCTGCGCCCAGGCGGCACGGCGCGCCACCCGGTGCGTGGCGCCGATGCGATCGACCAGCGACGGCCAGGGCGTGTCCGCGCCCACGTCGATGGCCTCGGCCACAGCACGCCGGCGCAGCACGTCTAGGTGCTTCGTCCAGGCCGTCCTTACCGAGCCGGTCGACATCACGGCCCGCCACCGTGCTCTCATGCGCCTAGAGCTGGATTGGGGCACCGCCGGACGGTCGTCGTGGAAAGCCTCGGCGGTGCCGGATGCAAAGAGTTGGGCTCACATGCATCACCGTGAGTATACCCATCGTAGGCGAAGCGTGAGCAATCGGGTCAACGTCCATTCACCTCCTCCTGACCCAAGGCCTACGAACCACTCCGGCCCGCCGCACCTGGGCTGCTGGCTACGCTGAACCCGGTCCACTGGAGCGCGGCGCCGGTCACACCGGAGGTGAGCGCGGGCGGGGCCGGCTCCGGGCCGACGCAGCCGAGGAGTTCGCGGCGCGGCCCGGTGTGGTCCGGGTCGGTGCACGGGACGAGGGGCGGCAGCTCACTGCTCACGATGGTCTCCAGGAGCGCGGGCGGGCGGGGAAAACGGGAAACGGCCGCTCCCCGATGCGACAGGGAACGGCCGTTGGACGGGAGCTGTTACAGCCGCTGGTCAGCCGAACGCGGCGAACCGGCCCTCGGCCTCGAGGACGGCGGCCGCCGCGGCGACCTCGTCCCGCAGGTCGATCCCCGCCCGCTTGCAGTCCTCGACAAGTTCACCGGGCGCCGGGTCCTGGCCCTGGTCGGCCGCGGCCACATACCGGGCCACCTGGGCGCGCAGGACGTCAAGCTCAGACTCGGCGGCCAGCAGCCGGCGCAGCAGCATCGGCACGGCGGTGCGGCAGTACCGGCCGAACGCCTCGGTGGTGTGACTGCCCCGACGGGTCTCGGCGTGCACCTCGGCGGTGTCCAGGACGACCGCGATGGCCACGGGCGCCCGGTCCGGCGGGAGCAGCGCCTCCACGGCGGCGAGCTGGTCGGGTGTGGCGGGGGTCAGCATGGGGTGGCTCCAGTTCACAGGGAGAGGGCGTGCGCCCGGGCCGCACGGCCCGGGCGCACGGGTGAGGGCGGTGGATCAGGCGCTTGCGCCGGGGGCGGTCGGCTCGCTGGCCGGCCCGAGGGCGATACCGAGCGGCGTGCGGCCCCAGCCCTCCGCGTCCTCGATCTCGTCCTCCGTCTGGCACTCCTCGGGCAGGAACTGGAGGAACTCGTACAGGGCGAGCCGGTCAACCCGCTGGATCAGGTTCAGCACGTCGTCGGTATTGCGGGGGTTGGAGTCCCCCCACAGGGCCTCGATCTCCTCGGACACGGCCGGGAGCAAGTGCTCCTCGTGCGGCTTCTCCGTGAACGACCACACGATCTCGCCCCGGGCAGCGCGGACGGAGTCCAGACGCACGGAGTCGTCATCGCTGCCGTCGACCGGGCGGGTCAGGACGAGGTAGGCGCCGGTGGGGAACTGGTGGTGCAGCGTGGCGGCGACGAGCGCCAGCATCCGCTTTGCCAGAGCGCACAGGGCGGCTTCGGCGGCGCTGACCTCGGAGACCGGCGAAAGGTTGCTGGTGGTCACGATCAGGGTTGTCCTTTCCAGGGAAGCGGGGCGCCCCCGTGAGCCGGTGGGGGCGCAGCAGGTTCAGCGGGCGAGCTGGGGGGCGAGGGAGACGAGGAAGTCGACGCCGACGGCGTGGAGGTCGACGGAGGCGGGCACGGTGTCGTGCGCCCGGGCGGCCGGGTCGGCGGCGGGCGCCGCGTACCCGTACGGGCCCGGGCCGGGCCCCGTGCCGAAGGCCAGCCCCCCGGCGGCCGTCTGCTCGACGTCGACATGCCGGGCCAGAGCGGCGGCCAGGCGGCGCGGGAGCCGACCGCGGACCCCCGGCACCGGCCGACCGGGAGCGGCGCCGGGCAGGAAGCGGGTCACCGCCCGCTCCACGGCGCGCACCGGCCCCTCGATCTGCACGTCGCACACCGGGTTGCGGCCGTGCAGGGACGCCGAGCAGCGCACCCCGCCCGACGCCCACGTGACGGTGACCGTGTCCACCAGCAGGCCGCCCCGCTCGTACGTCGCCGCGCCCTGCGCGCGCATGGCGTGTCCGATCTCGGCGAGCAGCTCGATCCGGGACGGGCCGAGGCCGCGGGCGCCCGTCTCGTCGTCCAGGACGGGCAGGACCAGGCGCAGCACCTCGCGGGCGACCTGGTCGGGGGCCAGGGCGTCTATGCGGAGATCCGGCTCGTACGGCTCGCGGCCGGGGAGCTGCCAGGCGATCTCGGTATGCCACGGGTGCGCCACAAGGATCAGTGCGCGCCCGTTCTGGGCGAGGCGGGCGGTCGGCTTCGTCGACCACCAGGCGGAGGCCGGCTCGACGGTCCACGGGGTGCCGGCCCGGGCGGGCAGGAGTGCGGCCACGCGGGCGGCGAGGGTCTGGGCGGGGCAGTCGACGGCGGGCGGAGTCACGGTGGGCGGAGTCACGGTGGGCGGCCTTCCAGGGGCGTCCCGCGCCCCGGCCGGGCAGGCCAGGGCGCGGGACAGGCGAGCAGGGGTCAGATCAGGTGCGGGACGAGGGTGAGGAGCAGGTCCGCGCCCAAGCCGCTGAACTCGGCGACGACCCGGCGGACGTCGTCCGCGTAGTCGGTCGGCTCGTCTGCGGCGGGCAGCGCGATGTACCCGCCGACATCACCGAGTCGGCTGAACTCGACCTCGCCCGGGGTGAGGGGCCGCAGCTGCGGGAACCGGCCCGCCAGGTGCCGCGTGAACGCGCTACCGGCGTCCTCCTGGCCTTGCCCGTCATCCAGGAGCAGCAGGGACGGCAGAACCGCGTACAGGCCGCTCACGGGACCGTCGTAGGTGAGGGTGAGGTTTCCGGCGGTCCCCCACATGCCCAGCCGCCACTGCGCGCCGCTGTCGGACACCCAGATCAGGGCGGGCCCGTTCAGGTCCGCAACGGCCATCGGGTGCGCGCCGTGCGCGATGAGGGCGTAGCCAACCTCGGTCATGTCGTCGGCCTTGTCGGCGACGACACCACGCCAGCCGCGTTCCCGGGCGGTGTCCCGGGCGCTCTCCCGCTCCAGCGCGGGCAGCACGCCGTGCAGGATGCGCGCGGCGAGCTGGGGAACGGCGTCTCGGTCGGAAGCGTCGGCGACGGCGGCCGGGGCGGTGGCGAACTTGTCCGGCCGATTGTGGAACACCTCGATGCGGCCGCCCTCCTCGGCGACGATCAGGGAGCGGCCCAGGTTGGTGATGCTGGACGTGGCCGCGTTGGGGCGGATGCAGTACGGGGCGGGCCCGACCTGCCAGGCCCGGCCCCGGCGGTCGGGCAGGAGAGCGGCGAGCGGCGCGGCGGACTGGGCGTGGACGACAGGGGCAATGGGCACTGGGGTGTTCCTCTGGTTCGTGGCGGGTCCGGCGCGGTGCTCTCCGGCCGGGGTATGCAGTCAGGTGGGAGGTGCTTACGTCGCCCGGTCCGGGGCCACGCGGAAGGGCGCTTCCCCGGACCGGGAGGACTGTCAGGTCATTGCCACGGTGGGCGGCTGGAAGGTGACGGTCAGGGTGTCGCAGCTGTCGAGGGGCTCCGCCAAGTACGACACGTGGTCCGTCAGGGCCGTTTCCGCGTCGGTGTCGTCCAGGTCGACAGTCTCGATCTCCTCGGTACGCCCGTCGAACAACGTGACTCGTACCTCGGCCGCGTACCAGAAGTACCCGTTGTCCCACTTGCTGGTGGAGAACACGGCGCGCAGGGGGCGGCGGGTGTCGCCGTCCTCGGCAAGCGTCTCCCGGACGGCTTCCAGGACCACGGCGGGCAACGCGGCCTCGCTGCGGACCTGGAGGATCTGCCCGGCCTTGCTGTAGAGGCTGTCCAACTCGTGGTCGTCGAGCGCCTCAAGGTCGATGAGTGGCGTAGGCGCGGTGGTCATGTGCGGGTCCTTCGTGTGGGTCGGGAGGGGATCTGGGGGGTGCGCCCGGGGCGCGGCGGCCAGCCCCGGGCGCGGTGGGTGGTCAGCCGCTGACGGGAAGGCTGCCGTGGAGCTGCCACAGCAGTTCCGCCATGTCGACGGCGATCTCGTGTTCCTCGTCGCTGGTGTCGTCGTCGCTGTCGTTGGTGGCGTTCCAGCGGGTGAGCACGTCCTCGATGGCGGCCTTGTCCGAGGGGGTGAGCTGCGCGGACATGTGGGGCCCTTTCACGGGGGTGGTGGCTGGAGGGGGGTGTTGGGGCCGCGCCCCGGGGCGGCTCGGCGGCCAGGCCCCGGGGTGCGGCGGCGGGTGAGCGCTAGGCGGACTCGGCTTCGCCCTTGCGCAGGTAGCGGCCGGTGTCGGCGTGGTGCTGCCGGGACGCGGACGACTCGAAGTCGTAGTCGTCGGGGTTGTAGCCGGTGACGGCGCGGATCGCGGCGGCGGACCGGTCGGCCAGGTACTCCAGGCCGTCACAGGCGGCGGCCAGCTCCAGGTACACGCCGTCGTCGTAGTCGCACACGGACTCGGGCAGCTCAGGATGCTCCGGGAAGCCGTCGCCCACGAACCGGTCCCACGAGATGCACAGGTCGTTGTCGTAGTCCACGGCCATCGTGAACTTGGCGTTGTAGGGGCCGCTTACGGTGCCGGTCACGCCCCAGGGGCCGGACTCGGCGCTCCAGCCGTCGCCGAGCTGGTGAGCGGCGGCGCGCGCGATGTCGCTGACGCTGAACGGGTACTCGCTGCCGGGCGCGGGGTTGTACGGCTCCGGGAGCGCGGGGGTGGTGATGGCGCGGATCGTGGCGGCGGTCAGCTCGGCCAACGAGTCGATCCCGTCGACGGGCGACGCGTGCTCGAAGTGCACCCCCTCCTCGTCCTCGGCGACCTCGTCCGGCAGGACGGGTGCGGTCGTGAACCTGTCGGCCGGGTGGGGCGTGTAGGTGAGGCGCAGGTCGCCGCCCTCGTCGGGCTGGCGCTCGTCCGTCTCCAGGACGAACTGGGTGTGGAACGGGCCCCGGAGGTAGCCGGCCGTTTCCCAGTTGCTCTTTCCGGCGGCCCAGCTGTCGCCGAGCACGCGCGCGGCGGCGCGGGCGATGTCGCTGATGCTGAACGGGCGCGTGGTGGTCGGGCTGGGGGTGGGCTGGGGGGCAGTGGTCATCAGGTGTTCCTCCGGTTCGTGGTCGGCGTGCTGTCGCCGGGAAGTACGCCGGGCGGGCGCGGCTTGTGTCGCGGCCTGCCCGGCGGTGGGGCGGTCAGTGCTGGTTGCAGGGGCGGGCGTTGTCGAAGGCGGCGGCGGCGGCGAGGCGGGCGTGCTTGCGGTGCAGGGTGAACGCCGTCTCCAGGAGCGCCGTGGTGACGTCGGGGGTGGTCGCCGTCTTGAGGTGGGCGTGGGTGGCGTGGAGCCGGGCGATCAGGTCGGCGGCCTGCCCGGCCAGTACGGCGCTGCGCGGTTGGAGCGGGGCGGGCATGGGCGCGTCGTCGCCGAAGATCGGGGCGGTGACGTACCGGCCGAGATCGGCCGGGAAGCCGATCGTGGGGTTGTTGGCGGCGATGTCGTCGGCGTGGGACAGGGCGGCGTACGCGTCCCAGGGCAGTGTGTTCGTAATGGTGATGCCGTCGAGGGTGCCGGGGTCTTCGGTCTCCAGCGCAAGGGCGGCGGCGTCGAGGCGTTCGGCGATCTGGACAAGGGCGGCGCGGCTGGGGGCGTTCAGCGCGGGGAGGCGGGTGCGGGCGATGGTGGCGATGGCGCGGGCGCAGTGGGCGGCGTTGAGGGCGGTCTGAGGGATGGCCATGGGGTGTCTCCGTCTCCGGGGGGCCGGGGCGCGGCAGGGGGGGTTGCTGCCGCGCCCCGGCGGTCTGGGTGGCTCAGGCGGCGATCAGCGCGGCGCGGACGGCCTTGTACTCGGGCTTACGCGGCTTGTACTGCGCGGCGATCTGCGCGACCTGGGCGCGGGTGTAGCGGTAGACCGTGACGGCGTGGCGCTTGAAGCCCCGGGCGGTGCGGCGGATGCGGGCGCGCTTGCCCTTCAGGCCGTTGCTGCGCTCCTTCTTGGCGACGCCCTGAAGGGCCTTGGCGACGCCCTTCACGGTCTCGCGGCTGACACCGAGGGCGATCACGTGGGTGGTCAGGGAGCGGGCACCGGCGCGGACGCGGCGGGCAGCGCGGGCGGTGGCGCGGCGTTCGGCGGAGGCGGCGCGGTTGGCGCGGGCACGGGTCCGGAGGAGGTCGGCGCGGCGGGTGCGGGCAGAAGTCATGGTGGGTGTCCCTCTCTTCGTGGCGTTGGCGGTTGCTCTCCGCCAACAAGGAAAATACTACACCATGGGGAATCTCCTGCGGTACCCATCCGCCGAAAAAACTAGATCATTGCTGCTCAGCACCCCAAGCGGCCCGACCATCTCACCATCAGACCGCGCCATTCAGTACCCACGGCTTACCTTTCACCCCTGCTAGAACAGGGTTTCGGTGTCCGGGTCGGTGGCAGCCGGCCTGCTGGGCCTGGGCGTCCGGCCAGCCTTCGGGGCCTCACCGAACAGCGCCTCCGTGCCGTTCGAGTGCGTCACGGCCTCCAGCCGACGGCTGACGCTGCGGTGGTCCACCAGCGCCAGGGGTGCCGTCGGGTCGAAGTCGGCGCGGTGCATCGCGGTCCAGTCGCGGCCCTGGGCGTCGGGGGCAGTGCTCACGAGGGAGTTCTCCTGTCTCGGGGTGGTACGGCCGTACGCCCCCCGGGGGGCGCAGCGGCGGCGGCGCGCCCCCGGGGGGTGACGGAAGGGGAAGGGGTCAGTGGGGGCGGACGTCGCCCATCCACACCGTGCAGCCCTCTCGGGCGAGCCGCCGTTCCTCCGCCCGGGCCAGGGGGATGATGCGTTCGGTCATCCTCCAGAACTGCGGGCCGTGCGCGGCCCCGGCGGGCCGGGTGGCGTGGGCCAGCTCGTGGCCGAGGACGTAGCGGACGAGGGACGGGGGGAGCTGGAGCGTCTGCCACGCCAGGGTGACCCGGTGCCGGGCCGGCTCGTACTTCCCCCACCGCTTCCGGCCGATGTCGGCGACGCGCAGTTCCGGCAGCGGCGTCCCCGGGGGCGTGGCACGCGCCCACAGCTCCGGGGCGGCCTGCCGCGCCCACACGGTGCCCTGCTCGCAGTACCAGCGGATGAGCGGCTTCGCCCCGTCGCGGGCCAGGAGGTCACGGCCGACGTGAAGGCGCTCCCCGTCAGCGCGCTGCGCGGGCGTGCGGCCGTCGAGGGTGCGCAGCCGGAGGGACTTGCCGAGCCACACGAACCCCGCGCCGTCGACCAGGGCGGGCACGGGGTGGTCGGGGGCGTGCTCGCGGGCCCGGTTGACGCCCCCGGCGATCCGGGCCCGCATCTTGTGCAGCGCACTGACCACGGCGTCGAGTTCGGCGGAGGCCGGCACGGCCAGGGTGAGGGTGTCCCCTCCGGGCTCGACGGTCACGCCGAGGGAGCGGCGGCGGCCGCTGACGCGGACGGTGAGCGTGAAGCCGTCCAGGACGCCGTCAGCGGTCACGGCGGCGGTTATCTGCTCGGCGGTGAGCACGAGGGCGGTCTCCTGCCCGGGGGTGTTCACCGGGCGGCCGGCTCGGGGAGCCGGTGGGCGGGGATGACCAACAAGAGTTCGTCGGCGTTGTTGAGCTGGCACACCGGGTCGAGGTCCAGCTCCGGGCGCGGCCACACGGTGAGCGCGATCGGGTCGGTGAGGTAGGTGTACGGGTCGGTGCGGTGCTGGCGGCACAGCTCGCACGGGCACGTGGGGTCAACGGGGCGCGGCCGGGCGGCGTACGGGGTGCAGCCGTACGGCAGGTAGCTGACCGTGGCGGTGTGGCCGGGGTCGTGGCCGTACACCTCTCCGAGGACCACGTCACCGTGCTGCACGCGGTCCGCGCGGACGATGCGGACGGCGGCCGGGTCGAAGTCGTAGGGCTGGGTGTTGGCGGGGCGGGCGCTCATCAGTACCGGGCGCACGGACGGGTCGAGGTCGACGAACACAGGGGTCCTTTTGGTCGGGGTGCCGGGGCGCGGCGGATAGGGTCGCGCCCCGGCCAGAGGGGGCTGTTACGCGGCGATGGTGAGCCGGGTGTGCGGCTTGGCGGCCTCTTCGCGGAGTTCGCGGGAGGTGTCGCGGACGGTGGCCATGACGTCCTCGGCCTGGGCCGGCGTGAGCTGCTCCGCGTCTTCGCGGCGGCCTTCCTCGGCCTCCACGACGGCGAACACGGCCGCGTAAATCTCGGTGGCCAGCAGGCGCGCGCCCTTCATGCTGCGGGCGACCGAGCCGGGCCGGGTGGCGTCGAACTCCTCGCGGGCCGCCGCGACCTTCTGACCGTAGTACAGGGCGGAGCCCCACCCGTTCTTCACGTACTCCGTGCGGACGGTCGTCTCCGCGATGTGCAGTCCGTTGCGGATCGCGCGGTTGGCCTCCCCCCGCTGCATCAGGCCGTCGCGGACGTACTTGTTGACGACGTCGCGGGCGGCGCGTTCGGTGGCGCTCATGTGGCGGCCCATGGGGTGTCTCCTCCGGTCGGGGCCGGGGCGCAGCACGGCGGTGCGCCCCGGTGTGGGTGGGGCGGGGTCAGCGGGTGGTGAGGGGGGCGGCGTCGGGGTCGGTGCCGGTGCAGGAGGTGAAGACGCCCGGCTCGCCGCGCCACTCGACGCCGACGGAGCATCCGGGGGTGCCGACGGTCATACCGGCGTTGCGGCCGCTGTAGGTGTGCGTGAGGGACGCGAGGCCGAGGAGGGCGACGGTCAGGCCGGCCGCGAGGATCGCGGCGGGGCGGGGGCGGCGGGCCAGGAAGTGGCGGATGCGCATGGGGTGCTTCCTCTGTTCGTGGTGTCCGGAGTGCTCTCTCCGAACGTGTCTGGGGTCAGGCGGCTGTCGTCTGTCCGTACCAGTCGTCGGGCAGTGGGACGCCGTGCCAGTCTGCGGGGATCGGGGTGAGGGCGTCGGCCGGGGTCTTTTTCGCGGTCCAAGGTCCGGCGTGGGAGAGCCAGGTGTTAGTGCTCGGGTTCCAGCCGTTGATGCGGATGCCGAGGACGAGGAACATGCCGGTCCGCCCGATCAGGTTGGTGAAGGCGACGCGTTCGCCGGTTTCGGCGGTCTTCCGGACGCGGTGGGCTTCGGCGTATGCCTCTTCCACGGTGGCGAACCTGGCGACCTGGGAGAAGCCGGCCCCTCCGATACGGACTTCGTAGGGCATGTCGGTGTTCTGCATGGGGTTCCTTTTAGGCGGCGAGGTCGGTCTGTTGGCGGGTCAGGGGGGTGACGGCTCGGGAGGTAGTCGCGGCCGAGTTCGCGGGCGATGAGCTGTGCGGTGCTGCGGACTGCGACGCCGTGTCCGGCGGGGCTCATTGCCTCCGGCCGGGTGGTGTGACTCGAAGGTACCCAACCGGCTGAGAAAAGTAAACCATGGGGAATCTTTCAGGGGCAGGCAATCCCCAAAGGTGCCTTCTAGCTGGGTGTTCTCAATTTCTCGACCGAAAGACTTGCGTCAGATTCCCCATGACGTACTATAGATCTCAGCGGTTGAAGCCGCTGCCCCGGAGAGCAACCGGGGCCACCACAAACCGAGGAGCACCCCATGCCCGTTTCCCTCGACAAGACCCCCGAGCCGCGCCCCGAAGACATGGACCGCGCCCCCGCCTACCGCGCCGAACTCCGCAAGCTCACCGCCGGGTTCTTCGTCTACGTCGACACCGTGGGCCAGTGGACCCCCCGCACCCCCGACGACCGCATCGACGTCCTGTCCGTCGAGCGAGCCGCCACCAACGACGTCGAGCGCGAACTCCAGCGCATTGACGGGCACATCTTCTGCCTTGAGACCCCGGGCTTCTCCTGCCTCGAACTGACCGCCATCAGCGCCGCCGACGCCGCCGGACAGGCCCGCCTCTTCCTCAGCCTCATCTCCTGACAGACCCGCACCGCCCGCCCCACCCGGCGGGCGGTGCGCCCCGCCCCCGAACCGGCCCGGCCGGCGCGGGCGCAGGGCGCACCGCCCCCTCACCGCCCCGGAGAGCAACCGGGGCCGCCACAGACCGGAGGAACACCCCGATGAGCACTGCCACCACCCCGACGCTCACCGCCGCCGACGTCACCGTGACCACCGACCACATGGGCCGCCTGTACGCCGTGATCCCCGACCACGTCGCCCGGCCGCTCGCCGTCGCCTCCCACGCCGGCATCGACCCCCAGGCGCGCGGCTACTTCTCCCAGGAGTCGACCGCGCACCCGGCTGGCTCCTGGGTCGCCGCGACCGTCCGCACGATCTTCGCCGCCCTGCTCGCCTCCCCCGTCTCCGCCGCCGACGTCCGCGAGCGCGGGTTGGGCCAATACCTCACCTGGGACGGCGGTACCTTCTACGGCTTCATCGTCGGCGAGTCCGGATGGAACGCGGACACCCGCTGGTGGCGCAACTACGAAACGACCGGTGATCTGCACGTCCGGGGCTGCGCCACCATCGCCCCCCGCTCCCGCCGCCACCTCGCAGGAACCTGCACCTTCTGACCCGCACCGCACCGCCCGCCCCGACCCGGCGGGCGGTGCGCCCCGCCCCCAGGCCGGCCCCGCCGGAACGGGCGCAGGGCGCACCGCCCCTACGCGACACAACCCGTGCCGCGCAGCTCCACTCCCCGGCGACAGCACGCCGACCACGAACCGGAGGAACCCCCGATGGCCACTGCCCCCCAGCAGCCCCAGACCGGCATCAAGAACGCCGACGAACTTCTCACCCTGGCCCGCGCCTACAACCTGACCGTCACCATCGACACGAAGCAGGGCGAGAGCCTGACCAGCCACGTGGTGAACATCGCCATCCCCGTACCGGCCGCCCACAAGGGAACCGAGCTGGGGCGCACCATCGCCGCCGAGACCCTCACCCTGTTGTGGACGAAGCCGACCCGGAAGGGCACCCGCGGCCGCCTGGACGACGCCACCACCTACAGCGTCGACGGCAGCCGCAAGCTGCGCACGCTGCGCGCGGTGACGAACGCCGTGGACTTCATGGGCCGCGAAGCCGCGAAGTACGCCCGGGAGGCGGCGCCCCTGCCCGAGGACGTCATCGACGCCCCGTTCCCGGTGCAGCCGGCCCCCGCCGCGGACCCGTACAACGCGCTCCAATCCTCCCTGAGCGCCGCCGACATGAGCAGCGCTGTCTACGACGTCACAGCGACCAAGGGGGATGCTGTAAGCGGCTGCCCGGCGCAGGAGGGCAAGCGGCTGGCGCTCGCGGTCGGAATTAAGCACGGCATGGGTGCCCGCACCGAGGGTGACGCCGACCTGTTCACCGTGGACTGGCGCGGAGTCGAAGGAGGACCCGGCGAGATCGTTCACACCTTCCGACGCCGCACGGAGACAACCGAGGAGACCCCGGCCCCGGCCGCCGACGAGCGCCAGCACGTCCGGATCACCAACGACGGCCCCGCCGAGATCATCCCGACCCGTCAGGCCCTGGACGAGATCAACGCCGCGAAGATGCAGCCGGAGGTGAAGCGCACCGTCAAGCGCATGTCCGCCAGCAAGTCGACTGCCCACATCGTCTACCGCGACGGCCGGACCGTGTACCTGCGCCCCGCGACCCCTGACGACGTCTTCCCCACCCCGACGGAGCGGCCCACGGACGCCGAACTCACCGGCGAGATCGATGCGGAGCTGGCCGCGTACTACGCCGAGACCTTCCAGGCCGTCGCCGACGGTTCCGCGCTCCCCGTCCGCGCCGACATGATCCAGCCCGGCATGGACGTCATCCACGCGCACATGGACGAGACCCGCACCATCAACGCTGTCACGTCCTACGTCGGCCCCGGCGCGCCCTGGGTTCGCCCCACCTGGACGTTCCGCAGCCACGACGAGAGCACCACCGGCAGCACCTTCCCGCCGGAGATGCACCTGATGGTCACCCGCGCTTCCCTGGATACCGTGTTCGGCCCGGCCCCCGTCGAGGACGCCGACCCCGCCGCGCCGGTCGACGAGAAGACCCGCCATTGGGCCGAGGGGTTCGCCGCGAAGTGGTGGGCCGAGCAGAACACCGGCGAGCCCACGAACGCCGCTCTGGCCGCCGTGTTCGCCCACACGGTGAAGCCGCCGAAGCAGGAGGCATACCCGCTCATCCGCGAGGCCATCACCGCGCTCACGCCCCCGGCCGCCGCCGCACCCCTGTTCGCCGCCCATGCCGCCCGTGAAGCCGCTGAGAAGGCCACCGACTTGGCACCGGCCAGCCTTCACCGGCTCGTCAACCACCTGGAGGCTCTGCCGCTCGCTGCGCCCCCCGCGCGGCACGTGAGGCTGCGCGCGGCCCGGGACACCGCCGAAGGTGCGTGGGAGTCCCTGCGGGCCGCTCGTAACCTGCCCGCCAAGACCGCCGCCCGCAGCGCCGCGAAGGACGCCATCGTGCGGGCACGCGCCGCCATCCTGGCCGTCCAGCCGCACGCCAGCCGGATGCACGGCACGGACATGCCGGCCACGGCCGATGAGATCCGCGCCGCGGCCCTGGCGTACACCGCCGTCGGCGGCACGCCCGACGAGCGGTCCGCCATCGTGACCGGCACGCCCAAGGTGCTCGTCCGCTGCGCCAGCGACTCCGGAACCGGCGGGAACGTCACGGCCGAGATCACGGCCGGTGTCGACTCGCCCTTGGGCCACATCCCCGCGCACCCGCCCATCGTCCTGACGTTCCGCAAGACGGATGACCGGGAGAACGCCCGCGTCAACGCCTATCGGGCGATCGGCCGACGGTTCCTCGTAGGGGTTCCCGTCGAGTACACCGACCACCGCCCCTGAGCCGCCCCTGTGGCGCCGCCCGGCCGATCGGGTCGGGCGGCGCGCCCCGGGGCCCCCACGCGCCCGCGCGCGTGTGAACGGTCCAGAAAGTCCAGAAACCCGCGTCACCGGTCTTGGTCGACGCAGGCCGCGCCCGTGCGGCCGTCTGCCCGGCGTGAGCACGCCGGACCCAACCACGACTCCGTGCCCCCGCGGGCGTTTCCCGATCACGGCGACGGTGTCTGACCGCCTGCCGGGTCTCCGTGGTTTCGGAGGCCCGGCCCCCCTTCGCGGCGGAGAGCACCGCCGCTCCACGAAGAGAGGTAGCAGCGCATGAGCGCGCATGTTGAGATCCCGCTCCCGTACGAGTCGGCCCCGGGCCGGTTCACGGTGGAGCTGGTGTTCCCGTCGCCGTCGAAGCGGCGGGCGGAGCAGCACCACGACGCGGCGTTCGTTCTGGCCGGCGTGCACGGCCTGGACGTGGCGACGCCGTACAGGGTGAATCCGCGGTGGTCCGTCTATGAGGAGAGCTGGGGGAACGGGGAGCGGCACGGGTGGCTGGACGTGCGCCGGCTGCGCGTGGAGGGGCCGGCCCGTGCTCTGGCCCGGTACCTGGTGGTCCTGGGGCGGGTCTTGGACGAGGTGGAGGCCCTGGCGACCCGGGCGGTGCGTGTGTTCGGGGCGTGGAAGCGGTCCATCCCGGCGGAGCCGTTCCTCGCGTACGAGGACTCGTCCACGATGCGCGTCCGGGCGCGGGAGTTCCGGGCGGACGTGCTGCACGCCTTGGTTCAGGGTCTTGGGGTCGGTGGGCGGTCGGCGGGGGTGCGGGACGGTTCCCGGCCGCTGTGGGAGCAGTACGGGGCTGTCGCGGGGGAGGTGTGGGCCGCGGTGGGCGGTGTCGACCTGGCGCGGGCCGTTGAGCAGGCCGTGACGGCGCTGGTGCTGCGGATGGTCCCGGGGTCGGAGTCCGGCCGTGCGGTTGTCGCCGCGGCTGAGCGCCTGGTCGTCGCCGAGGCCGCGCAGGTCGAAGCGGAGTGGGCGGAGGTGTCCCGGGTGGTCGTCGCCGCTGTGGAGCGGGAGTTCGCCGGGGTGGAGACCGAGGGGTGTGTGCGGGGCGGCCAGTGGGGTCTGTTCCCGGCGCCGGAGGCGCGGCGCCCGGTCGCGGTGGTGCCGCCGCGACCGTCGACGCCGCGCCGGGCGCCCGGGAAGCGCGGGCCGGTAGCGGCGCGGTTCTCCGCCGGGGCCACGCACGTCGCTGTCACTCGGGGGCAGGTGGAGGCGTTCAACCTGCGGGCGTAGCGGCCGTCTTGTGGCCGGAGGGGGGCGCGGGCGGTTGGAGGTAGGTCTCCGCGGTCTGGCCGCCCCTTGGGCCGGCGAGACTCCCAAACTCCACCGAATAGTACGTTGCGGGGAATCTTGGAGACCTGAGAGGCAGATTCACCGGCGAAACGCCTTCTCAGATTCCCCATGGTGTACTATTATTCGTGTTGGCGGGAGAGCAACCCGCCAGGCCACGAAGAGAGGACACCCTCATGACGCTTGCCATGACGCTGCGCCCCTTGGAGGAGCTGGAGGTGCAGCACGGCCCCATGCGCCTCATCGACCACCACGCGGCCCGCAGCTTCGCCGTCCTCCGCGAGCAGCGGGAGGCGTACGCCTTCAACATCGCGGGCGGCCGCAAGCTGCGGGAGTCGGTCATCACCGGGGCCGACGGCAACGCGGACCTGATCATCCGGGCGGTCGAGTACATCGAGCCGGTCACCCTCACCATCCGGTACGCCGTCGACTACTGGTCGATCCGCGCCTACTGGACCGCTGACCACAACATGTGCACCGTGGCCGAAGCGGCCTACGAGGAGGCCGTGCGCGGCGAGTTCGCCCGCCCGACGCTCACGCTCGACCGCGACCGGTTCACGCGCGGCCTGGCCAGCTTCTACGACGTCACCGACGTCATCTGACCGACGGCCGGTCATCCCGCCGGGGGGCGCATCGCGGCGCACCCCGGCACCCCTTCGGCCACTCGGCCACCCCGCGCTTCCCGCCCCCTCTGAAAGGCCACACCTGTGCCCGTCTCCACCACCGCCACCGCCCAAACCGCCGGCCTGGCCCTCTCCGAGGCTCTCGCCGAGTACGGCGTCACCGCCCACCGCGACGGCGACGCCGGTGACTCCTGGCTCCTCGTGAACACGGACGCCAGCAACACCCACCCCGGCGTGGGCATGCCCCAACTGGTGGCCTTCGTCTACGACTTCTTGAGCGGTGACTCGCTGTCCGTCGACGCCCCCGCAGAGCACTACGCCGGCCGGTGGCGCGTGAGCTACAGCAGCGGCACCCGTGAGGACGTCGTTTTCTACGGAAAGGCGTCCGGCCCGGCCGGAACCGCCGAGTGCGCCGCGTTCATCGCCGACAGGGTTTCTGGGCCCGTCGCCGCCTGACCAACTCCCCGCCGCCGGGGCGCGACCCTACCCGCCGCGCCCCGGCACCCTCCCCCGAACGACACCGTGCCGCCGAGGAGAAGCATCACCATGCCCAAGAACACCGACGTCCGCGCAGCCGTCGAGACGTCTGGCCTCAAGCTGGACGACCTGGTCAAGTACGACAGCCGCACCGCGCAGCTCCCCGACGGGCCGCAGACCGTACCGGGCGGGCACGGCCGGCTGCGAGACGTGTGGGCCGCCGACGGGCCGGTCGTGGCGCGAGTCGAGCGCGAGGACGGAACCAGCGCCGCGCCTCTTCTGGCAGACCTGCGCGCCGTCGCCCTGGGGTGTCTCCCGGAGAGCGCCGACGTCCCCCAGGTGAAGGCCGCTCGCCGTCTGCTCACCCACGACGGACAGCCGCTCGCCGCGTTCAGCGCCAGGCACCACTGCATCAGCTCCGGCGCACACCTGGACCCGCGCCGCGAGACCGGCGAAGTGGTGCTCGGGTTCCGCCGCGAGGACCGCGCTACCACGGTCGATGAGGCCGAGGAGGAGCGGACCGTCAACGAGTACGCCGACCTGTTCGGCATGGCCGGCTGGACCGTGCAGCTGTTCCGGGAGCGCGACCGCACCGGCCGGGAGCGTCTGACGCGGCTCATCCTCTCGCCCCCGCCTGTCCCGTTCCCCGTTAACTCGATCGCCGTCTACGTGCCCGACCCGGACGAGGACTACCGGGACTTGGTGATCATCCAGTCGCAGCCCGAGGGGGCCACCGTGGAAGCCCTCAGCGCTCGACACCGCAAGATCATCCGGGTTCCTGTGGACAAGTTGCAGCCGCGCCGGACGGAAGATCCTTTGAGGGGCGAGCCCACCGATTGGTGGCGCGTCCTCGACAAGTCGGGCCAGTTCATCGTCAAGGTCCCCGGCGAGACCCTCGAAAAGGCGGCAGCCGCCGCCGTGAAGATCCCGGCCGCCCGACAGGCGCTGAAGCGCGACGGCAAACTCTTCTACCTGCGTTTCTCGTCCTGGGAGCTGCCCGACGCCGCCCTGTAGCCGCCCGTTCCGGCCGGGGCGCGGCCCACGCTGCGCCCCGGCATCCCCGCCCCGTTCCTCATCATCCCGCCGAGGAGGCACCGTGCCCACGCAGGCCACCACCGCTCCCACCCTGACCAAGAAGAAGTCCAGCCAGCTGGAAAGGGGCGACATCGTGCACACGCACGGGATGCGCGTCCGCCTGGACCGGCTGATCTCCCGCACGGGCGAGTCCGAGTGCCAGGTGTTCGCCTGGCAGGGGACCGTCCTGAACCTCGACGAGGTGCTCAAGGCCGGCCACGTGCCCGCGTCCTTCCTGCGCCACTGGGAAGGCCCGTACCTCGTCCAGAACAACCGCTGGAGCATCCAGGGCAACGACCTGGCACCGGCGTGGACCGTGGAGGAGCCCGTACGGATCACCGAGAGCCAGTACAACGCCGCGTGGCACGCCGTTGAGGGCGCGGCGGGTGAAGAGGGGGCCGACCCCGCGACGGTCCTGCACGCCGTTCTCTGGGCGCTGGGGATGGCCCCGCCCCGCGCCGCGTAACAGTCCCCTCGCCTCACCGGCCGGGGCGCGCCGCCGTGCTGCGCCCCGGCCCACGCCGCCCGCCTTCCCCCTCTTCCAGGAGCAACGCCGTGCAGACCACCGCCCTGTTCGACCTCCCGATCGCCCCGGCGCCGGCCGCCACGCAGCGGCGCGCGCCGCTCGCGCTGGGGGAGCTGCCCACCTCGAGCGTGCCGGCCGCCTACGACCGAGAGCACCTCTACAGCCCCAGTGCCCAGAACATCGAGCTTATCGACCACCGGCCCGGCGACCTGTTCGCCCCGCTCCCGGCGGTCCCGCAGGAGCCGAAGCGGTGGGCGGCGTGGTGGCGGGAGCAGGCCAGCGTGCCGACGCCGGACTTCCTGGGGCTGGAGCCCGGCGACGAGATCACCGTCTTGGACGACGTCACCGCGTCCGTCGTGTCCACCTGCCGGTTCGGCGCGGTCGTCCGGTACGCGCTGCCGCCGTCCCCGTGGGCCACCGACACCCACGCGGAGATGTACGTCACCCGCCGCAACCAGTTCGGCCACTGGTACCCCTGACCGCCCCACCAGCCGGGGGCGCAGCCCGCACCTCACTCCCGGCCGCTCCGCTCCCCTCCCGAACGCCACGCAAGGAGACCCGCCGTGTTCCGCGAGACCATCACCAGCGCCGACGGCAGCACCGCCACCGGGACCGCGACCGAGGCCCATGCCCGCGCGCTGCTCCGCACGGCCGTACGCCGCGGGTACCGGGTCGAGGCCACCCGCACCGGCGGCGTGATCATCGAACGGGACGTGTGGGACGGCAGCCGCATCCCGAAGAAGCGCACCGTCGCGCTGGAGCCGGTCACGCCGCTGGGGAACATCACGCCGACCATCCGCGGCGACCTGGACGTCATCGCCGCCCGTGACGCCTACCTGGTCACCGGCGCCGAGGGCACGTTCATGGGCCGCAACGGCCGCATCGCCGCCGGTCTGCACGGCATCCCGCCCGCCGCGGCGAAGCGGCTCATCGGCCGGGGCCTGGTCGTGCTCGGCGAGCCGTACGAGGCGACGTCCAACGGCTACATGCCCGAGACGCGCACTCCGGTCCGGGTGTCCCTGGCCGCCCGTCTGGCGCTGCACGCGCAGGCCCATCGCACGCGCACCAGCGAGCCGCTCGGCTATGTGAGACCTGCGGACGTCGGCATGGGCGGGATCACGGCCGGCCTGAACAAGGGCGGCCGCCGCGGAGGCTTGATCTACGACGGCTCCAGCGCGGCGAGCTGCACGTGCCGCGAGTGGACGGGCACGTTCGAGCAGCGCATGTTCGCCCTCGACGCGGCGCGCAGGCACCGCCAAGCCGCCACCGCCAACTTCGCCCGCACCCTCTGACCGCTCGTGTCCCGGCTGGGCACAGCACCCTCCCTGTGCCCGGGCCCCGCGCTACGCCCGTTGAGAACCTCCGCTCCCTTCCCGATGGAGAGACGACGATGACCCAGCAGTACAAGGACCTGGACGAGCAGCCGGAGGCGGTGCGCGCCCTGGCGGGGCGGACCATCCGGGTGACGGAGGCCCTGTCGGGAATCCCGAACAGCCGGCCGTATCTGTTCCGGATCACCGAGGTTCAGATGACGCCCGACCCGGCGTCGAACATCGTGCACGTGACGGGAGACCGGTTGCGGATGGACGGCACGCCCGCCATCCGCAAGGGCGGCCCCGTCACGGGCGTCGTCATATGTCTGCTGGACGACTGGCCGGAGATCCTGGGCCTGCCCGCCCTGCCGCCGCGGGAGTGGGTCCGGGAGGCCGTAGGGCTGCCGGGGTACGCGGAGCACCAGCGCACTGGTATGGCAGCCCGGATCGTCGATCTGGGCGCGGCGTATCGGGTGACGGTCGGGGACGTCACCGCGGCGCAAGCCATGCCGGGGGAGCTGGTGGCGCGCAGAGTGGCCGAGGCGCTCGCCGAGGAGGGGGTGAGGCTGGATCGGCACGCGGACGGGCGAACGCTGCGGGTGCGCTACGAAGGCGGTCGGCGCCCAGTCCTTCTGACTCCGGAGGGCTGAGCCGGCCTCGCTGCGGGGGCCGTCGCTTCCGGCGTCACCGCTCCCTACCCTCAATATTCCCCATGGTGTACTATTTTTTTCGTTGGTGGAGAGCACCGCCAACAAGCCACGAAGCGAGGAACACCAATGATCGCTGCCACCATATTCGACATTTCCGCCCCTGAAACGATTGCTACGTCTAGGGGAAAGCGTCCCGCTCCTGTCCACGTCGAGCGCCGTTGGTTCGCCGACGTCGACCGCGTGACGTACCTCGGCGCGCATCAGCCGTCGTGGCTGGCGCGCGAGGAGTTCGCCACCGACTGTGTCCCGCTGTGCGTCGCCCATCAGCGGCTCGACGGCAGGAAGACCCTGCCGCGCGCCGTGACTCCGTGGATGCTCGACTCCGGCGGTTTCACGGAGCTGTCCAAGTACGGCCGGTGGACGAAGTCCCCGTACGCGTACGCGGCGGCGGCGCGCCGGTACTACGACGAGACCGGCATGCTGGACGCCTGCGCGATTCAGGACTGGATGTGCGAGGACGAGATCCTCGCGAAGACCGGGCTCACCATCGCCGCTCACCAGCTCAAGACCGTCGCGTCGTTCCTCAACCTGATGACGCTGGACGCCGAACTGCCGTGGATGCCGGTGATCCAGGGCCGCACCCTGGATGACTACCTTCGGTGCATCGACCTGTACGACCAGGTCGGCGTGAACCTCACGCTCGAACCGGTCGTCGGCATCGGCTCCGTGTGCCGTCTTCAGCAGACCGACGAGGCCGCCCGGATCATCGAGACGATCTGGGCCATGGGCATCCGGCTGCACGGGTTCGGGTTCAAGACGACCGGCCTGCGGCGCGTCGCCCACCTGCTCTACAGCTCCGACTCGCTCGCCTGGTCGTACAACGCGGTCCACCGGGCCCCGATGCCGGAGTGCGTCGGCAAGCACGTGCACTGCGGGAACTGCCCGAAGTACGCCCTGGCCTGGCGTAACCGGCTCCTGAACGGCCTGCCGGACGACCCTCAGCTCCTGCTCGCCGCCTGACGTCCCTGAAGTCTTCCGGGGCGTCCGCCGTGGGCGCCCCGGCCCGCCTCCCTGCAAGGAGAACCCGTGGCCTTCGTACCCAGCAAGCTCGCCGAGCGGTTCGGCAAGGTCCGCGAACTGGTGGACGTCGCCGAGACCTACGCCGAGGACGGCGCCCCCCTGTCGGCGATGCAGAACCTCGTCGACGCCATCGCAGTGATCCGCAGCGTCATCGAGCCCGCTCCCCGCCAAGACCGGCAGCCCATGGCGCTGGAGCGGCTCGTGACGACCGTGGAGGGCGCCCTGCACCTCCGCGAGCCCGAGGAGGTCGCCGCCGTGCCGTGGGTCGCCGAGGCGATCTCCCTGCACGAACCGTCCATCCGCGCTCTGAGCGAAGTGGCGGCCCTGGCCGATCAGCGATACCGGGCCGCGCTGGTCGAGTGGATCACCCGCGACTGGACGTGCCTGTGCGTCACGAGCTGCGACGAGGACCCGGCGACCGCGTGCGGCCTGTCCGGTCAGCGGCACGTCCACCCGGAGATCCCCGGCCGTCCCGGCGTGTACGGGCCGTGCCCCGTCCACCCGGACGCCCTCGGCGACCGCTAGCAGCAGCCCTCAGCGCCCCAAGGGGGCCGGAGAGCACCGGCCCCCGCCAACCCCGAAACGAGGAACCCGCCATGCCCCGCTCCACGCGCACCGACACGATCCGCCGGCACCTGGTCGAAGGCGGTCTGACCGACCTCCGGCTCAACATCGCGACGCAGAAGGCCGGCGCCCCCGCCCGCCATGAGACCGACGGCTTCTCCCTGCGCCAGCACGTCGACGAGGCCGGGACGCTCGTCGTCATCGCCGCGGCGTTCGGCCCGGACTGGTTCGCGACGATGCGCGAGATACGGCACCGGCTGGAACAGCCCTACGTACGGTGCCACGTCAGCAGTGACGCGCCCGAGCTTGCCGACAACGAGGTGTTGGTGCGCTGGGCGACGTCCGCGGAGCTCCGGGCCCGCAAGGCGGCCATTGAGGCGCAACAGGCCCCGCTGAAGGCCGCGCTGCGCCGCCAGGAGGCGGAGCAGGCCGCCGAGGCGGAGCGCCTTGCCCTCGAGGTCGCCGGGCAGTCCGGCCTGTTCTGACACAGACCTCCGTGCCGTGACGTTCCCCCAGGCAGTCCGGTGGGTGGGCGCCGGGGCCGGGCGCCCCGTGCGCCCGGCCCCGGCCACCGACCCGTTCCGCCCGGCAGGAGAGCGAGATGACGCCGTACGAGCGCCTCATGGCCGAAGCCAACCCGACCGGCCGGTTCGGCCGCCCGGCCGTCGACCAGCCGGCCGGCCCCGGGCCGACCGCGCCGTCGACGCCACAGCAGCAGGCCGTGCGGCGCGCCCTGCTGACGATGGCGCAGCACGGTTGGCGCCTGCCGGACGAGCGGTCGAAGAAGAACCGCGAGCGCAGCGCTGAGCGCAAGCGCGCTGCCCGGCCGCGCCACCTGCGCCTTGTGCTCGACCCGACCGACGACCGCGCCGCCTGAACCACCACCCGCCCCAGGAAGGCACCCGTCATGCACTCGAACATCTCGCCCCGCCGTCGCAAGCCGAACAGCCGCCGTTGGGCCGTCTCCCGCGACGAGGGCGTATACCGGCGGGCCCTCGTGGCCGCCGCGTGGCTGTAACAGCTTCCGGCCGGTCGGCGTTTCACCAACTGCCCACCCGTTCATCGCAGATCGGGCCCATGCCGTGACCATCGCTGCTCTGCGCGCCCTGCTGGACGCCGAACTCCCCGACGTTGTCCGGTACCCGGCGCCGCGGCTGTCCCGTCAACGCTTCACCGCCAAGGAGACCCCCATGCCCGCCACCGCTGCGCCCGCTCTCCCTGTCCGCGAACTGGCCGACGCCGAGGCGGCCGCCGAGCCGTCGGTGGACGAGTTGCTCGTCTGGGCCGAGGGCCATGCCGACAGTGAGACCCAGGACCAGGGCGTGCGCGCCCGCATCGCCCTTGCCGGCCTGCGCAAGCGGTTCCACGCCGACGCGGAGCTGTCCGCCCTGGAGACGGAGGAGGAGCGGCTCCAGCGGCGCCTGGACGAGGTCCGCGCCCGCAGGGAGGAGATCGCGCCGGCCAAGGCGCGTCGACGCGTCGTCCCCCTGGACTACGAGCCCGCGGTGGTCCGCGCGTGGGCGAGGCTGAACGGCGTGCCGTGCGCCGAGTTCGGGCGCGTGCCGCGGGACGTCGTCGACCGGTGGCGTGCCGCGACCGGCCGGGTGACCGGATGAGCGCCCGCATCACGCTGCACTGCAACACCACGTGGCAGTACGGCGCGTGTGCCGCGCAGATCATGACGGACGCCCTGACGGTGCCCGAGGCGCGGGCGGCCGCCCGTACGCGCGGGTGGCGGCATGTGCCGGACGGCGGGCCGGACGGGCGGGACTACTGTGCCGCGTGCTCGGGCCGGGGTCCGCAGCCGGCCGACGCCGTGGTCGTCTTCGTCCGTACTGCCGGACGGACGCCGCAGCGTGCCCGGTGAGGCCGGGGAGGGCCGCGCCCTGGTGTGCCACTGGTGGGACGACGGGCGTGGCGGCCGCTACCTGATCCCCGGTTGTCATGCCCGCGTGGAGAATCCCGATCTCGAGGTCTGCCACTGCCCCACGGTCGAGGAGCGGCTCCAGGCCGCGCGCCGCCGGGAAGCGGCGGCCGGGCGGGTGCTGCGTGGTCAGCAGGCGTGGCACGACGCGATCGTGCGGGCCGTCTACGACCACCCGGACGGGATCGCCATCATGAAGGCCGCCGCGGGCCTGGCCGAGCGCGGGTACGGGCGGCCGTAGCGCTGCCTGTAAGCGGGGTGTGAGCTTGCAGCCCCCAGAAGCGGAAGACCGTTCGCCACTTGTCGCCAACTGGCGACAAGTGGCGACAACTTGTGAGAGCGTAGTTCCACGCCCAAGAACGACGCGGGCGGTTGGCCCACGATGCGACCCGTAGCCAACCGCCCCGGCCACCGAAGGAGCACACCCACGATGACCACCGCCACCGTACAGGCCAGGCCCAACGTGCGAGACGAACAGGCCCTCGCCCAGTGGCTCGCCGACAACGGCCTGCCCGGACAGCGCAGCATGATCGCCATCACCCAGCTACGCCGCACCCGGGCCAAGAGCCAGCCGGCCGCGCCCGTGCACAAGGCCCTGACCACCCGCTTCACCGACCACCTCGTCACCCAGGCCCGGAGCGAGATCCGCCGCCGCGGCGGCGAGGTCGCCATCTACGGCAAGAACAACAAGGTCACCGGGACCTTGCACCTGGTCGACCGTGACCGCGCGCAGCGCCTCATCCTCGTCTCGGCCGAGGGCTGGCGCTACTACTCCTCCCGGACCCCGCAGCGGTACGTCGAACTCGCCTACCTGTACGGCACCGACGACGCCGGCCCGTGGGCGGTCCGCGTCCCCGGCACGATGAACACCGTCGCCGAGGCCCTGGCCTGGCTCACCCCGAACGACGTCGTGAAGGCCCTGGACAAGGGTCTGCGCGTCCGCCGACAGGGCGACGTGTACGCCATCGAGACCACTGACCGTCGCGACGGCACCGGTGCCGCGCTTTTGCCCGACGGACACGTGTGGCGGTCCAGCACCCGCTACCTTCTGCACCGGCCCGCCGACGGCCGTAAGCACCGCCCGCTGCGCCTGCCCTACCCCGTCCGGTTCGTCGTTCAGTCCGCGTACGAGATGGGACGCTCCGGCGCCCGCGGCAACGGCGACTGACCGGCCTTCCCCCCTCTTCCCCTGCGGCGCGGCCGCCCGGCCGCGCCGCCCCCCCCTTTCGCCTTGAAGGAGCACCCCCGTGGCTGGCGACCGTATCTCCACCCGCCTCCCCGAAGCCCTCGCCGAGTGGCTGAGCGACCGCACGGACCGGATGATGACCGGCAGCCTCGACATACAGGCCCGGCAGGAACTCGGCATGTGGCGCGGCGCCCTCGCCGGAGAGCTGCGCCGCATCCGGCTCACGCTGGGGCAGATCAACTGTCTCGCCGACGTCATGAACGGCACCATCATCGACGCCGCTCTCGCCGGCAGCGCGGGCATCGTCTTCTACAACGCGGCCGACGCGTTCCACCTCGCCCGCCAGACCCCGCTGCCCGGCGAGTCGTCGTACGGGACGAAGTGGGACATCGACGAGAAGGAGCTGCTGGAGTACCTCCAGCGGCTGGGGCCCACGGCCGACCACGCCTTGCACGACGCGATCTCCCGCTGGTGGCAGACCGACGCGGAACCGACGGTCGAGGGATGGGCCGCCGTCGGTCTCACCGTCGGCGACGGCAGCGCCCAGGCGGTGAGCTGATGCAGCTGCGCCCCTACCAGCAGGAAGCCGTCGCGGCAGTGACGGCCGGCCTGCGTGATGGCGGGCTGGGGAAACTGTATGCCGCCTGCGGCTCCGGCAAGACGCTGATGAGCCAGCAGGCGGCTGTGCGGATCGTGCCCGGTGACGGCCTGGTGGCCGTGATTGTGCCGTCGCTGGCGCTGGTGGCGCAGACCATCGCGGCCTGGCAGGCGCTGCACCCGGAGGGTCGGGGTCTGCACATCCTGGCCGTCTGCTCGGATGACACGGTCACCGATGCGCCCGTGCACGTGCAGGATCTGCACTCCCCAGTCACCACCTCCCCGGCCGCGATCAGGCAGTGGCTCCGGGCGCCGGCCTCCGGCCTGCGGCTCATCGTCTGCACATACCTGTCCGCGGGACGACTGCACGGCGCCCTCGAGGACACGGGCACGCGTCTGGATCTGCTGATCCTGGACGAGGCGCATCACCTCACCGGCCGCGTCGAGCTATCGACCCGGATCCTGGTCAACCGGGCGGTTCTGCCGGCGGCGCGGCGGCTCGCCATGACCGCCACCCCCCGCAGGGACCGGGCCGCAGCCGAGTCCGGCGGAACCATCTCCATGGACGACGAGACCCTGTTCGGGCCGGTGCTGTACTCCTACCCCTTCAGCCGGGGCATCGCCGAGGGGTACTTGAAGGACTACCGGCTGTTCGTCGTCGGCATCCGCGCCGCCGAGGCGCGCGCCATGCTGAACGATCCGGCCCACGACTACGTTGACGAGCCGGGCGGCCCTTCCCTGACAACCGTGATCGCCCAGGCCGCCCTCGTCCGAGCAGCCCAGAAGTTCGGCACGCGCCGCGCGCTCACCTTCCATCACCGCGTGGAGCACGCCGCGGAGTTCGCCAGAACCCTTCCGCGCCTGGCCCAGAGCCTGGCTCCCGGCCTGCCCGCCCCCGTGGCCAACCACGTGCACGGCGACATGCCGCACTTCCTCCGCGAGCTGGTCCTCGACGATCTGCGCGACCCGCCAGGGGAGGGGTGGACGGTGGTGTCCAACTCCCGCTGCCTGGGTGAAGGCGTCGACGTTCCGGCCATCGACGCCGTCCTCTTCGCGCATCCCAAGTCCAGCGCGGTCGACATCGTGCAGGCCGTCGGCCGCGCCCTACGCCCCCACCCCGACGCCCAAGGCCCCTCCACGGTCATCATCCCCTTGGTGATCCCCGAGGAGGACGGCGAGATCGGAGACCTCGACCCCGGCGACTACGCGACACTCTGGAACGTCGTCCGCGCCCTGCGCGCCCATGACGAGCCGCTGGGGATGGCGCTGGACGAGAACCGCGCCAACCTGCACAGCGACGTCGTCCGACTTCCGTCCAAGATCACGGTGTCTCTCCCGCCGGGCACCGCTCACGAGGTAGCCCTCCAGGTGGAGCTGATGCTCGTCCGCCAGACGACTTCGCCGTGGTGGGAGGGATACGCCGCGGCCATGGCGTACCGCGAAGCGCACCACCACCTGGACATCCCGCTGCGCCATCACGCTCCCGACGGGTTCCGCCTCGGCCAGTGGCTGGTCAAGCAGCGCCAGCACTACCGCAAGGGCTGGCTGCCCTCCGACAGGGTCGCCGCCCTGGAGAAGGCCGGGATCGTCTGGGACCCGAGCGACGCGCGCTGGATGGCCGTCTACCAGCTCGCCGCCGACTGGCACCGCGAGCACGGGCACCTGGACATCCCCCACACCGGGGCCGACGGCACGCATGACCCGCTGGGGCAGTGGATCGTGCGTCAGCGGCAGTACCGGCGCGCGGGCAAACTCTCCAAGGACCGTATCCGCCGGCTCGACGCCATCGGCATGATCTGGGAGCACCGCGACGCCGCATGGCGGAAGAACCTGGCTGCCCTGGCGGCGTACAAGGCCCAGCACGGCGACACGCTGGTCCCTCAGCGCTACGAGGCACAGGGACTCCGGCTGGGCGCCTGGGTGTCACAGATGCGCGCCAAGCACGCGGCAGGGCAGCTCCCCGCCCAACGGGTCAGCGACCTGGAGAAGGCCGGCATGGTCTGGCGCGTGACCGAACACCCGCAGACTCAGCGCGCGCTGGCCGCCGCAGCCGACTGGGCCCGCACCCACGGCAGCTTGAACCCGCCGCACGACGCCCGTCACCAAGATGTCCGGCTGGGTGCGTGGCTGAGCCAACAGCGCAAACTACGAGCCGCCGGCGAACTCTCCCCGCACATCGCCGAAGCCCTCACCCCGCTCGGTATGGACTGGAGCCCCCGCCCCCGGAGGGTCCCCGACCCCTCCGCCACCGCGCGGAAACGGTCCGACGCCGCGTGGGGCCGCGGATACGGCGCCGCCGAGGCGTTCTTCCGCGAGCACGGTCATCTGCGCGTCCCGCAGGGCTGCCGGTCCGACGACGGGCTGCGCCTGGACGCGTGGCTCGGCCGACAGCGGCTCGCCTTCCGCGAGGGCCGGCTCCCCGCCGCGAAGGTGGAGGCGCTGGACCGTATCGGGATCCGGTGGGAGACCGGCGTGCCCCGTACGCGCGCCGGCGGGAAGAAGTCTGCGGCCCCTGCCCCGGCCTGAGGGCAACTGCCGTATGCTGCGCTGGGAGTTCATGCACGAAGGCCCGGACACCTCCTATGTCCGGGCCTTCGGTGTGTGCGGGGGCTACTTGCCCTTGTTCTCCTTCATGCGGGCGAGGACCGCGTCGAAGACGGTGGTGTCCTCCTCGTCGGCGAAGGCCTCCAGCAGGTGGCGCTCAACCTCGGTGCGCGGGATGCGGCGACGGTTGAGGACGTTCGCCAGGTCCAGCGCGCGGCGGTCGACGCCGCGGCGTACGTCTGTGGGGATGGCACCGCCTGCCGACAGCGCCTTCGGCTCGGCGTGCTCCAGGACCCCGCCGAACATCCGGGCGATCTGGTCGGCGTCGTCGTTGTCCTTGAGCGCCAGGTCCTCGGGCAGAAGCTTCACCAGGTCCCGCAGCCGCTGCGCGGTAACCTTGTCGGCGCCGTGCTGCTCGACGGCGATCTCGTACATGGCCACGCCCGCGTTGAGGCCGTACTTCCTCTTGAGCGGGACCAGCTCGCGCACCTGGCCCTCGGGGGCGTGGTAGCCGCGCGCCGCGAGGACTTCGCCGAGCGCCCAGGCCGCGCGGAGCTGCGCGCAGCGGGACCGCTTGATGCCGTACTCCAGCCAGGCCCACTCCTCGATCGTCTCGTAGTAGCGCTCTGGTTCGAGCTTGTGGGGGATGCGCCGGATGAGGTGGCCCTTTGCCATCGTGTCGAGGGACTTGCCGGCGATCCAGAACGCGGTCGACAGCAGCTCTACACCGCCGATGCAGGTGTCCAGACGCTCCTTCTCCTCGGCAGTGAGGTCTCCGTCGCCGTCGGGCTCGACCGGGTCAGGGATCTTGTCCAGGCCGGGCCGGGCCGCCTCGACGGCGGCCGCGACCAGCTCGGCCTGGCCCTGCTCGCGCTTCTTGTCCCGGCCGGTGTCGACAACGGTGAGGGTCTCCGCAGTCACCTCCGGCTCGTCATCGTCGCCCCATCCGAGGTCGAACTCGCTGCTCATGCCGCCTTCACCAGCCCCGCGTTCTGGGCGATGTCGCGGAAGAACTCGGCGGTGTCGGTACGCGCCGTCTTCTTGTAGTGGGTCACGGGCAGCCCCTTGTTCCGGGCTTCCTTGAGGTCTGCCGCGCGGACCGGTACCTCGCCGAGGCAGCGCACCCGACGGTGGTTCTGCAACAGCTTGTAGACCTCGGTGTCGAACTTGCCCATCGGCTTCTGCACGCGGCCGATGATCAGGCCGATGACGTCGAAGTCGTCGCGTTCGGCGCGCTTCATGGCCCGGGCCTGCTGGGCGAGCTGCATCTTGAGCCCGTCCATGGACCACTCGTCGACGTCCGTCATGATGATGGCGCTGTCGCACGCGACCAGTTGCGAGTCGGTGTCCATGTCGAGGGCAGGGCGCTGGTCGAGCAGGATGTCGTCGAAGAAGGGCCGCAGCTTGTCGACCATGATCCGGTAGAGGGAGAGGCCGGCGCCGGTGTCGCGCAGGGCGGTCGACAGGCCGGACATGTCGATGCTGGCCGGGAGGGCGTAGATGCCGGGTACCCGCGTCTCGCGGATCAGGGGCAGCGGGTCCAGGACGTCGAGGACGACCTTCGCCTGTGTCAGATCGTTAGGGCCGGGCCGGCCGACCCTGAAACCGGTCGTCGCGTTGCCCTGCGGATCGCCGTCGAGGACCAGGACGCGGCGGCCGTACTCGGCGAGGGAGCCGGCCAGTTGGATGGTCGTCGTCGTCTTGCCGACGCCTCCCTTCTGGTTGCACATCGCGATGACGCGGCACTGGTCGGGGCGGTCCTGCTCGAGGTCCGCGCGGACGCGTTCCTGTCGTTCCTGTTCTGTTTCCTCGCCGGGCGGCTGGGGGCTGCCGGAGAGCTGGGTGCCGATCGTGGGCGCCGCGGTGGTTTCTGTCATGGGAGCGACGATAGCCAGACCGTCGGCCCGATACTGCCACCGAGCCCGGATCGGGACCGATCACCGCTCATGCCCGGCCCCGTACGTCACTCGTACGGGGCCGGAGGGGCTTCCACAATTGTGGAAGTGCCCTCTTGGTCAGGAGTAGTCGGCGGCGCGGCGTTCCTCGGCGGTGAGGGGCGGTTGGGTCAGGGGCGGTTTCAGCGGGCCGCGGGCGGCGGCGACGAGGTTGGCGGGGCGCAGCAGGGTCTGGGGGCCGTCCTGGAGGGTCATGACGTCGGTGAGGGCGCGGGCGATGCGGCCGGAGCCGGTGGCGGTGTGGGTGAGCCGGTCGACGAACTTCGCGGAGAGCCGCTCGCCGAGGGTGGGGCCGCTCTCGGTGGCGCCGGGGTAGAAGACGTCCGTGCCGGTGGCGAACGCCCAGGCGGTGTTGACGTGCTGGGCGACGGCTTTCTGTACGCGGCGGGCCAGGCCGGGGGAGTTCCAGCCGTGCCGCTGGACGGCGCGGTCCAGGGTCGTGGCGCTGAGCGCGGCGACGCTCATGCCGTGGCCGTAGGTGGGGTTGTAGGCGGCCAGGGCGTCGCCGAGGACGAGGAAACCCTCCGGCAGGCCGGTCTTCTCGTAGTAGCGGCGCCGGTTGGCCGTCATGCGGGTGACGCTGACGGGGGTGAGCGGGGTCGCTTTGCCGAGCAGCTCCCCGACGAGCGGGTGCCGCAGGCCGAGGGCGAACTCCTCGAACCTGTCGGGGTCGTCGGTGGGTTCGCCGCCGCGGGTGCCGGAGAGCGTGACGAGCCAGCGTCCTCCCTCGATGGGGAGGATGATGCCGTTCTGGCCGGGGCCGCCCGCGCGCGGGTCGGGCTGGACGTTGATGATGGGCCAGCTGTCGGGGAGTCCGGCCGGGGCCCGGTAGACGCGGCTGGCGTACACGAGGCCGGAGTCGACCTCGCGGACCGCGGGCGCCGGCGCGCCGAGGGCTTCGAGCCAGGACGGGGTGCGGGAGCCCTTCCCGCTGGCGTCGACGACCAGGTCCGCCAGGAGGGTGTCCTCCTCCCCGTCGTCCTTGCGGATGGTGACGCCGGTGACCGTCTCGGCGCTGCCGGTGAGTCCGAGGACGCGGGTGGACTGCATGACAGTGATGCGGCTGTCGGCGTCCGCGAGGACCTGCCGGCGGACGGTCCAGTCGAGGAGGTCACGGCTGCACGTGATCGCGTAGTGGCTCTCGTTCCAGCGGCGGAACCAGCCCGCAGGGCTGTAGGCGACCATGCCGGTGGTGAGCGGTATGCGGTGCGCGCCGGCCGCGTCGAGTTCCTTGAGGGTGCCGGGCAGCAGGGTCTCGATCGCCTCGGCGCCGCCGGACCACAGCACGTGCGTGTGGTGGGCCTGGGGGAGGCCCTTGCGGGGCTCGGGCTGCTCGGGCAGCGTGTCGCGCTCGATCACGATCACGTCGACGGCCCGGGCCAGGACGTGCGCGGTGAGCATGGCGGTGAGGCCGCCGCCGATGACGATGGCGCGTCGGGGCCGCGCGAGGGCGGGCTGGGCGCTCATGAGGTGGTCACGCTTCCTTCGCGGCGGGGCTGGCGGGCCGGGGCGGTGTGGAGCTTGCGCAGGGCTCGGGAGATGGTGATGGGGTCGCTGACGGTGCCGGCGGACGCGGAGTCGACGACGGTGGTCTTCCCGGCCTGGAGCCGCTCGACGGCGGCCGAGACGGCGGCCGCGTCCGCGAGCGCTTCGGCCCGGGCCGGCTTGACGCCCGCGGCGATGCGGGCCTGGACGTCGCGGTCGCGCTGGGCAGTGTCGATGAGGGGCTGGAGGTGCCGCAGGGCGTCCCGCACGAACGTGCGCCGGTGGGTGAGGCGCAGTTGCAGCGGCGCGAAGCGGCTGAGCGCGACCGGTGAGGACGCGGCGGGGACCGTCCGCAGAGCGCGGGCGAGGGGGCCGAGCGTCCAGTACTCGCGGCGGGCGGCCAGGCGCCGGCTCGCCGTCTCTCCGGCGTGCGGGAGGATGAACCCGAGGGCGATCAGCAGGCCGACCAGGGCGGCGACGGGCGGCGCCAGGGTGGTGCTCATCCAGTCGAGATCCGTCCGTCCGTTCCACCGGGCGATGACGGGCGTGAGCTTGGTGACGTCGTACCCCAGGTTCGCGGCGTAGCCGACGCCGAGGACGACGACGCCGGCGCGCAGCCAGCCCGTCCCGCGGACACGGCTCTCCCAGGACCACAGCAGCGCCGAGGTGATGACGACCGCGACGGTGTGCCCGAGCAGGTAGAGCACGATCATCTCGCGCATCCACGGCGTGGTCGCGTAGTAGGTGTCCAGGTCCCTGGTCCGCACGACGTGGTGGTCGCCGAGCGAGAAGCAGATCCACAGGGCAACGAGCAGCGCACCGTAGCTGCCGTACACCCACCAGGTGGTGCGCCGCAGGCTCTCGGTGGTGCCGCCGCGCCACTTGACGATCAGCATGAGGCAGGAGGCGCAGAACCCTGTGAGCAGGCTGTAGACCCAGGGCGCCGAGAAGTTCGGGACGCCGGTGAGGTGGTTGAGCCGGACGATGTTCGAGGGCGCGGCGAAGAAGAACACGGCGCCGCCGGCGGCCAGGAGGCCGGCGACCTGGCGTGCCATCGGGTTGCGGCTCGCACGAAGGAGGGCGGGCATCTTGTAGCAGAGGCCGACGCCCAGGGCCACGGCGATCAGCCAGAAGGTGACACTCATCAGCATGGTTCAGCCCTGCTGTCCCGAGTAGCCCAGGGCCGCGCTGATCCGGCGGGCGACGTCGTCGAGCTGGGGGGCGCCGGGCGTGGCCAGGAGCGACGTCATGCGGCTGCCGAGGAGCAGCCCGAACCCTTCGGCGGCGACCTCGTCCGCCTGGTGGGAGTGGGAACGCGCGGCGACGTGCCGGGCCAGTTCGGGCCAGTCCACGTGATCGCTCAGCGCGGCCCGCGCGGCGACGGTCGCGGCGCCGAAGTCATGCCCGCAGTGCCCGGCTTCCATGTGCCACAGCTCGTGGCCGAGGACCACGGCCTGGTGATCGGGGGCGAGCCGCTTCTCGATCACGATGACGTCCTGGTCCTTGAGGTCCAGCCACAGGCCCGTGATGGTGCCCATTTCCTCGGGGAACTCGCGGATCGTCAGGTTGATGGGGCGGTCGTTGCGCCGCCGGCTCATCGCCTGGCAGATGGCGCCGAAGACGACCGTCGGCTCGGCCGGCACGTGGACGGTCTTCGTCACGCCCTTGACCAGTTCGGCCATGAGCTTGCGCTGCGCCTTGGCTATCGCGCGTGGGGATGGTTCGGTCCCGCTCACCGGGAACCCTCCTGACCTTCGCCGCCGAGGCGGAACTTGACCTCTGCGAGGTCTTCGGCGATGGACGCGACCATCCGCGCAAGGGCGGTCAGGTCAGGGTTGGTCAAGTCGGCGCTCCTGCCGGCTACGTGCACCACGCCCAGGTTCTTCAGGGCCTGCGACGGGTCGACTTCGATCTCGAGGTCGCGCAGAGGGCGCTGGAGTTCGCGGTTGAGGGCCTCGTCCGGTGGGTCGGCAAGGTACGTCGGGGCGACGTTGTAGTACTTGGTGAGCAAGTGGCCGACCATCAGATTCGGCTTGGCCTCGCCCGCGACGAGCTTGCGTGTCCACGTTGTGGTCTGGCCGATGACGTCGGCGAGGTCCCGGATCTCCTTGGGCTGGCCGTCGGAGTTGACGTGGCTCTCGTACAGGAAGCGCACACGCTGGCGGACCCTCACGTCAGGCTCGACGTCGGGCGGCGTGCCACCGGCCAGCAGCGTTTCGACGTCCTCCTCGGGCAGGCCACTGGCTCGGGACAGGGCGGGCACGTCGAGCACCTCGTCCAGAGGCCTTCCACTCTTCGCGCACAGGGTTCTGATGCTGTTCAGCGTCTCCGCAAGCGGAGGGCAGGGGTCACTCACAGGTCTCTTCCTAGGGGAGGCGTGACAGATCGGGGGATCTTCCAGCCCAAGTTACGGGCGGCCCCCCATAATGCCCAGAGGAAACGAACGAATGTTGCTCGCAACGGAACGTTCGTTGACAGATGCTACATGTACATAGCAAGATCCGGACTGCGGAATCGAACCATCCGGACACGTGGCGTGATCAATTTCGCGCCCACCTGCCCATCCGCAACGCTCGACCTACAGAGAGTTACCTCATGACCGTCCTCAGACGTTTAGTTCCCGCCACTGTGCGGGGAAGCCAGTACTCGAACTGACATTCGCATGATGCGGCTCATGGGACGGAATGCACCGTGACGATCTCCGACGCAACACCCCACAACCTGACGGCCGGTCCACCGGCCGCGGACATCGCCAGCCTCACCTCGCCGGTGAGCGCCATGCACTTCGTCATCGGCCCCCACTGCACTCCCATCGAGGCGATGGGCCAGGCCGCGGGCGTGACGTCGGCCGCCCTGCCCCTGATCCTCGAAGGCCTCGCCGACGCGGCGAACGTCTGCGCCGACGTCCAGGCCGTCCTTACCGAACTGGTCGACATCACGGCCCGACACCGTGCTGGTGATCTGGTCGGTTCGATCACCTACGACGGCGCTCACGTCACGGTGTCGGTGGGGGATATGGACTGCCCGCTGCCCGCGCCGGAGGTCGAACCGGGCCTGTACCTGGTGCGCGGACTGGCCACCGACGTCGGGCAGTACGCCGGCGACCACGGCGGCCGGGTCACCTGGGCCGCGGTCGCGGTGCGGTCATGACGCCGCCCCCGGCCGGCACGACGCGGGGGCGGGCAGACGACGGCGGGCTACAGGTCAAGGGCGGCGCGGAGCGCACGGTCCACGCCCTCTATGTCTTCGGGGCCGAGATACCCCAGGCACTTCCCCTGCTCGAACCGCAGGGGCCGGAACTGATGGATATCGGAGCCCATGACGACGCCGCGAACCGGGTGCTTGATCGGCACCGTGAGCAGCGTGTCCCGGGCGTTCTCGACTTCCTGGATGATCAGGCAGGCGATCCCGCCCGGGTGCAGCTTGATCACGGCATCGTGGTGAACGACCAGGACCGTCCGCTCGCGGCCCACCGTGGGCACGCGCCACACGCTTCCCCTGAGAATTTCGCTCACGCGGCGGCCTCGGTGTCGGCTTCGGCGGCGTCGAGAACGTCGTCCATCGGGTCCATGGCGTGCAGGCGGGCCACCTCGCGCATGGCGTCGCTGAGCAGCTTCTCTCGTAGAGCTATCTCGACGTAGGCCGAGAGATTGTCTCCGCCGGCCAGCTTCGCCCGCCGCATCAAATCGGGCGGCAGGGTGATGCTGGTCCGCTCTCGAGTGCTGTTCCGTGTCGTCATACGAACCATCCTACCGGTCGGCATACGCCGGTGTAAGGTGTGATCGCCGACACCGACGGTAGCGGCACACATGCAGAAGGGGCGCCAACCTGGCCCGGTCGACGCCCCAACTTCCTACCCGGTCCCCAGCAAGGGGGGTAGGGACTGCTTTGCACCGAGCATACAGGCAGCTCCGCGCGGAAGCCCTTGTTCCACGCCAGCCTGTGCGATTCGCGATGCACAGTTCCTGCTCTCTGCCCCACGAAGAGAGTTCATATGAGCACCACCTACACCCGCAGAGCCCTTGGCGTCCACGCCAACCTCCGCGCTGTCGAGCGCCTGGTCCTGGTCCATCTCGCGCACTCCGCCGGACCGGACGGCCTCACCTTCCCGGACGTCGACCGACTCGCCGCGGCGGCGAACGTCTCCCGCTCCACCGTCTCGTGCGTGCTGCGCAAGCTGCTGGAACTCGGGCTGGTCGAGCATGCCGCCCCCCAGAAGCCCAACGCGGCCGCGCGGAAGGCCTACCGAGCGACCGGGGGCCGAGCGTGACCGTCAAGCACATGGCGATGGTGCTTGACGCCGAGGGGCTGGAAGGCCCGGAGAAACTGCTCCTTCTCGCCTACTGCAACAGAACAGACGATCACGGCTACTGCTGGCCTGGGCAGCAGCGCCTTGCCGACGACTGCGGCACCTCTCCGGCCACCGTCAAGCGCGTCAAGAAGAAGCTGGTCGAGAAGAACCTCATCATCTCCGAGCGACGCTTCCACCCCCGCACAGGCGACCCCATCAGCAACCTCACACGCGTGAACATCGCGCTTCTGGCCGCGATGAAGCGCAAGCGCACGGACTACGACGACAACGTCATCGAGAAGCTGACGTTCAACGCGAGCGTCCCCCTGCCGACCAAGAAGAAGAAGGCGCCGAAGGGCTCCGGGAAGGGCACTGACCAGCTGATGGCTCAAGATGAGCCCAGCCTTGTGGATAGCCCAGGCACCCCCCCTGACCTGCTGATGGGTCAAGATGAGCCCGACCCTCAGGTCAAGATGAGCCCGGCCCCGGCTCAAGATGAGCCCGACCTCCCCCTCAACTTGACCCCGGCCCCGGGTCAAGTTGAGCCACTAAACCTCAGCCACCCCTCACCGAAACCTCAAACACCCGTCCATCCCTCCGTAGGTTCCCCAGAGTTCCCATCGATGGAGGGAAGGACGGACGGCACCAAGCCCGCCCCGAAGAAAGTCCAGCTCACTGAAGGAGTGCGGCTGTTGCAGGCTCTCGGGCAGGAGCGTCCCGAGATGGTGCTTGCTGGCAAGGTTCTGGCCGACCAGGGCATGGTCGTCGACGAGCTGTTCCTCCTCGGTTGGCAGGTCGAAAACCTGTGGCCCTGGCTGGCCCGGCCGCTGCCCTCCCCGTTGGAAAAGTCGGTCGGCGCCGTGATCGCGGGGCGACTGCGCGAACTGCTCGTCACACCCGTACCCGGCCCGCGCCGCGGGTGGGACGACGGCGAGGAGGATCTCCCCGCCGCGCCGCCGAGGAGATCCCCGGCACCCGCCATCGAGCCGCACTACGAGTGCGAGGGGCAACTCGGCTCCTGCGGCCGGCCGGTACCTGCCCCGGGGGAGCTGTGCGCCGGGTGCAAGCGCACGACGGTGCACGTCTGATGATGTCCCCCCGGACGATCCCCGCCGGAGCGGGCGAGGCCTCTGGCAAAGGTCCCGCCCGCTCCTCGGCCGCGGCCCCGTCTACACGTGATCGTTTGGATAACGGGCCAGGGCTCTTCCTCTTGTCAGAGGCTTTTCGCGCGCGCGACCTCCGCGCCTTGCGGCGCGGGCTGGTAAGGAGGAGGGGGAGCCTTGGCCCGTTATCCAAACGATCAGGGAAGAGGCCGAGGCGCCGCGGGGGAGCGGTGGGGGGCCTCGGCGATGCGCATCACGTACGTGTCGCCCTGGTCCCGGCGGGTGCGCAGCACGCCGCGGCGGCGGCCGGCGCGCACCACCGTGGTCAGGCTCTCCCGCGGCAGGCCGGCCGCGCGCACGTGCGCGGCCGCGGCCGGCATCACGATCCACTGCTGATAGGGGAAGCGCATCAGGGCCCCGTCGATCCCCGGGGCGGGCACGGGCGCGGGCGAGAACAACACCGGGTGCTCCTTGTTCGTGGCGAGGCGCGCCGGGTCGCTCTCCCGACGACGCCCTGAGACGGTACACAATAGTAAGGCGAGGGGAATCTAGCACTGGTTGACCGTACGGTGACCAGCCCCCCGTGGCCGGATATGCTGCGTGGGCGCCACAGCGGAAGACGATCCTCCCAGCCCCCGGGGCCCCGGCCCGTCCGCCCCGCACCCGGGCGCCCAGCCGGCACAGGGGGGACACCGCGCCGTGACCGACACTCCAGCAACGATCGACCAGCTCATCACCCTCGCGGCCGCGGGCGGCAGCGACGCCCCCGCGGCGCTGAGCGCCCTGTACGGCCGCCTCAACGGGACCGTCTACAACTGGGTCCGCCAGTACATCCGGGACCCGCACATCGCCGAGGACCTGACCCAGGAAGTTTGGTTCAAGGTGGCTCAAAACGCGAGGCGCTACCGGCCGGGGACGAACCTGCTGGGCTGGCTCAACACCATCACCCGCAACACCGCCCTCGACTACATACGCACCACGCAGCGCCGCCCAACCGAAGTCCTGGACGCCGACCACCTCCAGGTCGCCGAGAACCTCCAGCTCCACCGCCCCCACCCCGGGCTGAGCGTGCACCAGCAGGCCGAACGCCGCCACCTCGCCGAGGCCTTCGCCGAACACCTGAACAAGCTGAAGCCCGATCAGCGCACCTGCCTGCGGCTGCGCTTCTTCGACGGATGCAGCCCCGCGGACACCGCCGAGATCATGGGCAAGAGCCCGGGCGCGGTCCGTACCCTGACCTCACGGTCGCTGCGCCGGCTGGCGCAGATCCTCCCGCAGGGGGACTCTTCCGCCGAACTCGTGGAGGAGCTACTGACCATCGCAGTGGGTAGAGGGAACGTCGTCGGTGTCCGGGTTGAGAACAGCACAAGGGAGAGGGCGCAGCATGTTGCGACGCGCTGATCAGGCATCCGAGCGTCTTGAGCGTGCTCTTGAGGGCGGACCGATCCCCCACGACCCCGAGACACGGCGGGCCCTGGCCGCCGCCGGCGCGCTGGCGCCCGGCTACCGGCGCGACCCGGCGCGCATCCAGCAGACCCACGACGCCATGATGGCCATGTTCCTGCGGACCCTGAACCCGCTCCAGACCCGTGAAGGCGCCGGGGCCGACGACGGCCTGGACGTCGAACTGCACCGCGAAGAGGTCGCGCTGCCCGACGGCGGCCAGCTCGTCGTGTCCGACCTCGAGGAGATCACCCCCGAGCGGCTCGAAGCGGCGACCCGGCAGGCGGCCGAGATACTCGCGCACCGCTCGAAGGACCTGCGCAGTTGAGCACCCCGCCCGCCCACAAGATCGCCATCGACGTCAGCGAGAAGTACCTCACCGACGCGCTGCTGATCACCCACGAGGGCACGCGGACGCTGTGCCTGCGGCCCCAGACGTTCAGCAGCGCCGTGCGCAACCTGCTCAACGTGATGCCCGGCCTGCCCCACGAGGCCGCGGAACGGATGATCCGCGAGCAGTGCCCGGAGCTCCGCGACTTTGACGACCTGCTCGGGCTGACCGAGCCCGCCCCGCCGAGCGTGGAGCACCCGCCCGCCCCAACGCCGCAGCCGGAGCCGGCCGAGGAGAGCGGCAAGGTGATGTCCCGGCGCAGGCGGCGCCGGGCCGTCCTGGCCACCGCGCTGCTTCCCGCGCTCGCCGCGAGCTGGGCCCTGGGCCGGTACACGAACGTCGTGGACACGGCGAACGTGGGCCAGGCCCGCGCGAGCACGCCGGATGCCGGTACGGACGACGTGAGCCCCAAGGCGCCGTTCGCCGACTCCCGGTTCGAGACGTTCACCGGCTCCAGCAACATCGACTGCGAGACGACGAGCACCCTCGCCGCGGAGTGCACCGACTCGGACGGCGTGGTGATGTCCACCAAGGCCGCCACCGGCCCCGACAGCACCATCTTCCTGTTCAGCTACGGCAGCGAGCGCATCGGCCTGCGGATCTTCTACGACGCCGCGTACGCCCGCACCTGGGCCCGGCAGGACGGGACACAGCAGCTCTACCCGGACCTGCACCTGCACGGCCGGTACGCGCTGTGGGGCACCGACCACCAGCGGATCGAGGACTACGCGAAGCTGCTGGTGGAGGCGGACCGCGTCAAGAGCGGGCGGATGACCGCGATGGGCGCGGCGACGCCCCTGCCCCCGCGGCTGGCCGCGCTGACCCTGGGCACCCTGGGCCTGGACAGTCAGCAGGTCCACCAGCTGATCGCCCGCCCGGCCGTGGCGATGAGCAACGACGCTCCCGCCATCGTGGCGGCCCGGCTCGTCCTGGGTTTGGACACGGCGACGACGTGGAGCGAACAGCAGGACGACATCGTGGCGCTCGCCGCGGGCATCGGCCCGTCCTTGCCGCCGGGCCAGACCGCCCCGGCCGTCGTGCCGGCCATGGAGCCGGCCGACACGAAGACGACGGCGCCCCGCCCGGACCCGGCGCCCCCGGCGTCGCCTTCGCCGAGCAGTCCGGCCCCGGCGCAGCCGAGCAGCCCGGACCCCGCGCCGCGCCCGGCGCCGACCACGACGCCGACGTCCGAGCCGTCGACGCCCGCCCCGGCGCCGAGCCAGCCGGAGACGCCGATAGCGTCCCCGCCCGCGCAGCCGACGCCGCCGGCCTCTCCGGCGCCGAGCCCGCCCGAGACGCCACCGCCCGCCCAGGGGACCCCGGCGCCGCCCGGCGAGGAGACACCCGCGCCGCCCGCGCAGGAAAACCCCGCGCCGCCGGCGACGCCCGCACCGGACGAGGAGCCGGCCGAGCAGACACCGGCCCCGCCCGGCGAGGAGACGCCCGTACGGACCGCGGACGGGACGGCTGTGCCGTCCGACAGCGCGGACCAGGACGACGACCTGCTCATCCTGGATTCGGCCTGGACCGTCGCCGCCTGATCCACCCGTGCGAGGGCCCCCGGACCGCATGATCCGGGGGCCTGGCGCCATCTGATCTGACACACTCAGCGCGTGAGCGTTTCCACCGAACGTAGAGCCGCGCCCGGCGAACTGTGTACCTGCGGCCGCCCGGCTGTCGTCGTCTTCAGCAACGCCAGGTTCGGCGACGCCGGGTACTGCGACCACGAGGGCGGCCAGAGCGACCCCGTACTTCCCTGCCCCTGGTGCGGAAGCGCACAGGCTCACACCACGCCGGGAGGATCCCCTACCCGGTGCCCGGACTACCAGCTGTGCCCACCGGCCGAGCCGAGACGGTAGCGGGTCAGAACGGCGGCTCGTCGGTCGCGCCGGCGCTCGCCCACGGCCCGTCCGCCCTTGAGGACGCCCACGGGTCGCCAGCGGCGGAACGGCCGGGCGCCGCACCGGCCTGCCGCTGCGCGCCGCCGCCGGTCTTGGTGAGCTTCGCGGTGGCGTTGCGCAGGCTCGCGCCGACCTCCTCGACGTCCAGCTCGTACACGGTGCGCTTGACGCCCTCACGGTCCTCGTAGGAGCGCTGCTTGAGGCGGCCCTGCACGATGACACGCATGCCCCGTGCGAGGGACTCGGCGGCGTTCTCCGCCGCCTGCCGCCACACCGAGCAGGTCAGGAACAGGCTCTCGCCGTCCTGCCATTCGTTGGTCTGCCGGTCGAAGGTGCGCGGGGTGGAGGCGACGCGGAACTTGGCGACGGCCGCGCCGGAGGGGGTGAAGCGGAGTTCGGGGTCGTCGACCAGGTTGCCGATGACGGTGATGACGGTCTCGCCTGCCACGTGGCGGCCTTTCAGGGACGGGGCCGGCCCGCGTGCGCGGGCCGGCCGGGGGTGTCAGGTGGGTCAGGAGAACGCGATCCGCCAGGTGAGCGGGCCGGGCAGGCCGTCCGCGTCGCCCTTCAGCTCCTTGTGGGCCAGTTGCAGGTCCCTCGTGTTGAGCTGGTCCGCGTCGGACCACTGCTCGGACGGGCCGACGCGGTAGTGCTTGCCGAATCCCTTCTTCACGAGCTGCTGGCCCCACTGCTTGACGTACGCGTTCTTCTTGCCGGGGCCGAAGTAGCCGCGGCCCGGGAACGGCGGCGGCGTCGGCTTCGGCTTCGGCTGGGGGGTCGGCTTCGGCTTCGGCTCCTTGTCGGCGGGCAGCGGCACACGGTTGGCCGTGCGCGGGCCCTGCGCCCACACCCGCAGGTCGGTCGCGCTGCCGAAGCTGGCCACGTTCGTGTCGACCGGATCGTCGGTGTACTGGTGGAACAGCCACGCCGCCTTGATGCGCGGCTTGCCGGCGGTGACGTAGTCGGCGATCCACAGGCCATCACCCGCGTACGAGGTGGTGTCGATCGTCTTCCAGGACGACGTGTTGCAGTACAGGATCACCCGGTGGTCCGGCCGCAGCTTCTTCACGGCCTTGAGGAACTGGTCCTTCTCCGCGGTCGAGGGGTGCTTGCCGGTGGACGGGTCGGTCTCCCAGTCGCACGCGAGGATGTCGCCGGGCTGGCTGGCGCAGCGCTGCACGAAGTACTCGGCCTGCGCCTGGATGTTCCCCGCGACGAGGAAGTGGTAGAAGCCGACGACGACGCCGGCGTTCCGCGCGTGCTTGGCCTGCGCGGCCATCCTGGGGTTGACGTAGCTGGTGGACTGGGTCGCCTTCACGAAGACGAACGCGAGGTCCTTCGTGTCGAACGTGGTGTTCTGGTACGACGAGATGTCGATGCCCTTGACGGTCATGGTGTGCTGCCTCCGGTGCTGGTGAGCAAGGAGGCAGCACCGTGCAGGACGCCAGGGGCTAACGTCGCGCCGTGGGGGCGGAGTCGGGGAAAGCCGCCCGCAGGCGGTGCGGAGATCGGTAGCGTCACAGCCATGCAGATCCCAGAGCGGCCGCCGTTGCCCGACCTGACCGACAAGCAGGTGGAGAGCCTCCTACGCGAGGTCGCCGACACGATGAAAGAGCTGGTGGACGGCTTCAACCTCGCGACCGAGTACTACTCGGCGGGCGGACGGGACCGCGCTACCTGGAACCAGATCGGTGACGGACTCGGCCGCAAGGCGATGGGCTTGATGCTCAAGCTGTCCGGCCCCGGACATCCGTATGCCGCCCAGGACGCCCGGAACGCCATCCGCGAGGCGGCCGGCATGACGCCCCAAGACGGTGGGACGCGCGAGACGATCCAGCAGACGGTGGCGATGGGCGTGCTGGCGACCCTGTTCACGGCAGGACAGCACCACATGGTGGAGCCCAGCGACTGGCTGGACGAACTGCCCGCCGTGGTGCTCGGCTCCGTGCGCAACGCGCAGAAGATCAACGCCGACCCCACGATGGCCAACCTGCGAGACAAGGGCCACCCGGGCTAGCCCGAGAAGAGAACGGCCCCGGCGCGGGGGCCGGGGCCTTCTGCGTACTGGTGCAGTACAACGCTCCTTGGGCGCTCAAGAGCACCGTGCCGGCACGCGCGACACTGTGCCTCACACAGTAGCGGTCAGTCGATGACTTCGGCGTCGACGACGTCGCCGGACTCCAGTTCGGGCGGGTACTCGACCGCGAACAGAGTGCGGTCCAGGCGGTCGGCGATCGCGGACAGGTCCACGGGCTGGTCGTCGGCGCCAGCCGGGATGTCGCCCAGGCCGGTGATCTCGACCGCCACCAGAGCGTCCTTGCCGTAGTGGTCGCGGTGCTGCCGCTCCAAGTACCAGGCGTCCGCGCGCCAGTCCGGGGGAGTGCGGTCCTCCACGGTCTCCTCGACGATGTCGCCGGTCACGGAGTCCCGGAAGCGGCGGGTGGTGACCTTGGTGACGATCCCGCCGTCGGCGACCCGGCGGATGTTCGCCATGGCGCGCGCGGCCGCCGTGGCCCGCGCGGTGCGCACCTTCTCGTACAGGGCCGCGTACTCGTCCAGTTCGGGGTCCGGGTCCTCGCCTGCCTCCCGGGCCTCGGCCTCGGCGCGGCCGCGCGCCATCCACGCCAGGAAGCTGGAGCGGGACACCCCGGCCAGTTCCGCGGCCAGCTCGACGGCCACGCCGGTGCGGGAGGCCGCGACAAGGCGCGCCTCGATCTCCTCGGAGAGCAGGCGCGGGCGGCCGGCGCGGCTCTGGGGGCGGCGCTCCTTGCGGCGGGGGGACATGGGCGGGCCTCAAACGGTCGTGGGTCAGCGGCCGGTGGTGAACAGGTGCCCGCAGGCGGGGCAGGTCGTGTGCGGGGCGCGGCCCTCGTCGTCGGGGCTGAGGGCGCCGTCGCGCTCACCGTCGTCGGGGAGGTGGAGGGTGGCCGGCTCATCCTCACGGAACGCGCCGGGCAGGGTCTCGGGGTCGACCTGGCCGAGCATCTTGTCGATCTCGTCGTGCGGGATCGCCAGCGAGTCGAACAGCTCCGCCTCGTTGGTGGCGAGGTCCTCGAGGACGGCGGCGAACTCGCGCGGGTCCCAGCCGCCTTCGCCGGGGAGGCGGTTGAGCTTGATGGCGAGGGCCTCCGCCTCGGCCTCGGTCTTGGAGGCCCAGCCGCGCAGGACGGGCACGAGCCAGCTTCCGTCCTCGTCGATCATGAGGCCGCTGGGCAGGGGCATGCCGCGCGAGCACATCTCCAGCAGCGACTCGCGGCGGCCGTGGCCGTGGAGGGTGCGCTGCGTGCGCTCGTCGACGACGGGGATCTCGACCAGGCCGTGCATGGCGATGGAGTCGATGATGAGTTCCAGCTCGTGCCGCTTCGGGTTGCGCAGGGCAGGCGGCAGGGTGTCGAGCGGCACGTAGGTGACGTAGCGCGGGGCGGCGGTCGTCCTGGTCACGGCTGGTGCGGTCCTCTCCCATGCGGCGGTGTCCGGCGGCGGGTGGGACTGCGAGCCCGCGGACTCATACCGCGGCGCCCCGCCTCGCAAGCGGGACATGCCGTCATGGCCGGTCCTCGCCCGCCGCCGGGCCGGTCCCGCCCCCTGTTTCCGGATGGGGCGGAGCCGGGGCGCTGCACCGTCCGGTGACGTCGCCGAGCAGTGCAGAGCCGCCGGGGAACGTAGGACGGCAGGCCGCTAACGTCGCCCCCTCCCACAGATTCCCCGGGGCGTAGTATTATTGCGGTGGCTGGGAGAGCAACCCAGCTGCCTGGACCTAGGTGTAACAAAAAACGGCGGCTGTCGTACCTCTATGCAAGCCTCCGCGACACCCGGTCCGGGATGCCACGAATCCCCGGGACCAGTGCGCGGGGAAAGAGAGGAACATCCAGATGTCGAACGACGTCGCCGACGAGACCCCGGCCGGCGAGACCCGCGAGAATCCGCTGTCGGTCTCCGCCCTGATCGGCGCCCTCGCCCGGGCCATCGAGGAACACCAGGCGAGCGTCATCACCCCGCGCAAGGACGACCCGAAGGGCCGCCTCGTCGCGCAGTACGGGGAGCGGCAGCAGAAGGACTACGTCGTCGAGATCGACGGCGAGGAGGTGGGCACCTACAAGGTCAGCACCACCCGGGCCCGCTTCGAGGTCGACGACCAGGCCGCGTTCGACGCCTACGCGGACAGGAAGGGCGAGATCGACATCGTCATCACCGCGAAGCCGGCGTTCGTGACGGCCGCGCTCAGGCACGCGGTGAGGAACCCGGAGACGGGCACGATCTTCGACTCGCGCACCGGCGAGGAGATCCCCGGCCTCAGGTTCGTGCCCGGCGGGAAGCCCACCGGCTCCGTCACCTTCAAGTGGAAGACGTTCAAGGGCGAGCCGATCGGCAAGGGCGTACTGCTGGCGGCGTACAGGAATCACCGGCTCGACGAGTACCTGCGGGAGACGCCGGAGCTGCTGCCCAGGGCGCAGCCCGGCGCGAGCGACGACTAGCACCCAACGCCCGGGCCCGGCCTGCCCCGGCCGGGCCCCTCTCCCCAGGGACCACACCACCATGACCACCACCGCGCACCTCTCCGACCGCGCGCACCGCGTCCTCTTCCAGCTCGCCCTGCGCCGCGGTGACGGCTGGGTCGACGTCGCGTCCATCTGCGCCGGCCTCGGCCTGAACTCCCACCAGGTGCGCCGCGCCATCACCGAGTTGCACACCGCGGGCATGGCCGAGCGCAAGCGCTGCATCCTGCGGGACGCGGGCGGCCGGCGCGTGAAGCACACGTACTTCCGCCTGATCGACACCACCAGCGAGGCCCGCGCATGACCCGCCTGCCCAACCCCAGCGGCGTCCGGATCAATCGGGGCCGCTTCGTGACCATGGCCTCGTCCACCGTCAGGGACACCCGCCTCAGCTACCGCGCGCTGGGCCTGCTCACGTATCTGCTGGACCAGAAGGAGGGGTGGCAGGTCCGCTCCGAGCAACTCACCAAGGGCGAGGGCCGCGAGGGCCGCGAAGCCGTCCGCACCGCGCTGCGCGAACTCGCCGCGAAAGGCTACTACCGGCTGGAGCGCCGCCGCCTGCGTGACGGGAAGTGCGCCATGGGCACGGCCGTGTCGTCGACGCCGGTGGAGCAGTGGGTCACCGACCACAAGATCTTCAGCAGCAAGAAGGACCCCGCCGTCCCCGTGATCGAGCAGGACGACGGCTCGTTCATGATCGAGTACCCCGACGGCACCCTCGGCAGCGACGGCTTCCCCCCGGACCCCGACGACGAGGAGCCGGCCGACGCGCCGGAGTCCGCGCCGGACGAGGAGCCCGCCACCGAGGACGAGCCGCCAGCCACTCCCGCCCGGCGCCCCCGGCGGTCCTCCGCGCAGAAGGCCGCCGACGACGCAGAGAAGCAGGCCGCAGCCCAGAAGAAGGCCGAGGAGAAGGCCGCCCTGGACAAGGCCGCCGAAGCCGTCGCGAAGTGGTGGTGGGAGGACGCCGAGAAGCACCTCGGCAAGTACGTCGGCAAGACCAACGGGTACATCGCCATGCGCAGCCAGGTCCGCAAGGCCCTCAGCGCCGGCTACACGCAGCGCCAGTGCGCGGACGCCCTGCGCGAAGCGCGGCAGCACCTGCCCAGCGCGCAGCAGTGGCAAAGGGCCCTCGGCATCGCCACGAACCACATCACCCCCACCCGGCCCACCGGACGCGTGCCGTACAGCGACCAGGGCACATGGGGCACGCCGGACGGCGCCACGACCGACAGCCCCCGTGACGACTCGGACGACGCTTCGTTCGGCGTGGTCAGCCGGCAAGGAGCGTGATGTCGATGTCTCTCACTGCGGATGCCCCGATCGTCCCTGCCCCTGAGCGCGGCCTGAACCAAGCGGGCGCCGTGACCGATCACGTGGCCGCGATCCTGCGCCGCGGCGGTGCCGACATGTCCAAGCTCGGTGTGCCCGACCGGCGCACCGACAGGTCGGAGGTCGAACTCTGGGAGGACGTAGCTGTGCCGAAGGCCCGCGCGCGACGGCTCGCCTGGGAGCGGAGCGTTGAGGACGCCGCCCACCAGGAGTACCTGGGATTCCGGTTCTTCACCGGCCCGCTCAAGCTGGACGCGAACCAGAAGCCGAACACGCTGCGGAACTGGGTCGACTCGCTGCTGGAGGCGAAGCGGTCGGGCGCCCGGCCGGAGACCCTCAACATGATCATCCCGGGGAACATCGGCACCGGGAAGACCGCCGCGGCCTTCGCGGTGGGCAATGAGGCCGTGCTGCGGGGGATCGACACCCTGGTCGTGAAGCACTCGACGTACCTGACGTGGCGTCGTCCGGACTCCGCGCCGCGCAACTTGAGGGCCTGGGAGGTCCGCAAGATGTTCGTCACCTGCGACTTGCTCATCCTCGATGAGCTGTGCGGCGAGATGGACATGACCGCCACCGAGTTCGCGCGGCGGGAGACCGTCGACCTCATCGACGCGCGGATCTCGGCCGGGCGGCCCACGGCGTACACCACGAACCTGCGCAGCCGCCGGACGCAGGACCATCCGGGGCTGGGTGTGGTCGACATCCTGGGGGAGCGGCTGCTGTCCCGGCTCGAATCCTCCGCCCACGTCGCGAAGATCCTGGGCCCGGACCGGCGGAAGCCGGCGACACCCCTCGACTGGTGAAGCACCCCTGTACGGCCTGCCGCTGAGGGGGGGAGCAGGCACGGTTCCGGCGCGGCAGCCGGAAGACGCTATATCGTTTGATCGACCCGGAAGGCCATGAGCATAAGCCGACCGGGCGACACGAACGAGAGGGAAGGTCTTGAAGCTGCTGCCGTTCTCCCACGCCCGCCGGGGCCATCACCCGCCGGGCCCGCTCCCCGGCCCGGACCCACTCGGCGCCTCCGGCGTGCCGCCCCTCACGCGTTGGGAGCGCTTCGGGGCGGCCCTGACCGTTCTCGGCGGCATCACTGTCGGCGCGATCGGCTTCTACGCCTCCTTCGACGGCGTGTCGGACGCCGCCGCCGCCTGGGACTTCGCCAAGCCCTGGGTGCTGCCCGTCGCCATCGACTCCGCCATCCCCGTCTTCACCGCGGCGAACCTCTTCCTGATCCGGCTGGACATGGCGCTCGCCTGGGTGCGGTTCGTCCCCTGGGCACTGAGCCTGATCACCTGCGCGCTGAACGTCGCGGCCGGGCACTCCCTGTGGGCGAAGGTGGCGCACGGCGCGATGTCGCTGCTGTGGGTCGGCGTCTCCGAGATCGCCGCCCACGTATACGCCGTACGGATCGGCGCCGCGACCGGCCGGCGCCGCCGCCTGGAGAAGGTCCGGTGGAAGCGCTGGCTGCTCTCCCCGCTGCCCACCTTCCTACTGTGGCGCCGCATGAACCTGTGGGATCTGGCGTCGTACGACCAGGTCCTCAAGCTGGAGCAGGAGCGGCTGGTCTACCAGGCGAAGCTGCGCAGCAAGTTCGGCCGGGCGTGGCGCCGCAAGGCCCCGGTGGAGTCGCTGCTGCCGCTCCGACTCGTCAGCGCCGGCGTCCCCCTCGCGGAGACCGCCGCGGACGGACTCCGCGCGGCGGAGATCGACCTGGGCATCTTCACCCCGCCCGTCGAGCCTGCCGAGGCTCCGCCTGCCATCGGCGCTGTCGTCGCGGCGCCGGCTTCGCTCCCGCCGCCGCCCACGCCGCCCGCGGCCGCCTCTCCTGCGGTGGTGCGCGTGCACAGGCCGCACGTCACGGCCACCGTGCCCCCGCAGCCGCAGCCGCAGCCGCAGCCACAAGGGCAGCGGACCATCCCGCCGTGGAGCACCGAGGATGAGCTGTACGTGATCATCAAGGACGTGCTCGACAACGGGTACCGCGAGGTGTTCGAGCCGGACGGCCCGCTGACCGGCAAGGAGATCGCCGCCGTCCTCGGGCAGAGCGAGGGCAACGGGCGCAAGGTGCGCCAGCGGCTCATCAAGACGTACGCGGCCGAGCGCGGCGTCGACCTGCCGCCGAGGGCCACCCCTGCCGACGTGTTCGCCGCGTTCGGCCACCCGGTGACGGCAGGCACCCCGTAAGGCATCCTGCTTCTACCTGTACTACCGAAGCGGCGGGCGCCCCCGGGGTGCCCGCCGCCTGCATGATCGGACCCCTTCATGACACCGGAGATCCTGGCCCGGATCACCGCCGCCCGCGCCGCCCGCGACCTGTCCGACCTCGCCCGGCAGACGGTCGCGGCCACCGCAGAACCCGCCAGCCCGGCAGAACGTATCCAGCAGGCTCGCCTGCTGCGGAAGATGGCCGCGGACGTCGTCGACCTGGTCGTCCTCGCCGAACGCCTGGCCGGCGCATCGTGGGAAGAGATCACGCAGGCCCTGCGCCGCCGCGACGAGGCCACGGTGCGCGAGGAGTACGACGAGTCCGTGGCCGAGTGGGCAGCCCTGCCTGAGGACCGAATGGAGGCCGCGGCCGCCGGAGCCGAGGCGCTGGACGCCTGGTACTCCCGGCACCGCGAGGACCACGATCCCGAGTCCTCAAGCCCGGTCACCGATCTGCTGAACCGGCACTGATCCGGCCGCCCGCAGGGTAGAATAGTAAGTCGAAGGGAACGGCGAGAGGCTAAGGCCTCCGCCGTCGCATTCTCCGGGAGAGCAACCCGGGGAGCCACGAAGTGAGGAACACCCAGATGCCCGGCATCACCGCGCCCCTGCGCGAGCGCAGATCCAGGAAGCCCACCAACCGCCCGAACCCGCCCATCGTCCTGCTCACCGGCCTTGAGCACACGGGGAAGCGGCACGAGGCGGCAGTTGCCTCCGGCTCCGACCTGATCGGCATGACCTACTGGCTTCAGATCGGGGGCACGTCCGGCACCGCCGACTACTACGGCCGCATCCCCGGCGCCCGGTACGAGATCGTCCCCCACGACGGAACGTTCACGGACATCTGTGACGCGGTGCGCTGGATGCTCGCGCAGCCCGCCCGCGACGGCAAGCGCAACATGATCGTCGTCGACGACGTCACGGCCCTGTGGGATCTCCTCAGCGACGCGGTGAACCGCATCAGCCGCGCCCGCGCCGACCGCCGGGCCCAAGCCAACGGCCGCCGGCGAGCCCGGCTCGACGACCCGTACCTCGACACGGACCGCGACCTGTGGAACTGGGCCAAGGACCAGTGGGGCGAGTTCCTGTGGCTGCTGCGCCGCCACGCCGGTCCCACGGTGATCATCGCCCGCCAGGAGATCGTCACCGCCTACGAGAACGACAAGCCCACCCGCCACACCACCCGCCGGATCAAGGCGGAGAAGAACCTCCGCGCTGCCGTTGACGCCGTGGTGGAGTTCCACGCCGTCGGCGAGGCGTACGTCACCGGCGTCCGCACCATGGAGTACGAGGTCCAGCCCGGGCGTGTCTACCGGTTCGCCGGGCTCGACCACCTCCTGCGGCGAATCGGCTACGAGCACGCCGCCCCCGCTCGCCAGGTCATCGAGTCCCGGCCTGAGGCGTGCCTGACCGAGAACCTCCCGGGCCCGCGGCCGCAGCCCTCCCAGCAGCAGAACCAGGCTCGTCGGCAGCCGCAGCCGGACCAGCGGCCGGGGCTCACCGGGGACATGGCGTACAAGCTGGTCACCCAGGCCCTCAACCAGACCGACCCGGAGGCCGCTCTCGCGAACATCCGCAAACAGTGGGGCACCGATACCTTGCGCGCGGTCATGACCGTCAGCTGGTTCGGAGAGCTGAGCGCCGACGCGTTGATCTCCCGCTCGCTCCAGGACATCCGCGACCGCGCCGCCAAGAAGAAGCGGGAGGGGAACACCGAGCAGCCGGGCCCCGCCCAGCACAAGCAGCAGCCGGACCGGCCCGGGCCCTCCCCGGCCCCGGCCAAGCCGGAGCAGGCCCGCGAGCACCAGACCCACGACGAGGAGCCGCCGCCGGACGACGACGACGCGCCCCCGCCGCCGGACCCGCAGGACGAGGAGCCGCCGCCGGACGAGTCCCCGGAGGACACCAGCGCCGCCGAGGAGCCGCAGGACGTTCCCGCAGCCACTCCGCCGCCCACGCCCCAGCCGCCCCACAAGACCCAGCCGAGCCGGAAGCAGGTCATCGCCAGGCAGGTCCTGATGGACGAGGCCGACGTCCAGGCCCGCCTGAAGATGATGACTCTCGGTGAACACCTCGGGCCGATCACCGAAGAGGGCGAACCACCCCTGACGGGCCTTCGGGACTACCTCCAGGCGCAGCGACCTCCCCTCATCCAGCAGCTCATCGAGGAGGGGCACAAGGATCTGGCGGAGGTGTACCGGACCGCGCCGATGCCGGACGTCAAGATCCGGCAGAAGTTCGCGGCCTACTTCGACGGGGCGCCTGCCGGGAAGTGATGTGACGCGCGCCCGGCCCCTGCGGGTGCGCTTCCCGGAGCGCGGTCTCCTTCCCGCGCGCGTCACCTCACCTCGTCTCGGCGCGCCCCGCTCGGCCGGCGCGCGCCGCTCCCCCTGCCTTCCGGGCGCGCCCGCGCCGCGCCCAGGCGCGCGCCCGGATCGGCGCGCGCTCGACGGCGCGTTCATACAGGCGCGCGCCCAAGGGGCCCCGCCGACCCGGGCGCGCGCCGATCCGGGCGCGCCGCGCCTTCGCAGGAGCGCGCGCCCTACCGCGCGCCGACCCTGCGCGCGCCGATCCGACCCCGATCAGCTTTCCCGCGCACCGCGCCTCGCGCCCTGCCGAACCGCGCGCGGTCCCGCCCGCGCGCGCC
>NZ_BAABKC010000086.1:0-135220 GCF_039543625.1 Streptomyces similanensis | reverse complement strand
GAGGGCGGCGGGGCGAGGGGGCGCGAGGGCGGCGGGGCGAGGGGGCGCGAGGGCGGCGGGGCGAGGGGGGTGTGCTGGGGGCGAACCGGTTTGCTCCGGGGTGCGTCTTCGCTGGTCGAGGGCCGTCCTGGCCGTCCGAGGAGAGGGGCCGAACCATGCGCCGACCGACCGTCCCGCTGTCGCGCCTCCGACCGCGTCCGCCGCGCACCCGTGCGGGCCGGCGGCGGCTGGTGCAGGCCGTGATGGCGGTGTGCGTGCTGGCGCTGCTGCCGGCGACCTGGCTGTACCTGGTCACCGGGGACCGCCTGCGCACCACGGCCGACGCGCCGCGCACCGACGTGGCCATCGTCTTCGGCGCGGGCCTGTGGCACGGCGGCGAGCCGTCGCCATACCTGGCGCACCGCTTGGACGCGGCGGCGAAGCTGTACCACGAGGGCCGGATCAAGGTGGTCCTGGTGACCGGCGACAACAGCCGCGAGGACTACGACGAGCCGGACGCGATGCGCGCCTACCTGACCCGGCACGGCGTGCCGGGCACGCGGATCGTCGGCGACTACGCCGGCTTCGACACCTGGGACTCGTGCGTGCGCGCGAAGAAGGTCTTCGGGGTGGACCGGGCGGTCCTGGTCAGCCAGGGCTTCCACATCCGGCGGGCGGTGGCCCTGTGCGACGCGGCCGGCGTCGACTCCTACGGCGTCGGCGTGGACGCGGTGCACGACGCCACCTGGTACTACGGCGGAACCCGCGAGGTCTTCGCGGCCGGCAAAGCGGCCCTGGACGCCCTGTTCCACCCCGACCCCACCTTCCTGGGCCCCCGCGAACACGGGGTGCAACGGGCGCTGGCGGGGGTGCGGTGAGGGCTGCGGGGGCGCGGTGAGGGCGGGGGCGGCTTCGGTCGTGCGGCGTCGAGGTTAACGCTTGCGTTAACCTGAGCCTCGTGGCTCAATGGGAAGTGGTCCTCGTCGCGGAGGTCGCAGCTTGGTTCGAGGCGCTGGCCGAGCAGGACTGGGACAGTGCCGAGCAGGTGGAGGACGCCATCGACATGCTGGCGACCACGGGCCCGACCCTCGGTCGCCCGTTGGTCGACCGGATCAAGGGCGCCGACCACCATCATCTGAAGGAGTTGCGACCGGGCTCGTCGGGGAACAGTGAGATCCGGATCCTTTTCGCATTCGACCCGGTGCGCCGGGCGGTACTTCTGGTGGCAGGCGACAAAGCAGGGAACTGGCAGCGCTGGTACGACACCGCCATTCCGATCGCCGAACAGCGCTACCGGGCGCATGTGACCGACCTCGAGACGCGGGAGTACGAATGAGTACGGTCAGCTGGGAGGAGACCAAGCGCAGGGCGCGCGAGCGGCGCGAAGCCGCCGGCCTGCCGGTGCGTTCGGCTCAGGAGAAGCAGGCGGCCATGGACAGGCTGACCGCCGAGGTGCGCGCCCACAAGCTCGCGGAGGTTCGACGTGAGCAGGCGCTCACGCAGCGCCAGGTCGCCGCGTCCATGGGGGTCTCAGCACCGCGTGTCTCCGCGATCGAGCATGGTGAGCTGGACCGTGCGGAGGTCTCGACGCTTCGGGCATACGTGGAGGCACTGGGCGGCCGGCTCCGTGTTGTCGCGGACTTCGGCGACGCGGAGTACACGGTCGCCTGAGCCGGCTCGGTCACCACACGGCACCGCGCGGTCGGCGCCGCCGGGTCAGTGTGCTGGGTTCGTCAGGGTGGCGTAGACGATGATGTTGTCCGGGCGGTGGCCGGCGGTGATGGCGCCGCCGCAGGTGATCAGGCGCAGTTGCGGGGTGCTGGTGCTGCCGTAGACCTTCCGGGTGGGGAAGGCGTGCTTGTCGACCTGTTCCAGCGCGGTGACGGTGAAGACGGCGTGGGTGCCGTCCTCGCGGGTGACGTCGACGCGCGCGCCGGGCTTGATCCTGGCGACGTTCCGCATGACCGCCGGGCCGTTCACCGTGTCGTAGTGGCCGACGAGCACGGCGGGGCCCGTCTCGCCGGGGGTGACGCCGTTGCCGTACCAGCCGATGCGGTCGGCCTGGGCGACGGAGGGCACCTCGATCGTGCCGTCGGCGTTGAGGCCCAGTCTCAGCAGGGGGCCGGTGTCGACTCCGGCGGCGGGGATGGTGACGTGGACGGGCGGGGAGGCGGGCATCGGGGCCGGGGTCGCCTCCGGCGCGGAGGCGGTGGGTGCGGCGGTGGCGATGTGCGGGGGCGGTGCGGCCGGCGGTGTGTCCGTCCTACAGCCGCTGAGCGCGACGGCGAGCGGAAGGGCGAGCAGGGTCGCGGCCAGTCGGTGGGCGTGGGGCGGGCGCATGGTCCGGTTCTCCTGACGACCCTGGTCCGGCCCGCTGGGTGCGCGGGCCGGACCGGGACCGGGACGGGGGCGAGTCGTGTGCGGGGGCGGCCGGTGGGCTCCGGCGGGTGGTTCGGCGGGTGGTTCAGCGGGGGGGGTTCAGCGGGTGGGGGTGGCGGCCGCCTTGCGGCGCAGCGCCACGAAGGCGACGCCCGCGGCGCCGAGGGCCGCGGTGGCTCCGCCGACGGCCAGGAGCGTGTCGCCGTGGCCGGCGGGGGCCTCGTAACCGGCCGCCACGCCGCCCTTGGGGACGACAGTGGTCTGGCCGGAGCCCGAGCCGCTGGTCCGGTACGTGAAGCTGCACCCCTTGGGCAGCTTGGGGAACGCGGCGACCGCCGCCGGCTGCCCGCCGCCCTGCGTCTTGGTCAGCAGACGCGGGCTGGCGCTGTTCGGGTCCAGGATCTCCGCGACGATGCCCGCGCTCGCGGGGAGCTTCGGGTGCGTACGGCTCAGCGACAGGCCCGGGATCAGCTTGTCCTCGCCCGAGCCCTGGAAGAGGACGGACGGCCCGGAGGGGCTGATGGTCATCAGGGCCATGGTGCCCGCGCCGATGTTCTGCTTGACCGTCACCACGCACCTCACGGGCGTCACCGGACCCTGCCCGGCCCCGCCGCGGTCGTTCGACGGGGTGGACCGGCTCGGGGAGGGGGTGGCGGAGGCGGTGGCCGTCGCGGGGCCGGTGGCCGTCTCCGTCGGGGCGGCGGTGGCGGGCGCCGTGGTGGAGGCGGACGCGGTCGGCGCGGCGGAGGCGGTGACCGCGGCGGAGGCGGCCGGCTCGGGGGTGCTGTCGGCGAGGGCGGTCACGGCGGAGGCGAGCACCGCACCGGTGACCGCGGCGGAGCCGACGGCCGCGCGCAGCACCCGGCGGCGGCGGGAGGAACGGACGGTGGGCGAAGAGTTCGATATCAACGCAGGAGTACCTTTACGGGAGTTGGCGAGACCGCGGAGTGGACGACGCGCGCACCTGAGCCCTCGGCGAGCGGCCGGAAGGGGCGGAACTGGCCCGTCTGGACGAAAGGCTAGGAAACGCCCACCGGCGGAACCGTGTGCTCCACGTCACAGCACTGCCACAGGCCCCGGAGGCCCGTCCCGGCCCACCCGGCGGGCGCCGCCCCGCGCATCGGATCACCCGTTCACACCCGCGCGCCGCGCCCTTCGGGCGGTTTCCGACACCGCGTCAGGAACACCGCGCTGACCTGCCCAAACGTCCGCCGCCCCGCGCCCCGCGCCCGGCACGCCGGCACCCGTTCACCGTATTTCTGACGTTCCCTCAGGAAGCGCGCGGGCCCGGGTGCCACTTACCTCGGAAGGGCAGGGCGCGGCGACGGCGGCACATGCGGGTGCCGTGGGTCGTGTCCCGTCCGCTGAGCTCTAGGGAGCACCGATGCGACGTACCGTCCGCCCCACGGCCGGGGCCGTGACCGGGGCCGTGACCGGGGCCACGCTCGCCGTCGCCGCCGTGAGCGGGCTCGCCGCGCCCGCCTACGGCGCGGACATCGCTTCCGCCCCCGCACACGCGCCCGGCGCCGCGCTCGTCGCCGCGCCGCGTTCCGGGTCGGCCGCCAGTGGTCTGGAGGTGCTGCCGTACTCGGTGGAGCCGGGCGGTCAGGTGACCGTGAACACCAGGGCGTGCGGCGGCACGGCGGCCGCCGCGGGCGACGCGAGCGCGGTCGGCGCCGGTTCCTTCCCGCTCGCGCCCGGCGCCCGCGACGGCGACGCGAGCGGCGGGTTCCGGGTGCCGGAGAGCGCGCAGCCGGGGACGTACGAGATCGTCGCGGAGTGCGCCGAGGGCGGCCGCGAGGTCCGCGGCGACCTGGTGGTCGCGCTGACCGTCCAGCCGGAGTCGGCGCAGGTGCGGCCCCGGGGAAGTGTGAAGACGGGGGTCGGCGGCGCGCTCGGCCGCGACCCCGTGCAGACCGCGGCCGGAGTGACGGCGCTCGCCGTCGCCGGCGCGGGCGGTACCTGGCTCCTGCATCGCCGGGCGAGAGGCGACGGGATCTGACGGACACCCTCCGCCGTCCGTCCGCCGGTACCGCACGTCCCACCCCCTCCGGGCGACGACGCCCCTCGTCGCCCGGAGGGGGCAGGGCACCACAGGGCCTGTCCGGAAGCCGGAAGAGGGGTTCGCATGCGCAGGATCGGCAACACCGCCATAGCCTCCGTCACCGTCGTCGCCCTCTGCTCGGGCGCGTGGCTCCTGCACAGCGCCGGCACGACGCACGCCCCGCCGCAGCCCGCAGCGGCCGAGGGCACCCCCGACCCCGGCGAGGAGCGGCTCACCGCCCCCGCGCTGCCGCCGTCCCCGCCCACCCGCATCCGCATCCCCTCGATCCGGGTGAACGCCCCCCTCATGGGCCTCGCCCTGACCCCCGCCGGCAGCCTGGACGTGCCGCCCGCCGGCGACAAGAACCTCGCCGGCTGGTACGAGTCCGGCACCACGCCGGGCGAGCGGGGCACCGCAATCGTCGCCGGTCACGTCGACAACACCCAGGGCCCGGCCGTCTTCTACGACCTCGGCGCCCTGAAGAAGGGCAGCCGCATCGAGGTGGACCGGCGCGACGGCGGCGTGGCCGTGTTCACGGTGGACGCGATCGAGGTGTACCAGGCCAAGGACTTCCCCGACGACAAGGTCTACGGCGCGGCCGCGCGCCCCGAGCTACGGGTGATCACCTGCGGCGGCGGCTACTCCAGGGCGACCGGCTACCAGGGCAACGTGGTGGTCTTCGCCCACCTGACGGGCAGCCGCTGAGGCGCGTCTACGCCACCCACTGCTGGTAGGCGAGGTTCGCGACCAGGGCGAAGACCACCGTCAGCAGGACGACGCGGACGAAGCCGCTGCCCTTCTTCAGCGCGGTGTGCGCGCCCAGCATGCCGCCGGCCAGGTTGAACACGGCCATGACGGCGGCCAGTTGCCACAGGATCACGCCCTGCCAGGCGAAGGTGGCCAGCGCGCCCGCGTTGGTGCAGCAGTTGACGATCTTGGCGGTGGCGGAGGCGGTCACCAGGTCCAGGTGGAGCACGGCGGTCAGCGCCAGGACCAGGAAGGTGCCGGTGCCGGGGCCGATGAAGCCGTCGTAGAAGCCGATGCCGAGGCCCGCGAGGCCGATCGCCGCGAGGATCCGCCGGCGGGAGGCCGGGCCCGGCGCCGGGGCGGTGCCGAAGGCGGGCCGCAGGATCACGAACGCGCCGACCGCCAGCAGCACCACCATGATCACCGGCTTGAGCACGTCGGTGCTCATCCCGGCCGCGAAGAACGCCCCGGCACAGGACCCGGCGAGCGCCGCCAGGCCGATGCGCACGGCGGTGCGGACGTCCACCGGGGCCCGGCGGGCGTACGTCACCGCCGCGCCGGTCGTGCCGACGATGGCGACCGCCTTGTTGGTGCCCAGCGCGGACGCGGCCGGGGTGGAGCCGGGCAGCCCGAGCAGCAGCACCGGCAGCAGCAGGAGCCCGCCCCCGCCGACCACGGCGTCGATCCAGCCGGCCGCGAGCGCGGCGAGGCAGAGCAGGGCGACGACGGTCAGCGATATGTCGGGCATGATCACGAGCCTAGGGAGCGAACACGTGTGCGGTCCATGGAGCTGAGGGACTTCTGAGCTTCCGGGTGGGCGCTCCGCCGGCGGCGGGGTTCCTGGGCTTCCGGGGGCGGGCGCACCGCCGACGCCGCGGTTCAGGCCGCCCGGACGCTCTCCAGGTACCGCAGCACCGCCAGCACCCGCCGGTGTCCCGTCGGGGACGGCGGCAGGCCGAGCTTGGCGAAGATGTTGCCGATGTGCTTCTCCACCGCGCGTTCGGAGACGGTGAACGCGGTGGCGATGGACTGGTTGGTCCGGCCCTCGGCCATCAGCGCGAGCACCTCGCGCTCGCGCGGCGTGAGGGTGTCCAGGGCCGTGGCGCGGCGGCTCGCGCCGAACAGCTGGGCGACCACCTCGGGGTCGAGCGCCGTGCCCCCGGACGCGACCCGCTCCAGCGCCGCGACGAACTCCCCGATCTCCACGACCCGTTCCTTGAGCAGATAGCCGAACCCGGCGGGCTCGGCGAGCAGTCGGGCCGCGTACGTCGTCTCCACGTACTGGGAGAACAGCAGCACGCCGGTGCCGGGGTGTTCGGCGCGCAGCCGCAGGGCGGCGCGTACGCCCTCGTCGGTCTGGGTGGGCGGCAGCCGGATGTCGATCACCGCGACGTCGGGCGCGTGCTCGGCGACGGCGGCGAGCAGCGTCTGCGCGTCGGCCACGGCCGCCACGGTCTCCACCCCGCGCAGCTCCAGCAGCTGGACCAGGCCCTCGCGCAGCAGCGCGGAATCCTCGGCGACGACGACGCGCATCCCACTCCCCTCACCCCGCCCGCCGCAACGGCAGGTCGACGGTGACCACCGTAGGGCCTCCGGGCGGGCTGTCGCAGGTCAGTGTGCCGTCCACGGTGCGGACGCGGGCCAGCAGGCCGGTGAGTCCGGAGCCGGTCCCGACGGCCGCGCCGCCCCGCCCGTCGTCGGCGACGCGCAGCCGGAGCCGGCCGCCGGTGGCCGTGACGTCGATCCGGGCGGCCCGCGCGCCGCTGTGCTTGGCGGCGTTGGCGAGGAGTTCGGCGGCGCAGAAGTAGGCGATGGATTCCAGGGCCGGACTGGGGCGGGTCTCGACGCCGGCGGTGAGCGTGACGGGCAGGGCGCTGTCGGCGGCCAGGGTGGCCAGGGCCGCGTCGAGGCCGTCGTCCAGGACCGGCGGGTGGATGCCCTTGACCAGGTGGCGCAGGTCGGCGACGGCCCGGGTGGCGCCCTCGCGGGCGGTGTCGACGGCGGCCAGGACACGGGCGGGGTCGGCGCCCGCGGTCACCAGTTCGCGGATCACGGTGAGGTGCATGCCCAGGCCGACCAGGCGGGCCTGCGTGCCGTCGTGCAGGTCGCGTTCGATGCGGCGCAGGGTGGCGGCGGCGTCGTCCACGGCCTGGGCGCGGGTCTCCTCCAGGGTGCGGATGCGGCGGTCCGCCGCGTCCGGTCCGAGCAGCGCGGTGAGCAGCGCCCGGTGCGGGGCGAGGGCGTGGCGCAGCAGGTGCGGGGCGGCGGCCAGGAGCAGCACTCCGGCGGTGACGGGGATCAGCGAGCGCGGCCAGGTGTCGAGCTGGTGGCCGAGAATCTCCAGGGAGACGTGGGTGACCGAGCCGTCGGGGTGGTGGACGGTCCGGTAGTTCACGCGCGCGAGGAGCGGATGGAGGGTGAACAGCGCGCCGTACACGTATCCGACGGCCGCGGCGGCGTAGGGGAGGACCGCGGTGAGCGGGGACAGCGCCATGCACCCGGCCGCCTTCCAGCCCGCGCGCCGGGCCGGCAGGGCGCGCCAGGCGCGCGGGCCGGTCCCCGGGACGGGCGCCGGGGTGGGCGCCGGGGTGGGCGCCGGGGTGGGCGCCGGGGCCTCGATGCGGAGTCCCAGCAGCCCGCGGGCCAGCGCGCGGTGCAGGGCGCCGAGGGCCAGTTCCCCGCGCAGCAGACCGGCCAGCAGCCACGGTCCCAGCGCGGTCACCGAGAGCAGGGCGCCGAACGCCAGGCCGGCCAGGGTGAGCCAGCAACTCACGACGCCGAGCGGGAAGGCGAGCACCGCGTAGAGCAGGGCGGCCAGAGCGCGCGGACCGAAGGTGGCCGTGAACAGGGAGCGGAGGCGCTGCATGGAGCCAACCTAGGAGATCACGTCGGCGGGACGAGTGGTCCGTCATGACGGCGGTGGACGGCCGTCAGGACAGCAGCGCGCGGGCGATGCGGACTTGCAGCGCGGCCATCGCGCGGCCCAGCCACGGCATGAGCAGCGCGAAGCCGCCGCCGCCGACGGCCGCGTGGAAGGCCCAGGCGCCCGCGAAGGTGGGGCCGCCCCAGGAGTCGGCGTAGTCGGAGCCGACGCGCAGCGGCCAGCCGAGGTTCATCGGGACGACCGACCAGCCGTACAGGGTGACGGCCACGACCAGGAGGTTCACGGGGGTGGCGAGCAGCGCGTGCAGCAGGCCGCGCCGGTTTCCGGGCAGCTCGACGCCCAGGAAGCGGCGCAGGAGCCCGCGTTGCAGCCGCCCGGCCCGGCGGCTGACCAGCGCGAACGGCACGCACAGGACGCCGGTCGGCAGGGCGAGCACCGCGTAGGCGACCCTGCGCCAGGCGGCCGCCGTGAACGGCTCGCGCAGCACGCGCCGTACGCGGACGGCGGCGGAGTCCCGGACGGGGGATGTGGACGCGGGCGTGGACGTGGATTCAGGTGCGGGTGCGGATGTGGAGGCGGGTGCGGGTGCGGTGGTCATGGTGATTCCCCCTGAAGCCGGAGTGCGGGCCGGGCCGCGGGCCCGGGCGGGTGCCGGTGGAAGCCGACGCCTGTCAGCCTTCCGCCCGCGCCGCCCGGCCGCGAGGGTGCCTCCACGGAGCCCGGAGGTTCGGTTGACCCCACCCCCGGCCGCCCCGCGCCTTCCCTCGGCCGCCCTCCCCCGGCCGCCCCGCGTCCTCCCCGGCCAGCCCCTCACACCCACCCCGGGACGGCACTGAGGGCAGCGTTCCGCCGGGGAAACAGGCGGGATGCCGAGGGGTAACGTCCGCGCCGCAGGCTCGGGGCACGCGTCACCCGCTCATCCCGACGGAGGCTCCCGATGTCCACGACGGCCCTTGGCGCCCGGTCCCGCCCCACGCTCGTGCTCGTCGGCCACGGCATGGTCGGCCAGCGCTTCCTGGAGGCGCTGGCCGAGCGCGGCCTGACCGGCACGCACCGCGTGGTCGTGCTGTGCGAGGAGCCGCGCCCCGCCTACGACCGGGTCCGGCTCAGCTCGTACTTCTCCGGCCGCACACCCGACGAACTCTCGCTCACCGACGCGGAGTTCATCGACGGCCACGGCATCGAGCTGCACGTCGGCGATCCGGCGGCGGCCGTGGACCGTACGGCCCGTATCGTCACCGCCCGCTCGGGCCTGACCGTCGGCTACGACGTACTGGTCCTGGCCACCGGCTCCGCCCCCTTCGTGCCGCCGGTGCCCGGCAAGGACGCCGAGGGCTGCTTCGTCTACCGCACCGTCGAGGACCTGCTCGCCATCGAGGCGTACGCGAAGGCGGGGGCGCGGACCGGCGCGGTGGTCGGCGGCGGGCTGCTCGGACTGGAGGCGGCCGGCGCGCTCAAAGGGCTCGGACTGGCCACCCACATCGTGGAGTTCGCGCCGCGCCTGATGCCCGCGCAGGTCGACGACGGCGGCGGCGCGGCGCTGCTGCGCACCGTCGAGGAGCTGGGCCTGAGCGTGCGCACCGGCGCCGGCACCCGGGAGATCACGGTCGGCCCGGACGGCGCGGTGACCGGCATGGTCCTGTCCGACGGCTCCGAACTCGCCGCCGACATGGTGGTGTTCTCCGCCGGGGTCCGCCCGCGCGACCAGCTGGCCCGCGCCTGCGGGCTCACCGTCGGCGAGCGCGGCGGCATCGTGGTGGACGCGCGCTGCCGCACGGTCGCCGACCCGCGCGTGTTCGCGATCGGCGAGTGCGCCCAGGCGGTGGACGGCCGGGTGTACGGCCTGGTCGCGCCCGGCTACGAGCAGGCCGAGACGGCGGCCGCCGCCCTCGCCGACGGCGAGTCCTCCGCGCTGACGTTCACCGGCGCCGACCTGTCCACCAAACTGAAGCTGCTCGGCGTGGCCGTGGCCTCCTTCGGCGACGCGCACGGCGCCGGCGGCGACTGCCTGGACGTGGTCTACTCCGACTCCCGCGCGGGCCTGTACAAGAAGCTGGTCATCGGGCGGGACGGCACGCTGCGGGGCGGCATCCTGGTCGGCGACGCGGAGGCGTACGGCACGCTGCGCGCGTTCACCGGGACGGTGCCGCCCGTCGCCCCCGAGTCGCTGGTGCTGCCCGCGGGCGCCGGCGCCCCGGCCGGCCTCGGCCCCGCGGCCCTGCCCGAGGAGGCGGTGGTCTGCTCCTGCCACAACGTCACCAAGGCCGCGATCTGCGGCGCGGTCGCCGACCACGGCTGCCGCACCGTGCCCGAGGTGAAGAAGTGCACCAAGGCCGGTACCGGCTGCGGCGGTTGCGTCAAGGTGGTCACCCAGCTGGTGGACGCCGGACTGGCGGCGGCCGGCGTCGAGAGGGACCAAGGGCTGTGCGGCTGCTTCGCGCACACCCGCGAGGAGCTGTACGAGATCGTCCTCGCCCTGCGCATCGCCTCCTACCGCCAACTGCTGGACGGCTACGGCCGCCAGGAGGCGCGCGGCGGCGACGGCTGCGAGATCTGCAAGCCGGCCGTGGCCTCGGTCATCGCCTCGCTCGCCCCGTCGATCGGCGCCGACGGTTACGTACTGGCCGGTGAGCAGGCCGCGTTGCAGGACACCAACGACCACTTCCTGGCCAACCTCCAGAAGAACGGCTCCTACTCGGTGGTGCCGCGCGTCCCCGGCGGCGAGATCGCGCCCGAGAAACTGATCGTGATCGGTGAGGTCGCCCGGGACTTCGGCCTCTACACGAAGATCACCGGCGGTCAGCGGATCGACATGTTCGGCGCCCGCGTCGAGCAGCTGCCGTCCATCTGGGCGCGGTTGGTGGACGCCGGGTTCGAGTCGGGTCATGCGTACGGCAAGTCGCTGCGCACCGTGAAGTCCTGTGTGGGACGGACCTGGTGCCGCTACGGCGTCCAGGACTCGGTGCGCATGGCGATCGACCTGGAGCTGCGCTACCGGGGGCTGCGCTCCCCGCACAAGCTGAAGTCGGCGGTGTCGGGCTGCGCCCGCGAGTGCGCGGAGGCCCGGTCGAAGGACTTCGGCGTGATCGCCACCGCCCACGGCTGGAACCTGTACGTCGGCGGCAACGGCGGCGCCACCCCGCGCCACGCGGACCTGCTGGCCCAGGACCTGTCCGACGCCGAACTGGTCCGGCTGATCGACCGGTTCCTGATGTTCTACCTCCGCACCGCCGACCGGCTGGAACGCACCAGCGTATGGCTGGAGCGGCTGCCCGGCGGCCTGGACCACGTACGGGACGTGGTGGTCCACGACGCGCTCGGCATCTGCGCCGAACTGGAGTCGCTGATGGCCGCGCACGTCTCCCACTACCGCGACGAGTGGGCCGAGACGATCGACGACCCGGAGAAGCTCGCCCGGTTCGTCTCCTTCGTCAACGCCCCGGACACCCCCGACCCGGTCGTCGCCTTCGTCCCCGAGCGCGACCAGATCAAGCCCGATCTGCCGCTGCTGACCCTCGGCCTGCCGCCCCGCCGCGCCTCCGGCTCCGCCGGGGCGGCGGACGGCGGCGCCCCGGCCGACGTACTGGAAGGAAGCACGCCGCGATGACCCTCGCCCCCGAGACCACCGGCCTGAAGGTCCAACTCCTCCTCGACGGCGGCTGGTTCGCGCTGTGCGACCTGAGCGCGCTGCTGCCCGGCCGCGGGGTCGCCGCGCTGCTGCCGGACGGCCGGCAGGCGGCCCTGTTCCAGGACCGGTCCGGCCGCCTCTACGCCGTCGACAACCGCGATCCGTTCACCGGCGCGGCGGTCCTCTCCCGCGGCCTGACCGGCACCGACCGGGGCCGCCCGTTCGTCGCCTCCCCGCTGCTCAAGCAGCGCTTCGACCTGTCCTCGGGCCAGTGCCTGGACGACGAGACGGTGCGGGTGCGGACGTACGAGGTGCGGACGTACGAGGTGCGGGCGCGGTAGCGGCCTTAGAACTTGCATTCTTGACCGATCGTTCTCGTTTCCTCTAGGGTTCCGGTCATGGCCAGGACCAAGGAGTTCGACCCCGACGCGGCGTTGCAGGCGGCCCTGGAGCTGTTCTGGCGGCGCGGCTACGAGGCGACGTCGATGGCCGACCTGGTCGAGCACCTGGGGATCGGCCGGGCCAGCCTGTACGCCACCTTCGGCAACAAGCACGAGCTGTACCTGAAGGCGCTGGCGCGCTACGAGCGGGCGGGCATGGCGCGGATCACGGACGAACTGTCCCGGCCCGGCCCCGCCCTGCCGGCCGTCCGCGCCCTCGTACGCCGCTACGGCACCGAGGCCACCCACGCCGGCCTGCGGCTGAACGGCTGCATGATCACCAACACGGCCGCCGAGCTGGCCCCGCACGATCCGGCCGCCGCACGGCACGTCGAGCGCAACTGGGACCATCTGGAGACCCTGCTGCACTCCGCCCTGGTCCGCGCCCGGGCCGAGGGCGAGCTGCCCGCCGGGCGCGACCCGCTCGCCCTGGCCCGCACCCTGCTGGTGCTGCTCCAGGGCGTACGGATCGTCGGCAAGGCGACGGCGGACCCGGTCCGCGTCCGCGACGCGGTGGAGCAGGCGCTGGCCCTGCTGGACTGAGACGAGCGCGCCCCGACGAGACGGGCGCGCTTCTTTTTCACCGCATAATGAACCGAACGGTCAAGATAAGGGGAGAGTCATGACCACCACTTCACCCGCCGCCCTCCTGGGCGCCGCCGCCCGCGCCCGCTTCACCGACCGCACCGCACTCGTCTCCGGGGCCGGCTCCGGCATCGGCCGCGCGGTGGCGCTCGCCCTGGCCGCCGAGGGCGCCCGGGTCGTGGTCGCCGGACGCCGCCGGGAGCCGCTGGAGGAGACGGTCGCGCTGATCGAGGAGCGGGGCGGCAAGGCGCTCGCGGTGACCGCCGACGTCTCCCGCGCCGCCGACGCCGAGGCGCTGGTCGCGGCCGCCGTGGACCGCTTCGGCTCGCTGGACGTCGCGGTGAACAACGCCGGGATCTTCCGGGGCGGCGCCGCGGCCGACCTCCCGGAGCAGGACTGGCACGACCAGCTCGCCGTCAACGTCACCGGCGTCTACCTGGCCCTCAAGGCACAGGTGCGGCAGATGCGGAGCCAGCCGTCCGGCGGCGCGATCGTCAACGTCTCCTCCACCTTCGGCCCGCACGCCGCCTCCCCGGGGGCCGCCGCGTACGCCGCCACCAAGGCCGCCGTGACGGCGCTGAGCCGGGGCGCGGCCCTGGACCACATCCGCGAGGGCGTCCGCGTCAACGTGGTGAGCCCCGGAGCGACCGCCACGCGGATGTCACTCAGGCCGGGCGAGACCGAGTCGGACCGCACCGAACGCGCCCGGGCCACGCTGCCCCTGGGCCGGATCTCGGCCACCGAGGAGGTCGCCGCGGCCGTCCTGTACCTGGCCTCCGACGAGGCGGCCTCGCTCGTCGGCACCGACCTGGTGATCGACAGCGGCGCCTCCCTCTGACCCGCACAATGGCCGCCCCGCCTCCGGAGCCGGGGCGGCCATTGTGGTGATTTGTCCGGCGAGTCGGTGTCGCGCCGCGCGGCGGCGGTTACCCACAGTGGTATGACCACTGCGCGACGTCTCCCGCCCCTGTGTTCGATCGCCGCGATCTGCGCCCTGGGCGGCTCCGCTCTTCTGATGACTGGCTGTTCGGGCACCTCGACCGGGTCGAGTGTCGCCGAGGCGGCCGCGGCCAGTCCCACCTCCACCGCCTCGCCCTCCCCCTCCAAGTCGCTGACCCAGGACCAGACCGAGCGCCGGGACCTGTGGTCCAAGACGAAGGTCACCTGGGACAAGGCGGCCGGCACCGCCGTCAAGGAGGTCTCCGGCGGCAAGCTCGTCGCCATCGAACTGAAGGGCGTCTCCCACAACGCCAAGTCCTCGCCGACCGGCACGCCCACCGCCGCCACCCCGAACCCGGCCCCCGCCGCGGGCGCCCCGGAGTGGCAGGCCAAGGTCGCCTCGGCCGACGGCACGGTCCACTGGGTGGAGGTCGACGCCGCCAACGGCAAGGTCTTCCGCAGCCAGGCCGAGCCGGACCAGGACGCCGACGACCGCCGCAAGATCGCCGACCGGCTCGCCAAGGCCACCCAGACCCCGGCCCAGGCGGTCAAGACGGCCACCGACAAGACCAAGGGCCAGGTCTCCGCGGTCAGCCTGGACGAGAACGACAAGAAGCTCGTCTGGTCCGTCGACGTCGTCTCCCCCGACCACGACTACACCAAGACGACGTACGACATCGACGCGGCGAAGGGCACGGTCGTCCGCGAACACACCGACCACGACTGACCGACCCCACCCCCACCCACCCGAACGGGGCGGCATCCCACACTGGATGCCGCCCCTGTGTTTTCTCCGCGTACGAACCCACGTGCCATCGGCTACGGTGGCGCCGCCCCCGGCCCCTTTCCGACAGGAGACACCACGATGTCCGATGGCATTGCCTGGGTCGCCGAAGGCCAGCCGCTGCCGGGCGGATACTGCCTGATCCTCGCCCGCGGCCTCACCCCCGAAGACCTCGTGCGACGCCTGGTTCCCGACACACAGCCGCGCCCAGTGGGCCCGCGCACTCAGGAGGCGTTCGAGGACGAGCTGCGGGAGCTGTCGCGTGCAACCGGTCGCACCTACCCCATGGCGGGTGTTCGGTACGGATCGGTGGGTGATCTCGCTTTCGCTGTGGGCTGCGGACAGTGGGAATTCGCGCTGGGGCGGCATGACACGCCGGCCATCTGGGAGGGCGACGTCCACACGTACGAGCTGTACTACTTCGCCGAACATCCGAATGTCCCGGAGCCGCACTTCCGCTACGGTCACGAGGGCAGGGTGCGGTTGAGTTCCGACATCGACACCGAAGAGGCTCCCTACCTCTTCGACGTCGACGGCGACGATGCCGACCTGGTCGCCGACATGGAAAATGCCGCCGAAGTCGCTCCGGCACTTCCCCTACTCGAACGGCGCTTCGGACTGACCCTGCCGAAAGAGCTGATCCTCACCGGCGAACTGCCCGCCGCAGTCATCAAGAGCCCCCAGTAGACGCTGCCCGTGTCCGACGAGGTGAGCCGCGAGGACGGTCACCGCACCTTCGGCCTCATGGAGCTGGCCGTACGACCGATGTGGCGCGGGAACGGCATCACCCGCCGCCTGCACGGGACGCTGCTCGGCGCCCTCGACGCCGAGCGTGTGCTGCTCGACGTCCATCCGGCGAGCGAGGCGGCGCGGGCCGCCTACCGGTCGTGGGGCTACCGCAAGGTCGGTGAGGCGATCCCGTGGGACGGCGCCGCCCTTCATGACGTGCTGATACTCGACTTGGGCCGGGCGCCGACGCGGGATGGCATGCCTCGCTCCTAGGGGCGGACACCGGCTGCGTCGGGGCAGCCGTGGCGGCATGCCGCCGGCCGTCGACCGCGAGAGCTGCAAACAGCGCAACGCTGTCGAGCGCTGCATCAACCGCCTGAAGCAGTGGCGCGGCCTCACCACCCGCTACGACAAGACCGCCGCCGTCTACCTGGCCGGACTCCACGTCGCGCGTGTCTTACTGCGGGCCGCGTGCTGATCCGATCGTCCCCGGTTCAGGGAGCGTCGGCCGCCGACCGTGTCAGGTAGGCGTGGTTGTCCTCGATGAGGTGGTCCAGCGCGGCCCTGGCGGCGGCGAGGGCGTCGATGGCCTCGGACAGCCGGGCCCGCTCGCGGCCCATGATGTCCAGTGCCTGCCGCGCCCTGTCCTCGGTCGGCTCGGCCATGCAGGGCGCCATCTCGGCGATGGTGCTGCTGGGCACGCCCGCCGCCAGGAACGCCTGGATGAGGCGCACCCGCTGAACGTGCTCGTCCTCGTAGTGGCGCTGTCCGGTGGGTGAGCGGGAGCTGACGAGCAGGCCCTGCTCCTCGTAGTAGCGCAGAGACCGGCGGCTGGCTCCCGTCCGCGCGGACAGTTCACCGATCCGCATGCCGGACTCCTCCCCTGCTGATGGCTCACTTGCCCCTCACACCGATGTGAGCTTTTAGGTTAACTCCATGCTGAAGCTCATCTTCATGATCAACCGCGTCGAGGGAATGCCGTACGAGCGTTTCGTCGAACACCACCGGGACCGGCACGCGCCGCTGTTCACCTCCATCCCGGAGGCGGAGCGCTACGTGCGCAAGTACACCGTGTCCCACCCGGTCCCCGCCGAGAACTATCCGCCCCGGGCCTACGACGGCCTGACGGAGATCTGGTTCGAGAACTGGGAGGACCATGACGCCTTCTTCGCCTCCGAGAACTACCGGACGCTGGTCAACCCCGACGAAGCACGCTTCATCGACATGGAGTCGGTGGCCGTGATGGTCACCGAGGAGAAGACGGTCATCTGACGGGCCGGCTCGACGGACGGATACCGGCACACGACGAAAAGGGCGGCATCCCCGCACAGGACGCCGCCCCCTTTTCGTGGGCCGGAGGCCCCGTCGTGATCGGTCTTGAGGGTCGGGGACCACGACGAGGACTCCGGGGTCGCGGGGAGGGCCGGCGGTCACCGCCGCCCTCCGAGGTCAGCGGTGGTCGCCGCCCTCCGAGGTCAGCGGTGGTCGCTGCCCTCCGAGGTCAGCGGTGGTCGCTGCCCTCCGACTGGGAGGCCGCGCGGCCGGCTTCCAGGCGGGCCACCGGGATGCGGAACGGCGAGCAGGAGACGTAGTCCAGGCCCACCTCGTGGAAGAAGTGGACGGACTCCGGGTCGCCGCCGTGCTCGCCGCAGACACCGAGCTTGAGGTCGGGGCGGGTGGCCCGGCCGGCCTTGGCCGCGGCCTTGACCAGCGAGCCGACGCCGTCCTTGTCGATCGTCTCGAACGGGCTGACGCCGAAGATGCCCTTCTCCAGGTACGCGGTGAAGAAGCTCGCCTCCACGTCGTCGCGGCTGAAGCCCCACACCGTCTGGGTCAGGTCGTTGGTGCCGAAGGAGAAGAACTCCGCGGCCTCCGCGATCTGGCCGGCGGTGAGCGCGGCGCGCGGCAGCTCGATCATCGTGCCGATCGCCAGCTTGAGCTTCGTGCCGGTGGCCTCCTCCACCTCCGCGATGACCTTGTCGGCCTCGTCGCGGACGATCTCCAGCTCCTGCACGGTGCCGACCAGCGGGATCATGATCTCGGCGCGCGGGTCGCCCTTGGCGTTGCGGCGCTCGGCGGCGGCCTCGGCGATGGCGCGGACCTGCATGGTGAACAGGCCGGGGATGACCAGGCCGAGGCGTACGCCGCGCAGGCCCAGCATCGGGTTCTGCTCGTGCAGCCGGTGCACGGCCTGGAGCAGGCGCAGCTCGTTCTCGTGCGGCTCCTGGCGGGACTCGGCGAGCGCCACCCGCACCGACAGCTCGGTGATGTCGGGCAGGAACTCGTGCAGCGGCGGGTCGAGCAGGCGGACGGTGACCGGCAGGCCGTCCATCGCCTCGAACAGCTCCACGAAGTCCTTCTTCTGGAGCGGCAGCAGCTGCTTGAGGGACTCCTCGCGCTCGTCCTGCGTGTCGGCGAGGATCAGCCGCTCCACCAGCTCGCGGCGGTCGCCGAGGAACATGTGCTCGGTGCGGCACAGGCCGATGCCCTGGGCGCCGAAGCGGCGGGCGCGCAACGCGTCCTCGGCGTTGTCGGCGTTGGCGCGCACCCGCAGGCGGCGCTTGCGGTCGGCGAAGGCCATGATCCGGTGCACGGCCTCGACCAGCTCGTCGGCGTCGTCGGCGCCGGCGTGCATCCGGCCCTCGAAGTACTCCACGACCGGGGAGGGCACCACCGGCACCTCGCCGAGGTAGACCTTGCCCGAGGAGCCGTCGATGGAGATCACGTCGCCCTCCTCGACGACGTGCCCGCCGGGCACCGTCATCCGGCGGCGCTTGGTGTCGACCTCCAGCTCCTCCGCGCCGCAGACACAGGTCTTGCCCATGCCGCGGGCGACGACGGCCGCGTGCGAGGTCTTGCCGCCGCGCGAGGTCAGGATGCCCTCGGCGGCGATCATGCCGTCCAGGTCGTCGGGGTTGGTCTCCCGGCGCACCAGGATGACCTTCTCGCCCGAGCGGGACCACTTCACGGCGGTGTACGAGTCGAAGACCGCCTTGCCGACCGCGGCGCCCGGCGAGGCGGCGATGCCCCGGCCGACCTGGGCGACCTTCGCGCCGTCGTCGAAGCGCGGGAACATCAGCTGGGCGAGCTGGGCGCCGGTGACGCGCTGGAGGGCCTCGGCCTCGTCGATCAGGCCCTGGTCGACGAGCTGGGTGGCGATGCGGAAGGCGGCGCCGGCGGTGCGCTTGCCGACGCGGGTCTGGAGCATCCACAGCTGGCCGCGCTCGATGGTGAACTCGATGTCGCAGAGATCCAGGTAGTGGTTCTCCAGGGTCTCCATGATCTTCATCAGCTGGTCGTACGACTTCTTGTCGATCTGCTCCAGCTCGGCGAGCGCGACGGTGTTGCGGATGCCCGCGACGACGTCCTCGCCCTGCGCGTTCTGGAGGTAGTCGCCGTAGACGCCCTGGTGGCCGGAGGCGGGGTCGCGGGTGAAGGCGACGCCGGTGCCGGAGTCGGGGCCGAGGTTGCCGAAGACCATGGAGCAGACGTTGACGGCGGTGCCCAGGTCGTGCGGGATGCGCTCCTGGCGGCGGTAGAGCTTGGCGCGCTCGCCGTTCCACGAGTCGAAGACCGCCTTGATGGCGAGGTCCATCTGCTCGCGCGGGTCCTGCGGGAAGTCGCGGCCGGCCTCCTTCTTGACGATCTTCTTGAAGGTGGTGACCAGCTTCTTGAGGTCGGCGGCCTCCAGCTCGGTGTCGACCGCGACCTTCTTCGCCGCCTTGGCCGCCTCCAGGGCGTCCTCGAAGAGCTCGCCGTCGACGCCCAGGACGGTCTTGCCGAACATCTGGATGAGGCGGCGGTAGGAGTCCCAGGCGAAGCGGTCGTCGCCGGCCTGCTTGGCCAGGCCCTGGACCGACTTGTCGGACAGACCGATGTTCAGGACGGTGTCCATCATGCCGGGCATGGAGAACTTCGCGCCGGAGCGGACGGAGACGAGCAGCGGGTCGTCGGCCTGGCCGAGCTTCTTGCCCATCTTCTGCTCGAGGGAGTCGAGGTGCGCGCTCACCTCGTCACGCAGTGCCACCGGCTCCTCGCCGCTGTCGAGGTAGACCTTGCAGGCCTCGGTGGTGATCGTGAAGCCCGGAGGGACCGGAAGGCCCAGGTTGGTCATCTCGGCGAGGTTGGCGCCCTTGCCGCCGAGGAGGTCCTTGAGGTCCTTGTTGCCCTCGGTGAAGTCGTAGACGAACTTCACGCCCTCAACGCTGTTGCCGCGTTCGGCTACCTGGGGATCTTTGTTTTCCGACACGGGTCTCGACTCCTCGAGGACGCGGTGGCTGCCCTGACGGCGAGGAACATACCCAGATCGAAGGCTTGTGGGTACGTCCACTCGTGCGTCATGCGCCCGTAACCAGCGGTCCGCCAGCGGATCGAAAGTCAAGGGTTGGCAAGTCGTCAGGGCCGATGTTTTCACTTCTTGAACGAAAGGGGGCCTCCAGGTGGACTATTTCGCTCATCTGAGCGGCCAATTCTACGAGTGAGTTCGATCGATGAACGATCAGACCGTGGCACTCAGTGCCATCTCTTGATGAGGTGCAGTCGCCCATGATCCGCTCATCTGAGCGCATGGCTTATCAAGGGTGGCGAGAATCACGCTGCCACACGGCCCCGGATTTCACCATGCGGACGTGTATTCGGTCGCCGCGTGAACGGCCCCGGCCGGCGGGCCGTACGGCACTGCGGCGGCCCCTTCCCTCCCAGGCAACCGCCACTTCTGCGCCGCCGCAACGGAAGGACCCCTGGGTGCCCCACCAGACGACCCCGCCCCGCCCCCCGGACACGGAACCCGCCGCCTCCCCCGAGCCGGACGAACCGGACGGCCCCACGGACTCCCCCGAACCGGACGGCCCCGCAGCCTCCCCCGAGCCAGAGGAACAGGGCGTCTCCCCAGGCCCCCGCTTCCCCCGCGCCCCGAAAGCCCTCCGCGTCCCGCACCCCCGCGCCCCGCACCCCCGCGCCCTGCGCCGGGCCAAGCACCGCTGGCAGGCCGCGCACCCGCGCGCCGCCCGCGCGTTCTCCCTCGCCCTCACCCTCGCCGCCCTCGCCCTCGTCCTGCTCGCGCTGCTGCTGCCGAACAAGCGCGAGCAGTTCCACCCGGCCGCGTTCCTGCGGCTGCCCGTGGAGGCGCTGCTCGGGGCCGCCGTGCTGATCGCGCTGCCGCGGCGGGCGAGGACCGTGACCGCCGCGCTCGGCGGCGCCGCGCTCGGCGCGCTGACCGCGCTGAACCTGACCGACGTCGAGTTCAACCAGTACCTCGGCCGCAGCTTCGACGTCGTCCTGGACTGGCAGCTCCTGGACGACGCGCGGTCCTACCTCGCCGACACCCTCGGCGGCGCCGTCGCCTCGCTGGCCGCCGTGGGCGCCGTCCTGCTGGTGCTGACGCTGCTCGCCCTGACCGCCCTCGCGACGGTCCGCGTCGGGAACGCCCTCGGCCGCGACCGCTCCCGCGCGACCCGCGCCCTGCTGCTGCTCTGCGCCCTGTGGATGACCTGTTCGTCGCTGAACGTCCAGGTCGGCGGCGTGCCCGTGGCCTCGGAGCACACCGTCGCCATGCTCAGGTACCACGAGCAGGCGCTGCGCTCCACGCTCCGCGACGAACGCGCGTTCGCGAAGACGGCGCAGGCGGACGCGTTCGGCGCCACGCCGGGCAGTCAGCTCGTGCCCGACCTGCGCGGCAAGGACATGATCTTCACCTTCATCGAGAGCTACGGCCGCAGCGCGATCGAGGACCCGGTCATGGCGCCCGGCGTCGACCGGACGCTCGACGCGAGCACCGCGGCGCTGAAGAAGGCCGGCTTCCGCGCCGAGAGCGGCTGGCTGACCTCGGCGACGTACGGCGGCGGCAGCTGGCTCGGGCACTCCACCTTCATGTCGGGCCTGTGGGTCGACAACCAGAACCGCTACCGCACGGTGACCTCGGGCGACCACCTCACCCTGACCGAGGCGTTCAGGAAGACCGGCGCCTGGGACACGGTCGGCGTCATGCCGGGCGTGCAGAAGGGCTGGCCGGAGGCGAAGTGGTACGGCCTGGACAAGGTCTACGACGCCTTCCGGCTGGGCTACCGCGGCCCGAAGTTCAGCTGGTCGACCATGCCCGACCAGTACGCCCTGGAGGCGTTCCAGCGCCTGGCGCACGGAAAGAAGCACGACAAGCCGCTGACCTCGTTCGTCATCCTGACCTCCAGCCACCAGCCCTGGGCGCCGATCCCGGAAATGGTCGACTGGGACCGGCTCGGCGACGGCTCGGTCTTCCGGGGCATCGAGGCGGCGGGCACCCGCCCGCAGGACGTCATCACCGACCAGGCCCGCTCCCGCGAGGAGTACGGCAAGTCGGTCCAGTACTCGGTGACCGCGCTGACCCAGTGGCTCCAGCGCTACGGCACCGACGACACCGTCCTGGTCGTCCTCGGCGACCACCAGCCCATCGCCCGGGTCAGCGGCGACCACGCCAGCCGGGACGTGCCGGTCTCGATCGTCGCCAAGGACCCGAAGGTGCTGGACCGGATCGCGAGCTGGGGGTGGACGGACGGACTGCGGCCCGCGCACGGCGCGCCGGTGTGGAGGATGAGCGCCTTCCGCGACCGCTTCCTGACCGCGTACGGCTCCACCCCGCACCCCTCGAAGGACTGAGCCGCCGCCCGCGCAGCCCCCGGCGGCAGCCGCTCGACCGCCAAAGGCAGCCGCTCAGCCGCCGGAGGTGTCCAGCTCCGCGTCCTCCGTCACGCCCGCGCAGTCGTACGGGTCCTTCAGCCAGCCGTCCGGCAGCACCACCCGGTTGTTGCCGGACGTACGGCCGCGCGGCCCGTCCGCGCCCACCGGCCACGCCTGGTCGAGGTCCAGCTCGTCCAGTCCCGCGCGCAGCTCGGCCAGCGACGCGGTGATCGCGAGCCGCTTGCGCATCTCGGAGCCGACCGCGAAGCCCTTCAGGTACCAGGCGACGTGCTTGCGGAAGTCGATGACGCCGCGCGCCTCGTCGCCGATCCACTCGCCGAGCAGGGCGGCGTGCCGCACCATCGCGTCGGCGACCTCGCGCAGGGTGGGCCGTACGAAGTCGTCGGGGCGGCCCTCGAAGGCGGCGACCAGGTCGGCGAAGAGCCACGGGCGGCCCAGGCAGCCGCGGCCGACGACCACGCCGTCGCAGCCGGTCTCGCGCACCATCCTGAGGGCGTCCTCGGCCGACCAGATGTCGCCGTTGCCGAGCACCGGGATCTCGGGCACGTGCTCCTTGAGGCGCGCGATGGCGTCCCAGTCGGCGGTGCCGCCGTAGTGCTGGGCGGTGGTGCGGCCGTGCAGCGCGATGGCGCTCGCGCCCTCCTCGACGGCGATGCGGCCGGCGTCGAGGTAGGTGAGGTGGTCGTCGTCGATGCCCTTGCGCATCTTCATGGTGACCGGCAGGTCGCCGGCCCCACTGACCGCCTCGCGCACGATGGCGCGCAGCAGGTTGCGCTTGTAGGGCAGGGCGGAGCCGCCGCCCTTGCGGGTCACCTTGGGCACCGGGCAGCCGAAGTTCAGGTCGATGTGGTCGGCGAGGTCCTCCTCCGCGATCATGCGGACGGCCTTGCCGACGGTCGCCGGGTCGACGCCGTACAGCTGGATCGAGCGCGGCCGCTCGCTCGCGTCGAACCTGATCAGCTGCATCGTCTTCTCGTTGCGCTCGACCAGGGCCCGGGTGGTGATCATCTCGCTGACGAACAGGCCCTTGCCGCCGCTGAACTCCCGGCACAGGGTGCGGAAGGGGGCGTTGGTGATCCCGGCCATGGGGGCCAGGACGACCGGCGGCGAAACCGTGTGCGGACCGATGCGCAGCGGGGACTCGGGGGTGGTGGGCATTCCCCCATTGTCGCGTACCGCCGGGGAGGCCCCGCCCCGGATCCCGGAGAATCTTGTATCGGTAATTAGTTAACCGCACTATCGAAGTCCCGTACGATGGAACACATGCCCGAGCTGAGCCACCGCCGACGGCTGCTGGTGCTCGCGATCTGCTGCATGAGCCTGCTGATCGTGAGCATCGACAACACCGTCCTGAACGTCGCCCTCCCCTCCATGCAGCGCGAGCTGCACGCGAGCACGTCCGGACTCCAGTGGACCATCGACGCCTACACGCTGGTGCTCGCCTCGCTGCTGATGCTGGCCGGCTCCACCGCCGACCGGATCGGCCGCAAACGGGTCTTCATGACGGGCCTGATCGTCTTCGGCGTCGGCTCGCTGCTCTGCTCGCTGGCCCCCAACCTCGAACTGCTGATCGTCTTCCGCATGGTGCAGGCGGTCGGCGGCTCGATGCTCAACCCGGTCGCCATGTCGATCATCACCAACACCTTCACCGACCCGCGCGAGCGCGCCCGCGCGATCGGCGTGTGGGGCGCGGTGGTCGGCATCTCCATGGCCGCCGGACCGCTGGTCGGCGGCCTGCTGGTGGAGTCGGTCGGCTGGCGCTCCATCTTCTGGATCAACCTGCCGGTCGCCCTGGCCGCGCTGCTGCTCACCCTGCGCTTCGTCCCGGAGTCCCGCGCGCCGAAGGCCCGCCGTCCCGACCCGGTCGGCCAGGTGCTGGTGATCGCCCTGTTCGGGGCGCTGACGTACGCGATCATCGAGGCCCCGGGCGCGAGCCTCGCCCAGGTCGTCCCGTTCGCCGTCGTCGCCCTCGCCGCCCTGACCGGCCTGCTCGTCTACGAGCCGCGCCGCGCCGAACCCCTGATCGACCTGCGCTTCTTCCGCTCCGCGCCGTTCAGCGGGGCAACCGTCATCGCGGTCAGCGCGTTCGCCGCGCTCGGCGGCTTCTTGTTCCTGTCCACGCTGTACCTCCAGAACGTCCGCGGCCTGGACGCCCTGCACGCGGGCCTGTGGATGCTGCCGATGGCGCTGCCCACCTTCCTGTGCGCGCCGCTCTCCGGACGCCTGGTGGGCACCCGGGGGCCGCGGCTGCCGCTGCTGGTGGCCGGGGCGGCGATGACGGTCAGCGCGGTGCTGTTCGCCGCCTTCGAGGCCGAGACCTCGGACCTGACGCTCGTGATCGGCTACGTCCTGTTCGGCATCGGCTTCGGCTTCGTCAACGCCCCGATCACCAACACCGCCGTCTCCGGGATGCCGCGCGCCCAGGCGGGCGTCGCCGCGGCCGTCGCCTCCACCAGCCGGCAGCTCGGCCAGACCCTCGGCGTCGCCGTCGTCGGCGCGCTGCTCGCCTCCGGCGTCGGCTCCTCCGGCTACCGGGACGCCTTCGTCTCGGCCGCCCGCCCCGGCTGGTGGGTGCTGGTGTTCTGCGGCGCGGCGGTCCTCGTCCTCGGCGCGCTCACCTCGGGCCGCTGGGCCCGCCGCACGGCCCAGCACACCGCCGACCGCCTCCAGGAGAACGAGGTCCGCGAGGCGGCGGGCGTGAACGCGCACGCCTGACCCGACCGACCACACCCAGCGGACCGGGTCCGGCCGCGCCTGGCGGCCCTCACAGCCGGTCGAGCAACTGCTTCTTCTTCTGCTCGAACTCGGCGGTGGTGATGACACCCGCCGCGTGCAGCTCGCCCAGCCTGGCTATCTGGCCGAGGACGTCCTCGGAGGCGGCCGGGACGCCGGCCGGAGGGGCCGGGGCGGTCCGTCCCGGACTGCCGACGGCCAGCCGCAGCGCCTCGTCGAGCCGGGCGAGGTCCTCCGTCCTGAGGCCGTTGAACTCCACGACGACGCCCTGAAGGGTCTCCACCTGCATGCTGCCCCTGGTGACCTTCTGCCGGCTCGCCACCGTCCTGACCTCCCTCAGGTAGAGCGCGGACACCTCGTCCCGGGAGAACCCGCTCCGGACGAACAGCAGCCGCAGCTGGGTGAGGACGACCGTGCCCGTGCTGCCCGTACCGCCGTCGCCGAGAGAGCACTCCGCCACGACGAACACCTGCTCGTCGCCGAGGAGGAGGCCGGGCAGCGCCTTGAGGGCGGACCGGCACCGCTCACCCGTGGCCGAGGCGAGCCCGGCGGCCATGATGTCCTGGCGGGCGGCGGCCCGCGGGCCGATGTCCCGGGCGAGCCGGGCGGCGCGGTCCCGCCGCGCGGCGTCCTCGGCCGCGGCCCGCTCCTCCTCGGCCTCCTTCCGGGCGCGCTCGCGCCCGGCCAGCCACGCCACCAGCGGGTCGGCGGCGGCCTCGTAGGCGGCCGCCACGTCGACGTCCTGTGCCTCGTTCGTCCGTACGACGCTCCAGAGGTAGTCGTACAGGGTCCGGAACGCCTCGCGCTGCCCGTACGTGAACCCGATGGTGTTGGGGTCCTCGTCGGACCCCACCGGGACCAGGACCCGTCCGCCGAACCACAGGTGGAGCCGGCCGCGCCGCAGCCGGGTCGCGTCCTTCACCTCCACGCCGGACAGCGCCCCCAAGGGCAGCACGCGCGGTGCGAGGGGTTCCGGCCTCCTGTCCGTCCGGCAGACGGTGAGCGTCGCCGGGCCGACCTCGACCCAGCCGCCCGCACCCTCGTACCTGGCCATCACGTTGCCTCCGTCCGATCGACTGCGGGTGGTCGTCCGGCCCGTTCCCGCCACGCGCGCGACGTGCCGCGGGCCCGGCCGTGCGCGTGCGTGCCGCGGGTCCGGCCGTGCGCGTACGTGCCGCGGGTCCGGCCGTGCGCGTACGTGCCGCGGGTCCGGCCGCGCGGGTCATCCGCGCCGGTCCGGTCGTCCGCCGCCGGGTCCTCCCCGGCCGAGATCCGTGAACTGCTGCAGGACCGCCGCGTACGCCTCGGCCCGGTCCCCCGGCGCGCCCGACCTCCCCTTCGCCAGGACGTCCCGCGGCACTCCTGCCTGCCGTTCCCGGTACTCCTCCAGCCGTCCTCGGTGCTCCTCGTCCCAGTCCCGGAACACCGCGCCCGACCGCGCGCCGCCGACGGAGGCCATGAGGACGAGGCACAGCGCGAGACCGAAGACGGCCAGGGACACCACGGTGCTGTCGTGCACCAGCGCTCCCTGGAGGGCGATGGCGGCGACGGCGACGCCCGCGCGGAGCAGCCACCTCCCGGCGTCCCCGGCCAGGCGTGCGAACGGACGGGACCGGGCGTCCGCCGCCCGCGTCCCGCGGCGCACGCCGAACAGGGGCGGCCGGTAGGCCGCGCCCAGCCGCAGCGCCGCCAGGACCCGGCCGAGGACGCCGGCCGCCGTCAGCCAACCGCACTGCCAGGACACGGTGCGGGCGATGCCGGGCTCGGCGTGACCCCAGACGAGCCACACCGTCCCGGTCGCCGCCGCTCCCCACAGCCCCACCCAGACCACGGCCCGCCTGGCCGCCGCCAGCCGCGCCCCGGGCGCGCGCCGCTCCTCCTCGTACGCGCGCCACTGGCGCGCCCGCAGGGCGTGCGCTTCCCGCAGCGCCTCCGTCGTCCGCCGGGCCGTCCACTCCTCGGCGGCCTGCCGGGCGGCCAGCTCCGCGTGGCGCGCGGCGTAGGCGGCGAGGTCGGTGCGCACCAGCCACGCGACGGGAGCGCCCGCGTCCGCGCCGTGCGAGCGCAGCCAGTCGTACCAGGCCAGGACCCCGTCGGCGGGCGGGGTGACCCGCTCGCCGGCCAGCCGCAGCCGCTCCCCCGCCTCGGGGTGGGGCAGCAGCGCCGCGAGCAGCAGGCCGCGCGCGCCGTCCCCGGTCCACTCCCGGACGTCCGCCGGCACTCCGGGGGCCCGGCGGACCAGGTCGAGCGAGGCCGCCCGCGCTCTGTCCCAGTCCCGCTGCAGGCCCTCGACGCCGCTCAGCGCCGTGAACCCGGCCAGCGCGTCCAGCAGTTCGCCCCGGCACAGGTCGTCGTACAGGTCCCGGTCGGGACCGCCGTCCGCCAGCCGCCCCTCCAGACACGCCCGCGTCAGCGACGGGAAGGTCACCGCCGCGCCCCGCCACACGGGATCGCCCGAGGGATCCAGCCAGCTCAGCAGGCGCAGCAGCTTCAGGTCGGCCGTCAGGCCGGGACGCAGCAGCCATCGGTCGATCAGGAGCCGCAGCCCCTCCACGTCGTCGGTCTCCGCGTCGTCGAACTGCCGCAGCCAGGCCAGCAGGTGCCGCGACCCCTCGGACCGCTCCTCGGCCCGGCCCCCGCCGCCGAAGAACTGCCGCGCCGCCTCCGCCCAGTGCGAGCGGATCGTCGCCGCCAGGTCCCGCCGCGCGGTGTGCCGGACACCCGCGAGGACGAGGGGCTTGCGCTCGGGAGCGGCGGCCGACAGCTCGGTGACCAGGGGCGGCGCCCCACCGTGCGCGGCGACGGCCGCCGTGAGGGAGGCGTCGGCGAGCAGCGCCGAGCTGCGCACCGCTTCGAGCCGGCGGCTGCTGAAGTTCTCGGGCATGCTCACGATCACGCCCAGCAGCTGGCCGCGGGCGAAGAGCGCCGCGCCCGACATGCCGCCCCACGGCGAGCCCGCCCCGGCCGCCTCGGGCGCGACGTCCTTGACGTCGAGGACGTACCGGCCGCGGACCAGACCGGCCCCGGGGCGCAGCGCGCACTCGATGTGCTCGATGTCCAGCCGGCCTCCCGGGGCCCGCGCGATGCGGGGGAAGCCCATCGCCTGGCAGTCCCCGATCGGCGACGCGTCCGTCAGCCTGGCCCAGTGCACCGGACCCAGGCGGTGCGCGACGTCCGGCGGCACGAGATCGCCGGGGGCCAGCAGCAGAGCGGCGTCGACGGCCGCATCGTGCCGCCGCCACACGACCCGGCAGAGCCGCGTGCCGCCGCCCACCGTCGACACGCTGACGTGTTCCAGGCCCTCGGCCACGTGAGCGGCGGTCAGCACCAGCCGGGGCGTGAGCAGATAGCCGCTGCCCGTCCGGCCGCCTCCGGTCAGGGCGGCGACACGCTCCAGTTCCGGTCCGCTCGCGCGTCCCGCTCCCGGCCCCGGAGCGTCGGTCACAGCGGCCCGGCCGCGGCGAGACCGGAGGCGTCGGCCTCGCCCTCACCGGAGATCAGCAGCGGATCCCCGGTGGCCCTGCGGGGCTCCAGGGTCAGCGCGACGCGATGGGTGCGGGTGCGGCCCGCCCCCGCGTCGGCCTCGCCGGAGACGACGAACGCCTTGATCCCGCCGCGCACCCGGGCGTCCGCGCGCAATTCGACCGTGAACTCCAGTTGTATGGGTCCCACTTGGAACACCATGTCGCTTCCGGCCCCCTGTGCGGCGGCGCGCAGCAGTTCGTCGCGCACCGCCTGCACGGCCGCCGCGAGCTCGATGCCCCCGGCACTCCCTGTGATCTCCAACTTCCTTGCCCCCGTGGTGAGTCGAGCCGCGCATCGTGGTGCACCCACAGTAGGACACCAGAGTGCCGGAGGAGGCGCGTCGGCGCACGACCGGATCGGGCCGGATCACCTGCCGGGGGCGGAACGCCGGCGCGGGCGCGCCCGCACCTCGCCGTGACCGTGTAACAGCGGCGTACTAGACGTCGGCGGGGTGGAACGGCGCACCCGGCCGGGCGGCTCCTAGCGCTCAGAGACGCACGCTCGCACCGGCCGGTGCCGAGCGGACGAGCCCCCCGCAATCGATGCTGAGGAAGAAGCGATGCGCGTTCACAAGGTCACCCTCGCCGTCCTGGCCGTCGCCGCGAGTCTCTCGCTCACGGCGTGCCAGAGCGACGACGACAGCGCGGGAGGGAGCGGTCCGTCGGCCGCCGCGTCCTCCTCCGGCGGCGGTTCGGGCTCGGCCGGTTCGGACCAAGGGGGCACTCCGGGCTCCGCCGAGGGGAGTTCGGGCGGCACCGGCACCGGCGGGAGCGCCTCCTCCGGCAAGGGCTCCGCAGGGCAGGGGACCACCGGGTCAGGGTCGGGTTCCGGCTCCGGTTCCGGGTCCGGCTCCGGGTCCGGCTCCGGGTCCGGCCGGAGCGGCAAGTGCCGCACCGACGACCTGAAGATCACGGCGCGGGACACCACCATCGGCGGCGATCCCGACGGCACCGTCACGGTCCAGCTCACCAACCGCGGCAGCCGGTCCTGCACCCTCTCCGGGTACGCGGGCGTCGACCTGAAGACCAACGCCGGTTCGCTGTCCGCCCGGCGCACCGGCAAGAGCACCGGCCCGGACGTCCTCAAGGCCGGGCAGACGACGTACTTCGGCATCTACTACACGGTCACCACCTCCGGCGGCTCCGGCGTCCGCGTCACCGGACTGCTGGTCACTCCGCCGAACGAGACGAAGACGGTCACGCTCGCCTGGCCGGGCGGCGGCTCGCTGCCCGTCACGGAGGGCGGCGGCTCCGGGGTGAAGGTCGGCCCGATGGGCGGCGAGGGCCAGGGCGGCTGACCCGTACAGACAGCCCCCCGCACGCCCCCGCCGTCCCCGCTGTCCCCGCCCCTCAGGGCCGCGTCGGCGACTGACGCCGCTCCAGCGCGAGGGCGTGCAGCTTCTCCAGCCGCTCCCGGGACTCGTCGTCCGCCGGGACGTAGGTCACCATGCGCGGGCCCACCTCCGGGCTGAGCCACAGGTCGGTGTGATCGACGGTGACCCGGCCGACGTGGGGGTTGCGGAACTCCTTGCGCTTGCTCGCCGGGCTGACCACCTCGTGCCGGTCCCACGCCTCACGGAAGTCCGGCGAGGTGTCGCGCAGCCGCTTCAGCAGCGTCTTCCAGGCCGGTTCGCCGAGGTGGCCGGCCATCGCCGCGCGGAAGCGGGCTGCCATGTGCCGCAGCGCGTCCTCCAGGTGCACGATCGAGGAGCGCCACTCCTCGTGCGTGTACGACAGGATCATGCAGTTGCGGTCCTCGGGCGGCACCGTTTCCAGGTCGCAGAAGAGCAGGCCGTAGGTGCGGTTGTAGGCGAGGATGTCGTACCGGCTGTTCTGGAGGCAGGCCGGGAACGGCTCCAGCTGCTCCAGCACCGCGCGCAGCGCCGGGGTGACCGACGGGCAGACCGTGGCCGGCGTCGGGTCCGTCGCGCCGGCCAGCTGGAAGAGGAAGGCCCGCTCGCCCGGGTCGAGCAGCAGCGTACGGGCCAGGGCGTCCAGCACCTGCACGGAGACCTGGATGTCCCGGCCCTGTTCCAGCCAGGTGTACCAGGTGACGCCGACCGCGGAGAGCTGGGCGACCTCCTCGCGGCGCAGCCCGGGCGTACGGCGCCGGACGCCGCGGGGCAGCCCGACCCGCTCGGGCGCGATGTGCTCGCGGCGGTGCCGGAGGAAGGCGGCCAGTTCGTGCCGCCGGATCGCCGACGTGGCGGCCGGGCCGCTGCGCGCGGACGGGTCGGCGCTCGCCTGCGCGCTCCGGGCGGCCGGCCGCGCGCTCCGGGCGGGCGTCGGCGCGTTCCGTACGGTCGTCTCCTGTGTCATGGTGCTCATGCTCCCAGCTTGCCGCCGGACGGACCCTGTTTCCAGGTACTTCCGCTACCAGGATAAGGACACTCTGGTACCCGTCTCGCAGCAGGCGCAGGCTCGTCCCCGTGACCACGCAAACCCTCTCCTCCCGCACCGTCCGGCGCCCGGCGGCCACCGCCGCCCTGGGCGGGCTCGGACTGTTCACGGTGCTGCTGGGCGCGGCACTGCCCCTCATCGACTTCTTCATCGTCAACGTCGCCCTGCCCACCATCGGCCGCGACCTGCACGCGGGCGAGGCCGTCCTCGAACTCGTCGTCGCCGGCTACGGAGTGGCCTACGCCGTCCTCCTCGTCCTCGGCGGCCGGCTCGGCGACCTGTTCGGCCGCCGCCGGCTCTTCCTCGGCGGCATGGCGGCCTTCGGCCTGACCTCGCTGGCCTGCGGACTCGCGCCGAGCGCGTGGACGCTGGTCGCGGCGCGGGTGGCGCAGGGCGCGTCGGCCGCCGCGATGCTGCCGCAGGTGCTCGCCACCATCCAGGCCACCACGGCCGGCCCGCGCCGGGCGAAGGCGATGGGCCTGTACGGCGCGACGGCGGGCCTGTCCATGGTGGCCGGCCAGATCCTCGGCGGCGTCCTGGTCGCCGCCGACCTGTGGGGCAGCGGCTGGCGCTCGGTGTTCCTGGTGAACGTGCCCGTCGTCGTCGCCGGACTGCTGCTCGCGACCCGCGCCGTCCCGGAGACCCGCTCGGAGCGCCCCGAGCCGGTCGACGGCCCCGGCACGGTGCTGCTCGCGCTGTCCCTGCTCACCCTGCTCGCCCCGCTCACCGAGGGCCGCGCGGCCGGCTGGCCGCTGTGGACCTGGCTGTCGCTGGCCGCGTTCCCGCTGGTGGCGGCCGCTTTCTACGCCGTGGAGCGGCGCGCGGACCGGCTCGGCCGGACGCCCCTGGTGCCGCCGAGCCTGTTCCGCCTGCTGTCGCTGCGCCGCGGTCTGACGCTGATCGTGCCGTTCTCGATCGGCTTCAGCGGCTTCATGTTCGTCATCGCGGTGGCCCTCCAGCAGGGCGCGCGCCTGGGTCCGGTCGCCGCGGGGCTGGCGCTGGCGCCGATGGCCGTCGTCTTCTTCCTCGTCTCGCTGGCCGGTCCCCGGCTGGTCGCCCGGTTCGGCACCCGGGTGGTGACGGCGGGCGCGGTGGTGCAGTTCGCGGGCGTGGGCCTGATGGCGCTGGTGGTGCACGCGTCCTGGCCGCACGTCGGCTTCCTGGCGCTGCTGCCCGGCACGGCCGTGGCCGGCGCGGGGCAGGCGCTCCAGCTGCCGATCATCTTCCGGATCGTGCTGTCCGAGGTGCCGGCCGTCCGGGCCGGGGTGGGCAGCGGAGTCATGGTGACCACCCAGCAGTCGGCCCTGGCGCTCGGCGTCGCCACCCTGGGCACCCTCTTCCTGTCCCTGGTCCCGGCCATGGGCATGGGCGACGCCCTGGCGATCACGCTCCTGGTCCAGCTGGCCGGCGTGGTCCTGACCGGTCTGCTCAGCCTCCGCCTGCCCCGCACGATCGGCTGACGCGCCCGATCGCCTGACGCGCGGCCCCGGACGGGGATTCGTCCGCCCCGATGACTGCCCCGATGACTTTCCGCGTCGGCGGGAGTCGTACGTACGGCGGACAACGGCGAGGAACCTGAGGAAGAGGCGGGCCCGGACGATGAGCGCACTGCACGACATGCTGCGGCGGCACGTGGACGACGGCACGGTGCCGGGAGCGGTGGGCCTGGTGGCCCTCGGCGACGACGTGGAGGCGGTGGCCGCCGGCTCGGCCGACACCGCCGCAAGCGCCCCGATGAGCCGGGAGACGATCTTCCGCGTCGCCTCCCTCACCAAGCCGATCACGGCGGCGGCCGTGCTGACGCTGCTGGAGGACGGGGTGCTCGGCCTCGCCGACCCGGTGGCGAAGTGGCTGCCGGAGCTGGCGGAGCCGGTCGTCGTACGGGACCCGGCGGGCCCGGTGGACGACGTGGTGCCGCTCGCCCGGCCGATCACGGTGGAGGACCTGCTCAGCTCGCGCACCGGCTGGGGCCTGCACGCCGACTTCTCCCTCCCGGCCGTCCGCGCCCTGGCCGAGGTGGAGGATCACGGCACGCCCCTCCAGGAGTGGCCGGAGCCGGACGTCTGGCTGGAGCGGCTGTCCCGGGTGCCGCTGCTGCACCAGCCGGGCGAGGCGTGGCTGTACGGCACCTCCTCCGCACTCCAGGGCATCCTGGTCGCGCGGGCGTCGGGCCGTACGTTCCCCGAGTTCCTGGCCGAGCGGATCTTCGCACCGCTGGACATGCGGGACACGGCGTTCGAGGTGCCGGCGGCCAAGCGCGACCGGTTCACCAGCTTCTACTTCCCGCACGAGACGGAGGGCCTGAGGCTGGTGGACGGGCCGGACGGCGACTACAGCCGTACGCCCGCGTTCCCCTCGGGCGGCGGCGGCCTGGTCTCCACGGCGGACGACCTGCTGGCCTTCGCCCGCATGCTGCTCGGCGGCGGCACGGCCAACGGCCACCGCCTGCTCGGCCCCGACTCGGTGCGCCGGATGACCGCCAACCACCTGACCGCAGCCCAGCGCGAGCCCGCCGACCTCTTCCTGGAAGGCCAGGGCTGGGGCTACGGCGGCGGAGTCGACCTCACCTCCGCCCAGCCGTGGAACGTCCCCGGCCGCTACGGCTGGATCGGCGGCACCGGCACCACCGCCCACCTCGTCCCCGCCACCGGCAAGGTGACGATCCTCCTCACCCAGGTCTCGATGACGAACCCGACCCCGCCCCCGCTGATGCGCGCCTTCTGGCGAGCGACCGCGTAGAGCGGCAGGGCTAGGTCACCACGGCTTCGGCAGTGTTGGGTCACTGAGGCTGAACTCGTGATGTCGTGCTGCTGGTCAGGCCGGTCTGACGGACAGGACGGTCCCGGCGAGGCAGTCGTCTACGAGGTGGCTGTGATACCGCGATCAACTCGGCTCTCCTGCATGCGGATGAGATACTCAGTCCCACAGCTGAGCCTTCAGGGGGGCCGAGTGAACGGTGGTTTATTGGCGACGATCTTGTCGTCGATTGTATTTCTTGCCGTTTGCGTACTCATTTACGCGCAATTCGACGGCCAAGTGACCGTCGGCCCAATCGGTGGAAACCATAACGGGCAGCCCATCACTCCCCAGCAAAAGCGGAATTGGCGCATCGTCGGCGTCGGCATGCTTGTGCTCTGCCTTGTCGCCACAGTGGCCTTTTTTCTGTTCCGACATCACAAAGCGGGCGACGACGCCAAGCCCTCAAACGCATCGGCGAAGCCATCGGTTTCGCAGGCCGTCACTTCGGCTCCGCCGAACACTTCGCCTGACCCATCGGATATGGGCACGCCATCCTCTTCGAGTAGCCCCTCCTTCTCGACAGCTCCTCCTGAGTCCGTCAGTGTGCTGCTTTCCGGGAGTGAAGTCCCGGATGGCATGAAGGTGTCGACTGATGGTGACGGGGGCGGCGAGGTCACCGATTGGAGCGTCGACGACGTGACGATCGGAAACCAAACTTTCGACAGTTCTTTCGTCGCGAGGTGCAGTCTCCTTTGTTCAGGGGGCGAGCAGTCCTGGTACGATGTGAAACTGGCGGGAAAATATAAATGGTTCGATGGAAGCTTCGGCATCGCAGCGGACTCGCCTGCCAACGACAGGACCCATACGGTGAAGGTCGAGATCACCGATCGGGGTACAGGCCGAAAACTTGAAGCCTTCACGCTTAAATACGGCGCGGTGATTCCCGTCAAGCAACTCGACGTTTCCGAAGTGGGTATACTGCGAATCCGTTTCTATGGATGGCTCGGCGATATGCACGTTGCCGTTGGAGAGCCTACGGTGCGGCAATGAATTTTATGCCGCCCGTACGCGGCCAGCAGCGGCAGCGAACGCTCGCCGGCACTGCCCGAAAGGGTCACCAGGCCGGTGACGTCGTTCTTGACGACGGCCTCCATCCCGGCCAGGGCCCCAGGCGCTCATCGTCCGTCAGTTCCAAGCCCATGACGCCGCAGCCGAGCCCTGCTACGGTCTCTCGCCATGACGGCGTGCTGGTGTGGAGTGGACTCCCTTGCCACCTGTCCGAGGTGCGGTGCGCGGTGCTGCGGTGAACACTTCGTCCCGGAGGCGGTGACGAACGGCATCAGCGCCCAGCTCTCCTTTGTGGGCAGGACGGAACACCTGTCCACGGACGAACTCCCCCCGGGCTCCGAGTCGTCCGGATGGCCGGGTCCGATTCCGGACGGCAGGCAGGTCAGGGCCATATGGTGGCGGGGCTTCGCCGAAGGGGGACCGGGGTGTCTACGCTGCCGGGACAGAAGCGCAGATGACGCGGTCGCCCGATCGTTCCAGCGCGGAGGTGACGCGCTTGATGCCGCCCTTCGGGGACCGGCAACCGTGCGCTCGCTGCGACCGCTGCTGAGCCCGGACATCTCCTATAAGCAGCCCCCGGGTCCTCAGCTCTTGCGCCTGTGCCTCGCGCTGGTCAAGCAGATCGACGCCAGCGGCACGGGCGGGTCCGCGCGCTTCGACATTGTCGAGTGTCACGAGAAAAAGAGCTGGCTGAATCGGGATCCAGGCCGGCTGGAGGTGGTCCGACGATATGACCCCGTTCAGGCACGCGACTACTACATCGCCGGGGATGGCAACCTCAGAAGGGCGCTCGAAAGTCCAGGCTCCCATTCCCTCACCGAACTCGTGGTCCCATCCGACTACCGTGGCGCGCTGCGCGCAGACGTTCACTCCAGTTCGGACGAGCCCCCGTACACCCTGCGCCCTCCGCTGCGGGCCTCCACGGGTTACGTCTACAGCCTCAGGGAACCTCGGGTCCGGGCTCATGTGATCGATTTCTACGAGTCGACCAACGCGCCCACCGAACTCCTCACCGTCCTCCGCGACCTGCTCCCCTGCCTTCCTGCCGAGGTGTCCGCCTCAAAGACTCAACCACCGCAGCCCTTGTCCCGTCCTGTCCAGCTTCCGCGACGGGATGGTCTCTACATGTCAGCACGCGGCAACTCGTTCGGCTATCTCCGCTTTACCGACCCTGCGAACGTCACTTATGTGTCCGCGGACGGGGAGCCGCGGCAGATCGCCCAATGGCTCCGTCCCGGCACCGAGCGTCTCGGCATCTACCAGGGCAGCTATCGCATGAGCGGACGGGCATTGTGGTTCACCGTGGGATCTGCGGATGGGATAGCAGCACGTTTTCGCGGCTCGGTGAGTGAGGACGGCAGTACGCTCTCCTTCGAGGTGGAGAATCCGAACTCCACCCACCACTCGGAGGCGTTCAAATTCACCCCCGTCGAGTTTCCGCGTTACTGAGGTTGAACTCACTCCACCACCGCGTGCCTCGTGTACTGGCTTACGATGCCGGAATCGCGCGCATGCGTACAGACCGCCTGGGATACCGGGAAAGCAGCTCAGCCGTCCATGGAAGCGTCGCGTTGATCATCTTGGACACGACCCTTCTGCGGGGTATGACCCTGAGCAGACACTGACCGTGGCTGGGCGGGATGCAATGGCGCATGGACCGGACTGACTGACATCCATCCGTGACATCACCGACTCTGCCCAAAGAGCCCGGCTACGCTCGCAGGCCCCGCATCAGCAGGTCCACGACCGCGGTGAACTCGTCCTCGACGCCCGGCCGGGTCCACTCACCCGCGTAACCCGGGTCGTGGAAGCGGCCGGTGGCGTGGAAGAGGGCGCGGGCCGTCGCCGCCGGGTCGGGGGCCGTGAAGGCGCCCGAGGCGACGCCCGCGGCGACGATCCCGGTCAACTGGCCGGTCAGCTCGTCGATGTGCTCGCCGACCACCTCGCCGCTCTCGCCGGCGAGGACCTGGTACGTCGCGAACATCTCCGGATCGTCGCCCGCCTTGTGCCGCTTGGCCTCGAACAGCGTCCAAAACCAGTCCCGCAGCCGTTCCCCGGGATCCCGCTCGGCGGCGGCGACGCCGGCCAGCGCGTCCGAGGTGCGGTCCAGCCACCGCTTGGTCACCGCCTCGCGCAGCGCCGCCTTGGTGCGGAAGTGGCGGTAGACGCTGCCGTGGCTGACGCCGAGCGCGCGGGCCACGTCCACCACGGTGGCCTTCGCCGGGCCGTGGCGGCGCAGCACTTCCTCGGTCGCCGCGAGGATGCGCTCGGCGGTCAGCGGCTCGGTGGTGGGTGACATGTCGTAGACCGTACCTGGAGCGGGGTGGGGCGTGGTCCGGCGCGGGGGTCAGCGCTCGCTGTCGAGCATGGCCATCTGGGCGGGCGCGTACCGCTCGCCCGCCGCCGCGTCGGCCGGGACGGCGGCCTCGATCGCGGCGAGGTCGGCCTCCGTGAGAGTCACCTCCAGCGCGCCCAGCGCCTCGGTCAGCCGCTCGCGGGTGCGGGCGCCGACCAGCGGGACGACGTCCTCGCCGCGGGAGAGCACCCAGGCGATGGCGGTCTGGGCGACGGTGGCGCCCTTCTGCTCGGCGATCCGCCGCAGCGAGTCGACCAGGGTGAGGTTGTGCCGCAGGTTGTCGCCCTGGAAGCGGGGCGAGTGGGCGCGGAAGTCGGTCGCGTCGAACCGCTGGTCGTGGGCGACGCGGCCGGAGAGCAGACCGCGCGAGAGCACGCCGTACGCCGTGACGGCGATGCCCAGCTCGCGCAGGGTGGGCAGGATCTCCTTCTCGGGGCCGCGGGAGATCAGCGCGTACTCGATCTGGAGGTCGGCGATCGGGGCGGTGGCGGCGGCCCGGCGGACGGTCTCGGCGCCGACCTCGCTCAGTCCGATGTGCCGCACCCAGCCCTTCTCGACCAGTTCGGCGATGGCGCCGACGGTCTCCTCGATCGGCACGTCCGGGTCGAGGCGGGAGAGGCGGTAGACGTCGAGGTGGTCGACGCCCAGGCGCTGGAGGGAGTAGGCGGCGAAGTTCTTCACGGCGGCGGGCCGGCCGTCGAAGCCGCCCCAGCCGCCCTCCGGGTCGCGCAGCGCGCCGAACTTCACGCTGAGCAGCGCGTTGTCGCGGTGCGCGGCCGGGGCGGAGCGCAGCGCCTCGCCGATGAGCAGTTCGTTGTGGCCCATGCCGTAGAAGTCGCCGGTGTCCAGGAGGGTCACGCCGGCCTCCAGGGCGGCGTGGACGGTGGCGATCGACTCGGCGCGGTCGGCGTCGCCGTACATGCCGGACATGCCCATGCAGCCGAGACCGAGGGCGGAGACCTGGGGGCCGGTGGTTCCGAGGGAGCGCGTGTGCATCGTCATGACTCCAGCCTGACATAACGACTGACAGTTTTCAATATCTGTCAGCTGTCAGGTGTCAGCCACCCCCCTCGAATCCGGGCCGGACCGGACCTGGTCCAGACCTCTTGACGAAAGGTCTGGACCAGAGCACTGTCATGCCTGCGACATAAATGCCCCTCACCGCACCCCCACCGGGAGGCCCCGCATGATCCGCCGCAGACTGCGTCTGCTCGCCGCCGCCCTGGCCGGCGCGTGTCTCGCCCCGCTCGCCCTGACCCTCGCGCCCGCCGCCGCGGCCGCCCCCGCCGCCGCGACGGCCGACACCTGTGCCGTGAAGTCACGGCCCGCCGGCAAGGTCCTCCAGGGCTACTGGGAGAACTGGGACGGCGCAGCCAACGGCGTCCACCCGCCCTTCGGCTGGACCCCGATCACCGACTCCCGTATCGCCGCGCACGGCTACAACGTGCTCAACGCGGCCTTCCCGGTCATCCGCTCCGACGGGACGGCCCTGTGGGAGGACGGCATGGACACCGGCGTGAAGGTGGCCACGCCCGCCGAGATGTGCGCGGCCAAGGCGTCCGGGCAGACGGTCCTGCTCTCCATCGGCGGCGCGGCGGCCGGCATCGACCTGAGTTCGCAGACGGTGGCGGACCGCTTCGTCGCCACGATCGTGCCGATCCTGAAGAAGTACAACTTCGACGGCATCGACATCGACATCGAGACCGGCCTGACCGGCAGCGGCAGCATCGGCCAGCTCTCCGCCTCCCAGGCCAACCTGATCCGGATCATCGACGGGATCCTCGCCCAGATGCCGTCGAACTTCGGCCTGACCATGGCCCCGGAGACCGCCTACGTCACCGGCGGCAGCGTCGCCTACGGGTCGATCTGGGGCGCCTACCTGCCGATCGTCAAGAAGTACGCCGACAACGGCCGCCTGTGGTGGCTCAACATGCAGTACTACAACGGCAGCATGTACGGCTGCTCCGGCGACTCGTACGCGGCGGGCACCGTGCAGGGCTTCACCGCCCAGACCGACTGCCTGAACAAGGGCCTGGTGATCCAGGGCACCACCGTCAAGGTGCCCTACGACAAGCAGGTCCCGGGCCTGCCCGCCCAGCCCGGCGCGGGCGGCGGCTACATGTCGCCGTCCCTGGTCTCCCAGGCCTGGAGCCACTTCGGCGGCTCCCTGAAGGGCCTGATGACCTGGTCGGTGAACTGGGACGGCTCGAAGAACTGGACCTTCGGCGACAACGTGAGGTCCCTCCAGGGCCGCTGACGCCAGGGCCACCGGCAGCAGAACGCCCGCGCCCCCTCCGAACGGATCGGAGGGGGCGCGGGCGTCGGGAACAGCCAGGGCGGCAGCCGGTGTCAGCGGCCGTTGTCAGCAGCCGACGAGGCGCTGCGCCAGGTAGCCCTCGATCTGGTCGAGCGACACGCGCTCCTGCTTCATCGAGTCGCGCTCGCGGACGGTCACCGCGTTGTCGTCCAGGGTGTCGAAGTCGACCGTCACGCAGTACGGCGTGCCGATCTCGTCCTGGCGGCGGTAGCGGCGGCCGATGGCGCCGGCGTCGTCGAACTCGATGTTCCAGTTCTGCCGCAGCGTCTGGGCCAGGCCCTTGGCCTTCGGCGACAGCTCCGGGTTGCGCGACAGCGGCAGCACCGCGACCTTCACCGGGGCCAGGCGGTGGTCCAGGCGCAGCACCGTGCGCTTCTCCATCTTGCCCTTGGCGTTGGGCGCCTCGTCCTCGACGTAGGCGTCGAGCAGGAAGGCGAGCATCGCCCGGCCGACACCGGCCGCGGGCTCGATGACGTACGGCGTCCAGCGCTCCTGGCTGTCCTGGTCGTAGTAGGCGAGGTCCTGGCCGGAGGCCTTGGCGTGGGCGTTGAGGTCGTAGTCGGTGCGGTTGGCGACACCCTCCAGCTCGCCCCACTCGCTGCCGCCGAACTGGAAGCGGTACTCGATGTCGGCGGTGCGCTTGGAGTAGTGGGAGAGCTTCTCCTTGGGGTGCTCGTACCAGCGCATGTTCTCCTCACGCAGGCCGAGACCGGTGTACCAGCTCCAGCGCTGCTCCATCCAGTACTCCTGCCACTGCTCGTCCTCGCCCGGCTTGACGAAGAACTCCATCTCCATCTGCTCGAACTCGCGGGTGCGGAAGATGAAGTTGCCCGGCGTGATCTCGTTGCGGAAGGACTTGCCCATCTGGGCGATGCCGAACGGCGGCTTGCGGCGCGACGTGGTCTTCACCTGGGCGAAGTTGGTGAAGATGCCCTGGGCGGTCTCCGGGCGCAGGTAGGCGACGGAACCGGAGTCCTGGGTGGGGCCGAGGTGGGTGGAGAGCAGGCCCGAGAACTGCTTGGGCTCGGTGAACTGGCCCTTGTTGCCGCAGTTGGGGCAGTTGAGGTCGGCGAGACCGTTCGCCGGGGCGTGCCCCTTCTTCTCCTCGTACGCCTCTTCCAGGTGGTCCGCGCGGAACCGCTTGTGACAGGCGGTGCACTCGGTCAGCGGGTCCGTGAAGGTGGCGACGTGGCCGGAGGCGACCCAGACCTCGGGGGCCAGGATGACGGACGAGTCGATGCCGACCACGTCCTCGCGGGACGTCACCATGTAGCGCCACCACTGGCGCTTGAGGTTCTCCTTGAGCTCGACACCCAGCGGCCCGTAGTCCCAGGCGGCGCGCTGTCCGCCGTAGATCTCACTGCAAGGGAATACGAAGCCACGGCGCTTGCTCAGGCTGACGATGGTGTCGATCTTGTCGGCGGCCACGGTGCTCTCTTCATTACGACGACGGTGACTGACTGGTGCGGCGCGAAGCGCCTCGATGGGGGGTGGCGGTCGGGAGACGGGCGGGCGAAGCGAGACGCTTCAGAGCGAATGCTTCAGAGTACCGGCGCAGGTCGCCCCTCAATCAAATCGGTGCCGGTTACGGGGCCTTCCGGGGTGCCGGAGGGACCTCCGGGACAGCTTGTTGACAACGGTTTCCATTTTTGTTGAAAATGACTGTCATGAACGTACGACGACGCCTCATACCGGGGACCGCGATCGCCGCGGCCACCGCCCTCGGACTCGGCGCCCTGAGCGCCTGCTCCTCCGCCGACGCCGCGGGTGGCAACACGGACAAGTACGACGTCGTCGCGTCGTTCTATCCGATGGCCTTCCTCGCCGAGCGCATCGGCGGCGACCACGTCCACGTCACCAGCCTCACCGAACCCGGCCAGGAACCCCACGACCTGGAGATCAGCGCCCGCCAGACCGGCCGCCTCCAGGAGTCCGACGCCGTCCTCTACCTCAAGGGCCTCCAGCCCGCCGTCGACAAGGCCGTCGACCAGTCCGGGCCGAAGACGCGGATCGACGCCGCCGCCCTCACCACGCTGGAGGAGCACGGCAACGAGGTCGGCGGGCACGCCGCCGCCCACGACGACCACGAGGGCGAGGAGAGCGGCGGCAAGGACCCGCACGTCTGGCTCGACCCGGTGCGCTACGCCCAGATCGCCGAGGGCGTCGGCACGGCCTTCGAGAAGGGCGACCCGAAGCACGCCGCCGACTACCGCAAGAACACCGCCGCCCTGGTCAAGCAGCTCGACGACCTGGACAAGCAGTTCAAGGACGGCCTCGCGCACACCAGGACCAAGGTCTTCATCACCACGCACGCCGCCTTCGGCTACCTCGCCGAGCGCTACGGCCTGACCGAGGAGGCCATCAACGGCCTCGACCCCGAGTCGGAGCCCAGCATCGCCCGGATCAAGGACCTGGACCGGATGGCCAAGGCCGACGGCGTCACCACCGTCTTCTACGAGACCCTCGTCAGCGACAGGACCGCCAAGACCGTCGCCCACGACGCCGGCCTGCGCACCGACGTCCTCGACCCCATCGAGGGCATCACCAAGAAGTCCCGCGGCGCCGACTACCTCGCCGTCCAGGAGGCCAACCTCAAGGCCCTGCGCCAGGCCCTGGGCGCCCGGTGACGGCCGCGGAAACGAAAGGGGACGGCGCCATGGGCGAGCCCGTCATATCCCTGCGCGGGGTGCGCGCCGAACTCGGCGGCCGCCCCGTACTGCGCGGCATCGACCTCACCGTCCGCCGCGGCGAGGTGGTCGCCCTGCTCGGCGCCAACGGCTCCGGCAAGTCGACCGCCGTCCGCGCCGTCATCGGCCAGGTGCCGCTCGCCGCCGGCGAGATCGAGCTGTTCGGCACCGCGCGCCACCGCTTCCGCGACTGGGCCCGGGTGGGCTACGTCCCCCAGCGCACCACCGCCGCCTCCGGCGTCCCGGCCACGGTCACCGAGATCGTCTCCGCCGGCCGCCTCGCCCGCACCCGCTTCGGCCGGTTCCGCAAGGCCGACCGGGACGCCGTCCAGCGCGCCCTGGCAGGGGTCGGCATGGCCGACCGGGCCAAGGACTCCGCGTTCGCCCTCTCCGGCGGCCAGCAGCAGCGCGTCCTCATCGCCCGCGCCCTGGCCTGCGAACCCGAGCTGCTGATCATGGACGAGCCGATGGCCGGCGTCGACCTCGCCAGCCAGGGCGTCCTGGCCGACACCCTGCGCGACCAGGTGGCGGCCGGTTCGACGGTGCTGCTGGTGCTGCACGAACTCGGCCCGCTGGAGCCGCTGATCGACCGCGCGGTCGTCCTGCGCGACGGCTGCGTCCTCCACGACGGCCCACCCCCGAAGGCCGTGGGCCAGCATGCCCTGCCCGGCCACGACCACGTCCACCCGCACGACGCCGCCGGCGCCGAACCGATCCGCACGGGACTGCTGAGCTGATGGAACTCCTGGACTACGCCTTCATGCAGCGGGCCCTGCTCGCCGCCGTCCTGGTCGGCGTCACCGGCCCCGCCATCGGCATCTACCTGGTGCAGCGCCGCCAGCCCCTGATGGGCGACGGCATCGGCCACATCGCCATGACCGGCGTCGGCCTCGGCTTCCTGCTGAACACCTCGCCGGTGTGGATGGCCACCGCCGTCTCCGCGCTCGGCGCGGTGCTGATGGAACTGATCCGCTGGTACGGCCGCACCCGCGGCGACATCGCCCTCGCCATGCTCTTCTACGGCGGCATGGCGGGCGGCGTGATGTTCGTGAACCTCGCGCCGGGCGGCTCCAACGCCAACCTCAGCTCCTACCTCTTCGGCTCCCTGTCCACGGTCGCCCCCGAGGACGTCCTGGCGATCTCCGTCCTGGCCGCGTTCGTCGTCGCCGTCACCCTGGGACTGCGCCGCCAGCTGTTCGCGGTCAGCCAGGACGAGGAGTTCGCCCGGGTCACCGGACTGCCGGTGCGCGCCCTGAACCTGCTGGTCGCCGTCACCGCCGCGGTCACCGTCACCGTCGCCATGCGGGTGGTCGGCCTGATCCTGGTCTCCGCCCTGATGGTCGTACCCGTCGCCGCCGCCCAGCAGCTCACCCGCTCGTTCGCCGCCACGTTCGCGATCGCCGTCGCCCTCGGCATCGGCTCCACCGTCGGCGGCACCGTCACCTCCTACTACCAGGACGTGCCGCCCGGCCCGACGATCGTGCTGCTGACCATCGCCGCGTTCCTCGTCCTCACCGTCCTCGCCACCCCGCTCGCCCGACGCCGCGCCCGGGCCCTGGTCGCCGCCCGGCCCGCCGGGGACCCGGCCGAGTGCGCCGTCCCGGCCCCCCGCGAGCCCGCCGGCGGGATCGGCGTCTGACCGCGCCCGGCCGGGGCTGGCACAATGGCCCCGGCAGGCGCAGCGGAATGAGGAGGCAACCGGTGACCACCGCAGGACCGCCCGTGAAGGGCCGCGCCACCCGGCAGCGCGCCGCCGTCGCCGCGGCCCTCGACGAGGTCGACGAGTTCCGCAGCGCCCAGGAGCTGCACGACATGCTCAAGCACAAGGGCGACTCGGTGGGCCTGACCACGGTCTACCGCACGCTCCAGTCCCTCGCCGACGCCGGCGAGGTCGACGTGCTGCGCACCTCCGACGGCGAGTCCGTCTACCGGCGCTGCTCCACCGGCGAGCACCACCACCACCTCGTGTGCCGCGTCTGCGGCAAGGCCGTGGAGGTCGAGGGGCCGGCGGTGGAGAAGTGGGCGGAGGCGATCGCCGCCGAACACGGCTACGTGAACGTCGCCCACACGGTGGAGATCTTCGGCACCTGCGCGGAGTGCTCCGCGGGGTGAGCGGGGGCCGGTGCGCGCGGTGCGGATGCGCGGCGGCCCTGGGGGCTGCCGCCCCCAGACCCCCGCTTCGGCCTGAACGGCCTCGTCCTCAATCGCCGGACGGGCTGTCCTTTCGGCCCCCCAGCTCCAGAAGCTGTTCGTTCGGGATCGCGCCGCCGAAGCGGCGGTCGCGGGAGGCGAACTCCAGGCAGGCCCGCCACAGGTCACGGCGGTCGAAGTCGGGCCACAGCACATCCTGGAACACCATCTCGGCGTACGCGCTCTGCCACAGCAGGTAGTTGGAGGTGCGCTGCTCGCCGCTCGGACGCAGGAACAGGTCCACGTCCGGCATGTCCGGGTAGTACAGGTACTTCTGGATGGTCTTCTCACTGACCTTCGACGGGTCCAGGCGGCCCGCCGCCACGTCCTCGGCCATCGCCTTGGCCGCGTCCGCCAGCTCGGCCCGGCCGCCGTAGTTCATGCAGAAGTACAACGTCAGCAGATCGTTGCCCTTGGTCTGCTCCTGGGCGACCTGGAGCTCCTTGGCGACCGACTTCCACAGCCGGGGCATCCGGCCCACCCAGCGCACCCGGATGCCCAGCTCGTCGAGCTGGTCACGGGTCTTGCGGATGAAGTCGCGGTTGAAGTTCATCAGGAAGCGCACCTCGTCGGGCGAGCGCTTCCAGTTCTCGGTGGAGAACGCGTACAGGGAGATGTTGCGCACGCCGATCTCGATCGAGCCCTGGAGCACGTCCAGCACCCGCTCCGCGCCGACCTTGTGCCCCTCGGTGCGCGGCAGGCCGCGCTCCTTGGCCCAGCGGCCGTTGCCGTCCATGACGATCGCCACGTGCTCGGGCACCAGCTCGCCGGGGAGCTTCGGCGGCCGGGCCCCGGACGGATGCTGCTCCGGCGCCCGGTAGTCGCGCCGCCGTCCCCCAAGGATCCCGCGTACGGCCATGTGCTCCTCGTCTCCCTTGCTTTCCCTTGTTGCGCTTACTGCGCCTACGTCGCTTACTTCGCGCTTACTTCTCGACGTACCTGAGCGAGCGCAGACCGCGCTCCAGGTGCCAGTGCAGGTAGGCGGACACCAGCCCGCTGCCCTCCCGCACGAACCGCGGCTCGCAGGCGTCCGCCGTCGCCCAGTCCCCGGTGAGCAGCGCACCGAGCAGGACGAGCGTCTGCGGCGAGGGTACGACACTGCCGGGCGCCCGGCAGTCGACGCAGACGGAGCCGCCGGAGGCCACCGAGAAGAACCGGTTCGGCCCGGGCATCCCGCACCGGGCGCAGTCGCCGAAGCTCGGCGCGTAGCCGTTGACCGCGAGCGAGCGCAGCAGGAACGCGTCGAGCACCAGGTGCGGGGCGTGCTCGCCCCGGGCCAGAGTGCGCAGGGCGCCCACGAGCAGCAGGTACTGCTGCACGGCCGGCTCGCCCTCGTGGTCGGTGAACCGCTCCGCGGTCTCCAGCATGGCGGTGCCCGCGGTGTAGCGGGCGTAGTCCATGACGATCCCGCCGCCGTACGGCGCGATGGTCTCGCTCTGCGTGCACAGCGGCAGCCCGCGTCCGATCAGCTCGCTGCCCCGCGCGAAGAACTGCACGTCCACGTGCGAGAACGGCTCCAGCCTGGCCCCGAACTTCGACTTCGTCCGCCGCACGCCCCGGGCCACCGCCCGCACCCGTCCGTGCCCGCGGGTGAGCAGGGTGATGATCCGGTCCGCCTCGCCCAGCTTCTGGGTGCGCAGCACGATGCCGTCGTCGCGGAACAGACTCATCGCGCACCGTCGCGGAACAGGCTCATGCGCCCATTGTCGCGTACCCGGACCCGGCGCCGGACCATGCACGGGGCCCGCGGCTCCGGTTCCCTAGGGGAACCCACGGGGGTAAACCCCCCGAAGATCCGGGCAGTTGCCCGGATGTGGCGGGCGGCCCCGATCGGTGAGGCTCGTCACATGACGCACTCCACTCGCAGCCGTGTCCGCCGCGCCGCCGCCCTCGCCGGCGTCTGCGCCGTCGTCCTCGGCCTCACCGCGCCCGCCGCCACGGCCTCCACCGCTCCCACCGCCTCCTCCGCCTCCGCCTCCGCCTCCGCCGAGCGCACCACCTTGAACTGGACGAAGTGCGCGGGCGGCGCCGCCGACCCGCGCCGGCAGTGCGCCACGCTGAAGGTCCCCATGGACTACGCCGACCCGCACAGCCCGCTCATCGACATCGCCGTCTCCCGCGTCCCGAGCGAGAAGACCTCCGCCCGGCGCGGCGCGCTGTTCCTCATCCCGGGCGGCCCCGGCAACTCCAGCCTCGACGACCCGTCCGGCAAGGGCCGAAGACTGCCGCAGGAGGTCCGCGACGCCTACGACCTGATCGGCTTCGCCCCGCGCGGCCTGGCCCCCTCCACCGCCGTCGACTGCGGCCTCGACCACGCCGACCTCGCCACCTCCCGGCTGCGCCCCTGGCCGGCCCCGGACGGCTCCGTCGACGGCAATCTGGCCACCGCGCGCCGCACGGCCGCCGCCTGCGCCCGCAACGGCGGCGAGCTGATCCGGCACCTCAGCACCGCGAACGAGGCCCGCGACCTCGACCGCCTGCGCGCCGCCCTCGGCGAGCGGAGGATCTCCGCCTGGGGCGTGTCGTACGGGACGTACGTCGGCGCGGTCTACAGCCGGCTGTTCCCCGAGCGCACCGACCGGATCGTCCTGGACAGCAACGACAACCCCGATCCCGGCCTGGTCGGCCGGGCCTGGCTCGCGGGGCACGAGCGGGGCGTGGAGGACGTCTTCCCGGACTTCGCCGCCTGGGCCGCCGCGCCCGGCAACCCGGACCGCCTGGCCGAGCGGGCCGCCGACGTCCGGCCGCTGTTCCTGGCGCTCGCCGCCCGGCTCGACCGCTCCCCGATCCCCTGGCCCGGTGCCAACCCCGAGGAGCTGAACGGCAACGTGCTGCGCCAGACCATGCTGGACAGCCTCTACGCGCCGGCCAAGTACCCGGCCCTGGCGCAGCTGATCCGGGCCGCGCGGCAGGGCACGGTGCCGCCCGCCCCCGCGAGCCCGCCGGAGGCCGTGCTCCAGAACGTCACCGCCGTCGGCGCCGGCACCCTGTGCGGCGACGTCGCCTGGCCGCACGGTGCCGCCGCCTACCGCGCGGACGTGGCCGCGAGCCGCGCGGAGTTCCCGCTGACCGCTGGCATGCCGCGCAACGCGATGCTGTGCGCCGCCTGGCCGTACGCGCCGAAGGAGGCGCCGGTGCGCATCACGGGCGACGGACCGGCCAACGTCCTGCTGGTGCAGAACGAACGCGACGTCGCCACCCCGCTCAGCGGCGCGCGGAAGCTGCGTAAGGCGTTCGGCGGGCGCGCGGTCATGGTGACCGTGAACTCCACCGGCCACGACGCCTACCTCGCCAACGGCAACGCCTGCGGCGACCGCGTCGTGTCCGACTTCCTGGCGGGCGGAGCGCGCCCGGCGACCGATCTGTACTGCCGCTGACCCCGTACGGCACCCCGGCCCCTCAGCCCCGGCCCCTCAGCCCTGGCCCCTCAGCCCCGGCCCGTCAGCCCCGGTCCACCATCCAGGTGCCGTCCTCCTCGTCGTCCACGCGCACCTCCAGCTCGCGCACGCCCATGCCCGCGTCCCAGAGTTCCTTGAACCGCTTCATCCGGTCCTGGACGTGGTCCTGGCGGGCGATGAGGCGGGTGCGGACGTTGACGTCGCGCAGGTCCTGGTCGATCTCGAAGGACGCCTCCTCGTCGTAGACGATGAAGTCGTTGGTGGTGCCGCGCTGTAGGTGCGGCGGCAGTTCGGGCAGGACCGCGACGCGCACCTCGATGCGCAGCAGTTCCTGCTCCTCGCACAGCCGCAGCAGCCGGTCGTCCAGTTCGCGGGCGCTCTCCAGCAGGAACACCCGGCGCACGCTCACCCCGCGCTCCTCGATGGCCTCCTGCTGCGCCTGGAGGTAGCGGCTGGCGGGCTCGCTGTTCCAGAACTGGCGGTCCACGGAGGTGCTGGTGGCGCAGACGGACTGCTCGGCGGCGCGGGTCAGGGAGAGCATCCAGTCGTGGTTCTCGCCGGGGCACTCGGCGCTCAGATTGGTGAGGTCGCTCATGTGTCCGACCACCCGCTTCATCTCCAGGCGGACGAACGTGTAGAGGATCGGCGGCTGGGGCGCCAGCACCTCGGCGAAGCTCTTGGCCAGCTCGGGCACGCTGTCGATACGGACCCGGTCCGGGCCGGGGTAGGGGTCGGCGGACCGCTCCACCTCGGAGACCCGGCTCTCCACCAGCTGCCGCACGCTCTCGGTGTGCCGGGTCAGTCCGGTGCGCAGTTCCTCGGACTGGCGGTCGAGGCCCGAGCGCAGCTCCCGCGCCTGGCGGGCCAGGCCGCCGCGCAGTTCCTCGTCGTGCCGTTCGAGCCGGTGGACGCTGTCGCGCACCGCGGCGGCGGTCTCGGTCAGCAGGCTCTCCGTGCGCCGGGTGTGCTCCTCCACCCGCCGGTCCAGGCCCAGCACGTACTGGACGAGCACCGCGGCGGCGGCGCAGAGCAGCCCGGTCGCGAACTGCCTGAGCGGCGCGGTGTCCGGGCTCAGCAGCGCGGTGACGCCCCAGGCGAGGCCGCCCAGGACGGCGCCGGCCGCCAGCCGGCGGCCCCACCGGGACCGGTCGGCGTCCGCCGTCAGGGCGCGCCGGAGACCGCCGGCGGTAGGCGGCGGCCCGCCCGGCGGGCCGGGGGCCGCCGGGCCGGCCGGGCGCGCCGTGGCCGGTGCGCCCGCCGCCTCCTCGGGCTGGGGTGACTGTGCCGTGCTCATCTCGCTTCTCCCCCCGTTGGGATGCGCGTCGGAATCGGGGTGCGGGGACGTGCGTGACGGACCTGGTCGGGCGTCCGGTCAGGGAGCCGGCTCCACCTCCCGGTACAGCGCCGGGATGGCGTGCAGGGCGAGCTGGTCGCGGATGCGCTGCACCAGCGCCAGCCACTGCCGGGTGAATCCGGGCCGCTCCTCCAGCGCCTCCCACAGCGGGGCCAGTTCCGCGGCCACCCGGGCCCGCGGCATCCACAGGTGCAGCAGGTGGTCGACGGCGGGGCGGAGGGCGGCGAGGACGGCGGGGCGCTCCGGCGCGCCGGGTCTGGACCGCGGCGGCGTACCGGAGCCCAGGGCGATGCCGTCGAGCATGCGGACCAGGGTGGTCAGCAGCCAGTCGTGCAGGGCCAGGTCGTCGCAGAGCACGGCGATCTCGGCGCTGTCGGTGTCCTCGGGCACCCGGAGCCGTACGGTGCGCAGCTCGTCCTCGGCCAGGGTGAACCGTTCCAGACTCGGGCCCTCGCCGGGGTGCGCGGGCAGCGCCGCCCAGCGCAGCCGGGTGGGGCGGGAGCGCAGCGGCGGGCAGTGGTCGAGCAGGGGGTGGCGCAGCAGCCGGGTGAGCAGTCCGTCGGCGATGAGCCCGACGTCGAGGTCGCCGTGCCGGCCGCCGTCGAGCACGCCGTGGGCGACCGCCTCGTGGGGCAGCTTGCCGAACGGTTCGAGCACTCCGGGCCGCACCAGGTAGTGGCCCCACGGCCGGCGCTGGTCGGGGCCGGTGGCCGGGAGGCGGAAGTAGGCGGAGGTCTGCAGGACGCGGCCCTCGGTGAGCGCGGCCCGGGCGACGACGGTGCCGACCGCGCGGACCCGGGCGCCGTTGGCGCTGGGCAGCGGGCAGTCGACGCCGGTCAGGGTCTCGGGCGAGCGGGCGTAGAGGTTGGGGCGCTCGGAGAGCAGGACGCGTTCGTCGGCGCGCAGGCCGAGGAGCTGGGCGGCGGCCCGGATGTCGAGCGCCTGCCGGGTGGGCAGCAGGCAGGTGCGGATCTCGCCGCAGACGAGCACCGCGCCCTCCTCCCGCGGTCCGGGTCCCCTTCCCGCCGCCATGTCAGGGGCCCGCGTAGAAGACGTAGGAGACGCGGTCGGCGACCGAGTCGGGCACGGGCACGCCCTCGCGGGCGGAGCGCTCGGCGGCCTGGCGCAGCGCCGCCGTGTCCACCTCGGTCTGGTCGAGGACGACGCGGACGGCGTGTTCGACGGGTAAGAACCGGTTCGGGAGCACCGAGCAGGTCCGGTAGGCGGCGAACGGGTCCGCGCGCGCGTTGAGCCGGACCAGCGAGGGCAGTTCGTCCCAGTCGTCGGGGAAGTCCTGGCCGGTGTGCGCGTCGGGGGTGAAGAGGGGTTCGCCCTCGTGGCGCAGCAGGCCGAGGCGGGCGAGCTGCCACACGGCGGCGAGGAAGGGACAGGACCAGGTGCGGTGTCCGTCGGCGTCGTCGTTCCACAGTTCGACGTCGAGGAAGACGGAGTGCCGGCGGGCGGCGGTCTCCTGGGGCGGCTGCCAGGCGGTGGCCGGCTTCATCGCCTGCGGGGCCCGGGCCACCGGGCTGCGCTCGCCGTTGGCCAGCCAGCCGGTCTGGGCGGCGGGCGGGCGGTTGCCGTAGCTGCCGGGCGGCGGCGACTCGACGATGCGGGCGGCGACCGCCTGGGCGACGGGCACCTTGCCGGTGACGGCGCAGCCGGACTCGCGGGCGAGGTAGTCGATCCGCAGTCCGGCCCGGTCGGCCTCGGCGAGCAGCAGCGGGACGAGTTCGCGGGGGCTGGAGAAGCGGGTGAAGTAGTCGTCGATCAGGAAGCAGGTGCTGATGCGGGGACGCCGGCCGCCGGTGCGGGCCGCCGCGGCGGCGCGGGCGGCCTCCACCCAGGGGCGGACCTGGGTGAAGTGCTCGCGCAGCCGGTGCGGTCCGGCCTCGAAGTCCTCCATGTAGAGGTGTCCCAGCTCCAGGGAGAGGTGGGACAGCGGCACCGACTGGGTGCGCGGTTCCGCGGTGGTCTCGCGGAACGCCGCCTCCGTCATGGCCGCCCCCAGTGCGCGTCGTCCGTCAGCCGCAGGGCGATCTCCTCCAGGGCCTCCAGGGTCTCCTTGTTGGCTATCTGGGTGGAGAGGACGTCCTCTTCGGTGATCAGCTGTTCGCGCCACTGGAGGATCGGTTCCAGGGGGACGATGCCGAGGACGACGCTGTCGCCGATGCGGTGTTCGGCGGCGAGCCGGCGCAGCGTCTCGTCGCAGGCCTGCATCCAGGCGGCCTGGGCGGGCGAGCCCTGGGACCACAGCGGCGACTCCGGGTCGGGCACGGCGGCGCGGACGAAGCGGATCGCGGCCCGCAGCGCGTCCTCGTCGTGGCCGCGCTCCACGCCGCCCTTGATGATGCCGTGCTCCTTGTGGACCAGTCCGGCGGCGGCGATGACGTGCTGGCGGGTCCAGCGGTGGAAGACCAGCCAGCGGAAGGGGACGTTGCGCATCCGGGGGTGGGCGGTGGCGGCCAGGACCATGTCGACGGCGTAGCTGCGGCCGGCGCTGAGGTCGACCACGATCAGGTCGAACTCGCCGTTGAGCCGCAGCAGCAGGTCGATGCAGCGCTCGAGGGCCTCCTCGCCGGTGGCGAACTCGCCGCCGCCGGCGTCGCCGGGGAGCAGGACCAGGCGGCCGGACTGGTTGGGGCGGGCGCGCAGCAGCGGGTGCTCGGTCTGCCGCCAGACGTCGATCCGGACCGGCTCGGCGATCTCGCCCTCCAGGTAGGAGTGCAGTCCGCGTTCCTCGGTGCCGCGCATCGCGCTGGGCACGTCGAAGACGGCGGCGGCGGTCGGCGAGCCGAAGTCGAAGTCGACGTAGGCGACGTGGTCGCCGGTCAGGGCGCGCTGGTAGGCGAGGTTGGCGCTGGTCACCGAGCGGCCGGTGCCTCCCTTGTCGGAGGCGGCGAAGACGAGCACGGCTCACACCTCCTGTGTCGCGGCGCCCCTGGCCTGGGCCAGGGTGTCGAGTTCCTGGAGCACGGGCAGGGCGAGCGCGAAGGCGGTGGCGGGCCGCTCGTCCAGGAGGGTGCGGGCGCGGTCGAGGCGGCTCTCGATGCTGCGCATGGTGCGGGCCCGGGTGCCGTCGCCGGTGGCGGACGCCTCCAGTTGCTCCTTGCCGAACAGATGGGTGGCCTCGCTGAGCAGTTCCCGGGCCAGCTGGCCCAGTTCGGGGCTGCGGATGGGCTGCTGTTCGTAGAGGTTGCGGGCGGCGACGAGGCATTCGGTGAGGCGCTCGGTGATGCTCCAGGACAGGCGCGGGGCGGTGTGCCGCGCCTCGGGGTAGACGGACCGGACGTCGTCCCAGAGTTCCAGTCCGTGGCCCGCGTCGATGCGCCGGTCCCACAGGTGTTCGAAGGTCATCTCGGCCAGGCGCAGCAGGCGGTCCTGGGCGTCGATGTTGCGGGAGAGCGTCGCGAGCTGGATGGTCCGTTTCAGCAGCTGGGCGGAGAAGTCGGTCATCCGCCACAGGAGCAGTCCGCCGGAGCGGTCGGAGCCGGCCAGCGGCATGGTGACGCCGGAGCTGTGCATCCGGAGGATGGGGTCCTCCCGGGTCATCCGGCTGGTGATCCGGCCGCGGTCGGCCAGCCGCTCCATGATGGCGACGGTGCGGGTGAGGTCGTCGTCGGTGGCCTTCCGGCGGATCAGGTCGTGCACGAGGATGGCCGCGACGGTCAGCGAGAAGTACTCGGACTCCAGGCGCAGTCCGGTGGTCTGCCAGGGCAGGTCCTCCAGCGGCCAGCGCTCGCTGCCGAAGCGGGCGACGGCCGACCAGTACTGCTGGCTCAGCTCCCAGCGCAGCCGCAGCGCTTCGGCGAGTTTCTGCTGGTCGGCGTCGAGCAGACCCAGGGTGAGGGTGCGCTCGGAGAACAGGTCCTGGATGCCGTCGAGGGCGACGACGGTGAAGTACACGTACGGCAGCCGGTCGGCGATGCCGTCGGGCTGGCCGGGGACCTGGACGTCGAGGTCGGTGACCTTGGGCGCGTCCTGCACCACGCCCCAGGCCCAGCCGCACTCGAAGAGCTGGGTCTCGTCCCGGATGCTCTCGTCGACCTGGATGCCGCGGGTGAGGCTCTCGATGATGGTGGCGCGCAGCGGGCGGAACCGGCGGGAGAACTGCTGGAGGACGGCCCGCTCGGACTGTCTGTTCTGTCCGATGACCTGGATCAGCCGGCGGCCCTGCTCGGACTCGGCGTCGAAGACGTTGACGGTGAAGGAGCGCAGCAGGCTGATCATCGCGGAGGTCAGCCGGGCGTTGGTGGCGTCGCGCAGTTCCACGACGGCTCGGCGCACCTCGGGGCGGGTGGTGGTGCTCTCGTAGACCTTGAGGAAGCCGAGGGTGGCCAGGCACAGGGTGACGGACATCGAGTAGGAGTCCACCACGCCCAACTGGCTCTGCTCGTGGGTGAGTTCGAGCTTGGTGTCGGAGGGTTTGAAGTAGTGGCCGCCGGCGAAGGTGGGGCTCTCGTCCGCTCCGGTGTGGGTGCGCATGAACTGGGTCAGCGCGGTGATCAGGTTGGGCGGGATCTCCAGCCGGCTGCCGACGCCTTCTAGGGCGCGCAGGACGTCGCGTTCGGTGGTGTCGGGCTGGTCGAGGCGGAAGGCGGGGACCTCGGTGGCGGGGTACAGCAGGCAGAGCAGGCGTTCGGCGTCGGCCACGCTGCTCAGCCCGTCGGTCTCCTCCAGGACGAGCTTTCCGTCCTCGAAGGAATGACGGCCGATGGCCCGCCAGACGTCCAGCAGATGCTGCCGTGGCTTGATCTGCATCCCCGCACCCCTCGTACAGATCTCGTTGCCTGTCCCGACATGGTCCCCGTTCCTAGGGGACGGCAATCTCCGAATTCCGCCGCCCCAGGGCGAGGAGCATGCCCTCGTGGCCCGGCCGTACGACATGGTCGAGATCGTGGATCTCCAGTTCGGCGCTGAAGGGCGCCAGGCTCCCGGCGGCCCGCTCCCGGTTCACCCGGTAGGCGGGGTAACGGTGCTCGCCGACGTCGTAGCCGATGGACTCCTTCATGAACGCGACCGCGTACGGCGCCCCCTCGCCGAGCGCGTTCATGAAGCAGGACACGCCCCGCTGGAACTCCTCGGGGCACTCGGACATGGAGTCGGCGACGAAGAACATCGTCCCGATGTCCCAGCGCCGGTGTCCGTCGAGGTCGAACAGGTTGAGCCGCTCGACCCGGACGATCTCGCTGACCCGGCTCCTGGGCTCGGCGACGTCCCGGTAGGCGGGGCGTTCCCGCAGCACCTCCCAGAACGCGTCCCAGGCCCCGTCGAAGCCCTCCGGCGCGACCTGCCGCTCCAGGTACTCGACGTTCGGCTGGGCGTATTCGAGCAGCATCAGCTTGGCGCACCAGGGAAGCATGGAGAGCGCGGGGTAGAGGTTCGCGCCGGCGCCGACGTCGACGCCCCACAGCGAACGCGGGGTGACGTCGGCCAGACAGCGGCCGAAGTAGTCGCGCAGCAGCCGCACGATCTGGAGGTCCGCCTCCAGCGGCGTGCGGTAGTTGTTGTCGACGTACACCTCTGGATCGAACTTCGACCAAGGTGCGTCAGCGTTGCGATCCATCATCACCCTGCCGCGTTCCGTTCGTCTTCCGAGCTAGCCCGTGTGCCGTGTTCTGAGCCGTGGACGTCGTCGGCGAGTGAGGCGGCATCCCCGTATCCCCGCACGGTAGGCCCACCCGAGGGGCGCAGACAGCCGGGAATACGCCACTCCCCTTGTGCAGGGGGCACTCGGGCGCACGTCAGCACACCTGGGCGCACACGCTAACTCGCCCTTGCACGCGCGGAGTTGGGCGGCCCACTCTAGTCAGAACGGAGCACCGGCCGCTACCGAACCTGGATTCATTCCTTCGGGTAACGCCGGTGCCCCGTCGAGTTGACGCCCGCACGTCCGACTGGGGGGTGGCATGACCGCCGAACCGCTGGAACGATCCCTGGACCGCCACGATCAGCTCACGGCCGAGGCGCCGTTCCCGGAACCCCCGCCGCCGGTGCTGCGCACGGCCCGGATCGCCGACCTGCCCGAACTCCAGCGCCTGGACGCGGAGGTCTTCCAGGAGTTTGCCTACCCGGGCTTCCTGCTGCGCCAGCTCTTCGACATGTACGCGGAGCACTTCCTGGTCCTCGACGACGGCGCGGGCCGGCTGCGCGGGTACGTGCTGGCCGGCACCACGGCGCTGGACCGCGACAGCTGGATCCTCGGCCTGTGCGTGACGCACGACCGCCGCCGCAACGGGCTGGGCCGGGAACTGATGATCGAGGTCCTCGCCCGGCTGCGGCGCAGCGGGATCGAGCAGGTCAGGCTGACCGTGGAGCCCGCCAACCGGGCCGCGGTCCTGCTCTACCGCTCGCTGGGCTTCCGCCCCGAGGAACCGGACGGGGGGCTGCGCCGGGACTACTTCGGCCCGGCCATGGACCGCCTGGTGCTGCGCCTGGAACTGGGGGCCGGGCCGCTGAGGCCGGGCCGGTGACGCCTGGGCCGCCGCGGATCGCTGACGCCGGGCCGGTGACGCCGCGCCGCTGAGGCCGGTGGGCCGCTGACGCCGGTGGCCCGCCGTCGCCCGCGGGCCCCGGCCGGGGTCAGGACGGGGTGCGGGCCGCGGCCAGCAGGCGGGTCACGTCGTCCGCGCAGATCGTCAGCGCCGCCCCGACGGTGGCGAGGGCGTCGCGTTCGGCGGGGGTGTAGGGGCCGTCGGCCAGGGCGATGCGGGCGGCCTGGAGGAGGATCGACTCGCGGCCGGCGGCGGCCAGGTGGGGGGCCAGCGGGTCCAGCGCCTCGTGCAGCTCTATGGCCAGGCCCGTGGTGCAGGGCTGCTCCTCGTAGACCCGGCCGGTGTCCGCGGCCAGCGCCTCCACCAGCGAGGCGAGCCGCTCCTCGGTGCAGTCGGCGACGCCGGCGGCGCGGACGGCGGCCGCCGCGGTCTCCAGGCTCGTCCGGGCGCCCGCGCCGCCCGCGCAGAGCACGGCGAGGGCGACGGTGTGCACGGCGTCGCGGAGCATCGCGGAGAAGCGGCTCGTGGTCGGATGGTCCAGGGCGTCGGTGCCGAAGTGGCCGCGGCAGGCGGCGCACTCCACGACCGGCCCGGCCGCGCCGCGCGGCAGCACGGGCACGCCGAGGACGGTGAACCGCCGCCGGCCGCTCAGCCGCTGGTAGTTGCGGTCGCCGCCGCAGCCGGGGCAGAAGAACTCGCCGTCGCCTACGGGCGTCCACGAGGTGCGGGTGCCCAGCACGCGGGCGTGCCCGGCGGCACGGTCGTCTCGTCCCCGTACAGGCAGCACGTCGCACCTCCGTCACCTCGCGGCAACATCGCCGCGATGGCGTGATGTTAGCCACATCGGTGAGGCTGAGTCAGTACCCCGGACGAGACCTTTCCGTGACCTGGCCGGTAACCGACGCCACGGAAAACGGGCTCCGACCGCCCGAAGAGGCGGCCGGAGCCCGGAAAACACCGGTCAGTGCGGTCAGCGGGCCGCCCGGTTGACGGCCGAGACGACCGCCTTCAGCGACGCACGTGTCGTGTTCGCATCGATGCCGATGCCCCACAGGACCTTGTCCTCGATCGCGCATTCGATGTACGAGGCGGCCAGCGCGGAGGCGCCCTCGCTCATCGTGTGCTCCTGGTAGTCCAGCAGGCGTACGTCCACGCCCACGGAGTGCAGGGCGTCGAAGAACGCGGAGATCGGGCCGTTGCCGGAGCCGGTCAGGACGGTGTCCACGCCGTCCACCTGGGCCTCGACGGTGAGGCTGTCCACGCCGTCGGTGTCGGTGGTGGACTGGCCGTTGTTGACCTGGATGCGGCCCCACGGGTTGTCCGGGTTGGGCAGGTACTCGTCCTGGAAGACCGACCAGATCTCCTTGGGCGTGACCTCGCCGCCCTCGGCGTCCGTCTTGGCCTGGATGATCTTCGAGAACTCGATCTGCATCCGGCGCGGCAGGTCCAGCTTGTGGTCGTTCTTCAGGACGTAGGCGATGCCGCCCTTGCCGGACTGCGAGTTGACGCGGATGACGGCCTCGTAGGAGCGGCCGACGTCCTTGGGGTCGATGGGCAGGTACGGCACCGCCCACTCGATGTCGTCGACCGTGACGCCCTTGGCCGTCGCGTCGGCCTCCATGGCGTCGAAGCCCTTCTTGATGGCGTCCTGGTGGGAGCCGGAGAAGGACGTGTAGACCAGGTCGCCCACGTACGGGTGGCGCGGGTGGACCTCCATCTGGTTGCAGTACTCCCACGTACGGCGGATCTCGTCGATGTCGGAGAAGTCGATCTGCGGGTCGACGCCCTGCGAGAACAGGTTCATGCCCAGGGTGACCAGGTCGACGTTGCCGGTGCGCTCGCCCTGCCCGAACAGGCAGCCCTCGACACGGTCGGCGCCGGCCATGACGGCCAGCTCGGCGGCCGCGACGGCCGTGCCGCGGTCGTTGTGCGGGTGCACGGACAGGCAGACGTGCTCGCGGCGGGACAGGTTGCGGCCCATCCACTCGAAGCGGTCCGCGTGCGTGGAGGGCGCCGAACGCTCCACCGTGGCGGGCAGGTTGAGGATGATCTCGCGGCCCGGGCCCGGCTGGTAGACGTCCATCACCGCCTCGCAGACCTCCAGCGCGAAGTCCAGCTCGGTGTCGGTGAAGATCTCCGGGCTGTACTGGTAGCCGAATTCCGTCTCCGGGCCCAGCAGCTTGTCGGCGTACTCCATCACCAGACGGGTGCCGTCGACGGCGATCTGCTTGATGTCGTCCCTGGAGCCGCGGAACACGACCCGGCGGAAGACCGGCGCGGTGGCGTTGTACAGGTGGACGGTGGCGCGCCTGGCGCCCTTCAGCGACTCCACGGTCCGCTCGATCAGGTCCTCGCGGGCCTGGGTCAGCACGGAGATCGTGACGTCGTCCGGGATCGCGCCCTCCTCCTCGATGATGGAGCGCACGAAGTCGAAGTCGGTCTGGCCGGAGGCCGGGAAGCCGACCTCGATCTCCTTGTAGCCCATCTTGACCAGCAGGTCGAACATCGCGCGCTTACGGGCGGGCGACATCGGGTCGATCAGGGCCTGGTTGCCGTCGCGCAGATCGGTGGAGAGCCAGCGCGGGGCGGCGGTGATCCGCTTCTCGGGCCAGGTGCGGTCGGGGATGGCGACCTGCTCGTAGCCGCCGTACTTGTGGACCGGCATGGAACTGGGCTGCTGGCGATTGACCATGGTTGCGTGGGCTCCTCGGGAAGTCCGCGGGATGCGGGGCCAAAAAGGCGGCCGACGGCGCAACGCCAGACTCCGCGGGGAGGGGGTCGGCCTCGACTACAGGCCCTCGCCGCGGCAGCTAAGGAGAAGCAGCCCGAAACGCATGATGCTGTGCACCTTAGCCGAGCCGCGCCGGACGTGCGGGCCTCGTCCAGTATGCGAAATCGGGGGGACGAACCGGACAGAACGTGTGCGATGTCACGCCGCCGCCCGCCCGATGTCACGCCACGCAACCGCCCTTTACCCTGCGCGGCCGCACCGCAACCGTCTTGACCCGTTATTTCACCAATCAAGGTTGCAGGTAGTGACATTGGCGTAACGCAGTGCGATGGTCGAAGCATGACGACTCACGGGGGCCTCGAGCCCGTCTTCTGCGCCATCGTGCCGCCGCACGTCCTCGACCGCCTCGCCCGCAGCGAGGACCCCGCGCTGCACGGCCCCGCGCGCCGCACCCTCCAGCGCGACGCCATGGAGCGCACCCGGCGCCATCTGACCGCCGTCACCGGCGCCGCCGCCGTGACCCCGCCCGCCGGCAAGCAGGCCGGGCAGCCGCACCGCACGGTCTACGACGCGGGGCACGGCACCGACCTGCCCGGCCGCAAGGTCCGCGCGGAGGGCCAGCAGCCCGGCAAGGACGCCAGCGTCAACCGCGCCTACTCCGGCCTCGGCGCCACCTTCGAGCTGTACCTGAAGGCGTACAAACGCGACTCCATCGACGGCCGCGGGCTGCCGCTGGACGCCTCCGTGCACTACGACGAGAAGTACAACAACGCCTTCTGGAACGGCGAGCAGATGGTGTTCGGCGACGGCGACGGCGAGATCTTCCTCGACTTCACCATCCCGGTGGACGTCATCGGCCACGAGCTGACGCACGGCGTCACCCAGCACACCGCCAACCTGGAGTACCAGGGCCAGTCCGGCGCGCTCAACGAGTCGGTCTCCGACGTCTTCGGCTCGCTGATCAAGCAGTACACCCTCGGCCAGACCGCCGCGGAGGCCGACTGGCTGATCGGCGCGGGCCTGCTCGCCCCGCGCGTCACCGGCAAGGCGCTGCGCTCCATGAAGGCGCCCGGCACCGCCTACGACGACGACGTGCTCGGCAAGGACCCGCAGCCGGCCACCATGGACCACTACGTCCACACCGGCAGCGACAACGGCGGCGTGCACATCAACTCCGGCATCCCCAACCACGCCTTCTACCTGGCCGCCACCGAACTCGGCGGCCACGCCTGGGAGAAGGCGGGCCAGGTCTGGTACGACGTGCTGACCGGCGGCAAGCTCACGTCGGACGCGCAGTTCGCCGACTTCGCCACGCTCACCGTCAAGGCGGCCCGGGAGAGGTACGGCGCGGGCGACGAACTCCAGGGCGTGAAGAAGGCATGGGAACAGGTGGGGGTGCGGACGCTCTGAATCCGTACTAGACACGGAGCCATGCGTATTCAGGTACGGCGTACGGGCGGGTTCGCAGGCATCGAGCGCAACGCCGAGGTGGACACCGACGAGCGGTCCGACGCCCAGGAGTGGCGGTCACTGGCCGAGAAGGTGCTGACCGCGGGCGAGAGCGCGCGCGAGCCCGTGGTCCCGGACGGCTTCAGCTACGAGATCACCGTGGACGGCCGCACGATCCGCGCCGCCGACCCCCGGCTCACCGAGGACCAGCGGGAGCTGATCTCCCGCGTACTCAAGGAGGGAGCGTAACTACCGCCTCCGGCACGGGCGTTGACTTCCCTTACCGCCGGTACGGATGATCCGCGCATGGCGACTGACGCAGGCACCACGGGCCCAGGCACCCCGCTCCCCCGGTTCCCGGACGGCTTCCTGTGGGGCGTGTCCACCTCGGCGCACCAGATCGAGGGCGCGGCCGGCGAGCGCGAGCCGTCCGTGTGGGACGCCTTCGCCGCCGAGCCGGGCCGGATCAAGGACGGCTCGACCGCCGCGGTGGCCTGCGACCACGTCCACCGCCACCGGGAGGACGTGGCCCTGCTGGCCGGGCTCGGCGTGGACGCCTACCGCTTCTCCGTCTCCTGGCCCCGGGCCGGCTCCCCGGGCGGGCTCGACTTCTACGACCGGCTCGTGGACGACCTGTGCGCGGCCGGGGTGCGTCCCGTCCCCACCCTCTTCCACTGGGACCTGCCGGCCCGGCTGGACTGGCGGGAGCGGGACACGGCGGCCCGGTTCGCGCAGTACGTCTCGACGGTCGCCGAGCGGCTGGGCGACCGCGTCACCCAGTGGATCACCCTCAACGAGCCGGCCGAGCACACGCTGCTGGGCCACGCGCTCGGTGTGCACGCTCCCGGCGAGCGGCTCCTGTTCGACGCGCTGCCGGTCGCCCACCACCAGCTCCTCGCGCACGGGCTCGCGGTGCGGGCGCTGCGCGCCGCCGGGGCGCGCCACATCGGCGTCGCCAACTCGCACGGCCCGACCTGGCCGGCCTCGCGGGCGGAGGCGGACGTGGCGGCGGCGGACTTCTACGACATGCTGCTCAACCGCCTCTTCGCCGATCCGCTGCTGCTCGGCGCCTACCCGGCCGGGCTCGGCGAGCTGATGCCGGGCGACGTCGAGGCGGACCTGAGGATCATCGCGGAGCCGCTGGACTGGTACGGGATCAACTACTACGCCCCCGCGTGCGTCGGCGCCCCGCAGGAGAACGGGAGCGACGTCGGCGGCGTGTCCGTCCCGGCGGAGCTGCCCTTCTCGCTGCGCGAGATCGAGGGGTACCCGGTCACCGACTTCGGCTGGCCGGTCGTGCCCGAGGGGCTGACGGAGCTGCTGACCGGCTTCCGCGACCGCTACGGCGACCGCCTCCCGCCGATCGTCGTCACCGAGAACGGCTGCTCCTACGAGGGCCTGGACGACCAGGCCCGGATCGCCTACCTGGACGGCCACCTGCGCGCCCTGCACCGGGCCCTGGCGGCGGGCGTGGACGTGCGCGGCTACTTCGTGTGGTCCCTCCTGGACAACTGGGAGTGGGCGGAGGGCTACACCCGCCGCTTCGGCCTGGTCCACGTCGACTACGCGACTCAGCGGCGCACGCCGAAAGCGTCGTACGCGTGGTTCCAGGAGGTGCTGCGGGCGCAGCGGTGATCCGCCGGCGGGCGGCGACGCGTACGGGCCCGGCAGCCCACGCCCGCGCGCGCCCGCGTGACCGTGCGGCCGGGCCGCCGAGAAGTCCTACGGCGTTGTCACTCGCCCGTCGTACCCTGGGAAGCGCGAGGCCGCCCTCAGCTGTGCGGCCGTGACGAGGAGGAATCGCAGGCGTCGAGCGCCGGCCCATGACTCAGACATCCGCAGCCAACACCCCCGCGCAGGGGCAGGCGAGAGCAGAGTTCACCGTCCCCGCCCAGCACCCCATGGTGACCGTCCTGGGCTCCGGCGACTCCCTTCTGCGCGTGATCGAGAAGGCCTTCCCGGCAGCCGACATCCATGTCCGGGGCAACCAGATCAGCGCGGTCGGCGACACGGCGGACGTCGCCCTGATCCAGCGCGTGTTCGACGAGATGATGCTGGTGCTCCGCACCGGGCAGCCGATGACGGAGGACGCAGTGGAACGCTCGATCGCCATGCTCAAGGCGAGCGAGAACGGGGAGAGCGACGGCCAGGAGACCCCGGCCGAGGTCCTGACGCAGAACATCCTGTCCTCGCGGGGCCGCACCATCCGCCCCAAGACGCTCAACCAGAAGCGCTACGTCGACGCGATCGACAAGCACACGATCGTCTTCGGCATCGGCCCGGCCGGTACCGGCAAGACCTACCTGGCCATGGCCAAGGCGGTGCAGGCCCTGCAGTCCAAGCAGGTCAACCGCATCATCCTGACCCGTCCGGCGGTCGAGGCCGGCGAGCGCCTCGGCTTCCTGCCGGGCACCCTCTACGAGAAGATCGACCCCTACCTGCGCCCGCTGTACGACGCGCTGCACGACATGCTCGACCCCGACTCGATCCCCCGCCTGATGGCCGCCGGAACCATCGAGGTCGCCCCGCTGGCATACATGCGGGGGCGTACTCTCAATGACGCCTTCATCATTCTGGACGAGGCGCAGAACACCAGTCCCGAGCAGATGAAGATGTTCCTCACCCGGCTCGGCTTCGACTCGAAGATCGTGATCACGGGCGACGTCACGCAGGTGGACCTGCCCAACGGCACGAAGAGCGGTCTGCGGCAGGTGCAGGACATCCTGGAGGGCGTCGACGACGTCCACTTCTCCCGCCTGTCGTCGCAGGACGTCGTACGCCACAAGCTCGTGGGCCGTATCGTCGACGCGTACGAGAAGTACGACAACACGCACGGCACCGAGAACGGCGGCGCGGCCAAGGCGCGTCCCAGGGCCGCCGGGCACGGGCACAAGGGGAAGTAGACCAGCACGACCATGTCGATCGACGTCAACAACGAGTCCGGAACCGAGGTCGACGAGCAGGCGATCCTCGACATCGCCCGCTACGCACTGGCCCGGATGCGCATCCACCCGCTCTCCGAGCTCTCGGTGATCGTCGTGGACGCCGACGCGATGGAGCAGCTGCACATCCAGTGGATGGACCTGCCGGGCCCCACGGATGTCATGTCCTTCCCGATGGACGAGCTGCGGCCGCCGAGCAAGGACGAGGAGGAGCCCCCGCAGGGGCTCCTCGGCGACATCGTGCTGTGCCCGGAGGTCGCCACCAGGCAGGGCGCCGAGGCGCCCACCCAGCACTCCATGGACGAGGAGCTCCAGCTGCTCACCGTCCACGGGGTGCTGCACCTGCTCGGCTACGACCACGAGGAGCCGGACGAGAAGGCCGAGATGTTCGGCCTCCAGGCCGCGATCGTGGACGACTGGCGTGCCGAGAAGGGCCTGACCGGCCCCTCCCCGGCGCCCACCGTCTCGTAACGCCGATGAGTCCTCAGATCGTCGTCGGGGCGGTCGCCCTGGTCGTCGTGGCGTGGCTCGCCGCCTGCGCGGAGGCGGGCCTCGCCCGGATGTCGAGCTTCCGGGCCGAGGAGGCCGCGAAGTCCGGCCGCCGGGGCGCCGCCAAGCTGGCCCAGGTCGCCGCCGACCCGACCCGCTATCTGAACGTGGCGCTGCTGGTGCGGGTCGCCTGCGAGATGGCGGCGGCCTCGCTGGTCACGTACGCGTGCCTGGAGGCGTTCGCCGGCACGGCCGAGGCGCTGGCGGTCGCGATCGCGGTCATGGTCCTCGTCTCCTACGTCGCCGTCGGGGTCTCCCCGCGCACCATCGGCCGCCAGCACCCGCTGAACACGGCGACCGTGGCGGCGTACGTGCTGGTGCCGCTCGCCCGGATCATGGGGCCGATCCCGTCGCTGCTGATCCTGATCGGCAACGCGCTCACGCCCGGCAAGGGCTTCCGGCGCGGCCCGTTCGCCTCGGAGGCGGAACTGCGGGCGCTGGTGGATCTGGCCGAGCAGGAGTCGCTGATCGAGGACGAGGAGCGCCGGATGGTGCACTCGGTCTTCGAGCTGGGCGACACCCTGGTGCGGGAGGTCATGGTGCCGCGCACCGACCTCGTGGTCATCGAGCGGTACAAGACCATCCGGCAGGCCCTCACCCTGGCCCTGCGCTCCGGTTTCTCGCGCATCCCGGTCACCGGCGAGAGCGAGGACGACGTGGTCGGCATCGTGTACCTGAAGGATCTGGCCCGCCGCACCCACATCAGCCGGGACGCGGAGAACGACCTGGTGTCCACGGCGATGCGCCCGGCCGTGTTCGTGCCGGACACCAAGAACGCCGGCGACCTGCTGCGCGAGATGCAGAAGGAGCGCAACCACGTCGCGGTCGTCATCGACGAGTACGGCGGCACGGCCGGCGTCGTCACCATCGAGGACATCCTGGAGGAGATCGTCGGGGAGATCACCGACGAGTACGACCGCGAGCTGCCGCCGGTGGAGGAGCTGGGCGAGGACCGCTACCGCGTCACCGCCCGCCTCGACATCACCGACCTGGGCGAGCTGTACGGCCTGGAGGAGTACGACGACGAGGACGTGGAGACGGTCGGCGGGCTGCTCGCCAAGGCGCTGGGCCGGGTGCCCATCGCCGGGGCGTCCGCCGCGGTGGAGCTGCCCGACGGGCGGACGCTGCGGCTGACCGCCGAGGCCGCGGCCGGCCGCCGGAACAAGATCGTGACCGTGCTGGTGGAGCCGGTGCCGGCCGAGCCGGCCGAGGACGCCGACGAGGAGAAGAAGCCGGAGTGACCCCCCAGGAGCTGCGCGCCCTGTGTCTGTCCTTCAACGCCGTCGTCGAGGACTTCCCCTTCAACCCGGAGACCTCCGTCTTCAAGGTGCGGGGCAAGCTCTTCGCCCTCACCGCGCTGGACGCCCGGCCCCTGACCGTCAATCTCAAGTGCGATCCGGAGGACGCCGTCCGCCTGCGCGGTGAGCATCCGGGGCTCGTCGTGCCGGGGTGGCACATGAACAAGCGGCACTGGAACACCGTCACGGTCGACGGCGAGCTCCCGGACCGGCTGGTCCGGGAGCTCGTGGAGGACTCGTACGACCTGGTGGTGGCCGGGCTGCCGCGCGCCGAGCGGCTCCGCCTGGACCGGCCCTAGGGTTTCTCAAGCGGCTCAGGCCGTCCGGCGGGTGCGCAGGCCCAGACCGATCAGGGCCGCCGCCGTGAGGACGATCACCGCGTCCAGGCCGAGGACGGTGTGCACGCCCGCCATCAGGTCGTCGGAGGTGGTGGCCAGCACGCCCAGCAGCGGGATGCCGACCGTGATGCCGACCTGCTGGGTGGAGGTGACCAGGCCGGTGGCCAGGCCCTGTTCCTCGTCGGGCACGCCCGAGGTGACGGTCAGGCCGTAGGAGATGATCGCGCCCAGATGGCACATGCTGGCCAGCGAGACGGCGGCGGTGGCCAGCCACACCGACCAGCCGTGGGTGTCGAGGCCGAGCAGCGCGGCGACCAGCGCGCCCTGTCCGGCCAGCGAGGCCACCAGCGTGCGGCGGGCGCCGAAGCGGCCGATGACCTTCGCGGCGAAGGAGCCGGCGACCGCCGACAGGACGCCCTGGACGCCGAAGACCAGCCCGGTCCGGAAGGCCGACAGGTGCAGGATCTCCTGGAGGTACAGGGTCAGGGCGAAGACGACCGTCGACATCATCGAGAAGGTGACCAGTCCGCCCAGGTTGCCCCAGGCCACCGTGCGGCGGCGCAGCATCGGCAGCGAGACCAGGGGCGCCGTGCTGCGGGACTCGACGACCACGAAGGCGGTCAGCAGGGCGAGTCCGGCGGCCAGCGTGACCAGGACGTCGGCGCGGCCGAAGCCGTGGTCGGCGGCGGTGGACAGGGCGTAGATCAGCGACAGCAGGCCGCCGGTGACGGTGACCGCGCCGGGCACGTCGAGGCGGGGGCGCTGGGGGGTGCGGGACTCGGGCAGCAGGCCCGGGGCGAGCGGCAGCACGATCAGCGCGAACACGGTGAGCAGCGCCATGGTGGAGCGCCAGCCGAGGGCGTCGGTGAGGACGCCGCCGGCGACCATGCCGACGGTGAAGCCCAGCGACAGCAGCGTGCCCGAGATGCCGAGGGCCCGGTCGCGGGCGGGGCCCTCGGGGAAGGTGGTGGTCAGCAGCGACATGCCGGTGGGCACGATCGCCGCCGCGCCCAGGCCCTGAAGGGCCCGGCCGGTCAGGAAGGACGCCGGGTCCCAGGCGAGGGTGGCCAGCAGGGAGGCGGCGCCGAACAGGGCGAGGCCGGTGAGGAAGAGCTTGCGGCGGCCGTACAGGTCGCCGATCCGGCCGAACAGCAGCAGGAAGCCGCCGGAGGGCAGCGCGAACGCGGTGACCGCCCACTGGAGTCCGGCCCGGCTCATGCCGAGGTCGGCGCCGAGTTCGGGGAGCGCCACGTTGAGGACGGAGAAGTCCAGGGCGACCATGAACTGGGCCGCGCACAGGACGAACAGGACCAGTCTGTCGCGCGTCGACAGCCGCGGGGCGCCGAGCGGTTCGGGCTCCCGGACGGGAGGGGTGCTGGATGAGGTGGTGGTGTCGATCGCCATGGCAAGGAGCTTCCTGCGATCGGAACAGCCGTGGGGAGTCGCAACTTATGGTGGTGGTGCCACCACCAGACAGTGCGAAGGGGGAGTCGTGCGCGAGGCGGACGCTTTCAAGAGTCATCGGCTGCGGGAGCTGCGCGAGTTCCTGATGAGCCGGCGGGCCCGGGTGAGTCCGGCCGAGGCGGGGCTGCCGGCGGGCGGCGCCCGGCGGCGCACGCCGGGCCTGCGGCGCGAGGAGGTCGCGGTCCTCGCCGGGGTGGGCGTGTCCTGGTACCAGTGGCTGGAGCAGGGCCGGGACATCTCGGTGTCGCCGCAGGTCCTGGACGCGGTGGGCAGGGTGCTCAGGCTCAGCGACGCCGAGCGGCGCCATCTGTACCTGCTGGCCGGGCTGAACCCGCCCACGCCCGAAGTGCCGCCGGGGAAGCGGGACATGTGCGACGGGCTGCGGCGGCTGATCGACACCTGGATGCCGTATCCGGCGCACATCATGGACATCTACTACAACTGCGTGATGTACAACGACGCCGCCGCGATGGTGCTGGGCATGCGGTCGGACATCACGCAGAACTGTCTCATCGACTTCTTCACCGACCCGCTGTACCGCTCGCGCTCCAAGAGCTGGGAGCGCAACGCGCGCACGGTGGTCGCGCAGTTCCGGGCCGCGTGCGCCGCCCGCCCCGACGACGAGGGCTTCCAGGCGGTGCTGTCGCAGGTCTCCGAGGCCAGCGAGGAGTTCACCGCCCTGTGGCGGGAGCGGGACATCGAGGACCACGGGCAGATCCGCAAGGAGCTGGAGCATCCGCTGGTGGGGCTGCTGTGCGTGGAGTCGACGGCGATGAGGGTGCCGGCCCGCCCGGACCTGATGGTCGTGCTGCACACCCCGCTGGACGAGGCGAACACCGCGGCGAAGATGGAGTGGCTGGCCTCCCCGGAGGGCCGGCGCGGGGCGATGTACCCGGTGGCGGGCTGAGCGGGGGCGAGGGTCCGGCTGCGGGCCGGGCCGGTGCGCGGCGGCCGGCGGGGGCGGCTCCCGCTGCCGGCCGGCCGGTACGGCTCCGTATGCTCGGATCATGACCGACAGCAACGGGCTCGACCCCGAGGACCGCAAGATCGTCACCCTGGCCCGCTCGGTGCGGGCCCGCAACGGCGTGCCGGAGGGCGCGGCCGTACGCGACGAGACGGGCCGCACGTACGCCGCCGGGTCCGTGCACCTGGCCTCGCTGAAGCTGAGCGCCCTGCGGACGGCGGTGGCGATGGCGGTGGCGTCCGGCGCGACGTCGCTGGAGGCGGCGGCGGTGGTCGGCGAGGCGGAGGGGATCGCGCCCGAGGACCTGGCCGCGGTGGGCGATCTGGGCGGGGCCGGGACGCCGGTGCTGCTGGCGGGGCCGGACGGAGCCGTGCGGCTGACCGAGCGGGCCGGGCGGTAGCGAAGTCTTCCGCGGGCGGGTCCCGGTGTCTCAGAGGGCGTCGGGGCCGCGTTCGCCGGTGCGGACCCGTACGACCGTCTCGACGGGCACCGCCCACACCTTGCCGTCGCCGATCTTCCCGGTCTGCGCGGCGCGCACCACGGCGTCGATGACGGCGTCCGCGTCGGCGTCCTCGACGACCACCTCGATGCGCACCTTGGGCACCAGGTCGACCCGGTACTCGGCGCCGCGGTACACCTCCGTGTGCCCGCGCTGGCGGCCGTACCCGCTCGCCTCGGTCACGGTCAGCCCTTGCACGCCCAGTTCCTGGAGCGCGGTCTTCACCTCGTCGAGGCGGTGCGGCTTGATGATCGCGGTGATGAGCTTCATGCCTGGGTCTTGGCCTTCTGGGCGGAGGAGAGGGCGGGGGACGCGCCGACCGGGGCGCCGTGCCCCAGGACTCCGTGATCGTAGGCCGTCTCGGCGTGCACCGTAAGGTCAAGGCCGGTGTGCTCGTGCTCCTCGTCGGCGCGCAGGCCCATGACCCGGTCGAGCAGCTTGCCGAGCCCGTACGTCACGGTGAAGGCGTACGCCCCCACGGCGGCCACCGCGAGCAACTGACGGCCGAGCGGGGCGAGTCCGCCGCCGTAGAGGAGTCCTTCGGGGCCGCCGGTCATCGCGCGCTCGGCGAACAGGCCGATGAGCACGGTGCCGATGACGCCGCCGACCAGGTGGACGCCGACGACGTCGAGGGAGTCGTCGTAGTCCAGCCGGAACTTCCAGCTCACGGCGACGGAGCAGACGGCGCCCGCGGCGAGGCCGACGACCAGCGCGCCGAGCAGGGAGACGGCGCCGCAGGACGGGGTGACGGCGACCAGGCCGGCGACCGCGCCGGAGGCGGCGCCGAGCGTCGTCGGATGGCCGTCGCGCCGGTGTTCCACGAACAGCCAGCCGAGCAGGCCGGTGCAGCCGGCGGCGAGCGTGTTGAGGAAGGCCGCGGCGGCCAGGCCGCTCGCGCCCATCGCGGAGCCCGCGTTGAAGCCGAACCAGCCGAACCAGAGCAGTCCGGCGCCGAGCATCACCATGGGCAGGTTGTGCGGGCGCATGGCGTCCTTCTTGAAGCCCAGGCGCGGGCCGAGCACCAGGCACAGGGCGAGGCCGGAGGCGCCGGAGGTGATCTCCACGGGCAGTCCGCCGGCGAAGTCGAGCGCGCCGAGGTCATGGCAGATCCAGCCGCCCGGGCCCCACACCCAGTGGGCGACGGGGACGTATACGACGAGCGCCCAGACCGGCACGAAGACCAGCCAGGCCGCGAACTTCGTCCGGTCCGCGACCGCGCCGCTGATCAGCGCGGCGGTGATGATCGCGAAGGTGAGCTGGAAGGTGGCGAACAGGAGGGTGGGGACGGTGCCGTGCACCGAGGCGGGGCCGATGCCGGCGAGGCCGGCCTGGTGCAGGCCGCCGATGAGTCCGGCCGCCGTGTCGTCGCCGAAGGCGAGGGAGTAGCCGCAGGCCAGCCAGACGACGGTGACCAGGGCGATCGACACGAAGCTCATCATGAGCATGTTGAGGACGCTCTTGGTGCGCACCATGCCGCCGTAGAAGAGGGCGAGGCCCGGGGTCATCAGCAGCACCAGCGCGGTCGCGGCGAGCAGCCAGGCGGTGTCGCCGGTGTCGACGCGGGAGCCGGCGGCCGCCAGCTGGAGGGCGTGCGCGCAGGGTGAGGCTCGGACGGCGGGTACGGCTTGGGCGGCGGCGGCCAGGGTGACGGGCTCCACGGGCGGCGTCTCCTCGCTGTGGGGGCTCGTCAGAGGGTCACCGGTACGCGTTTCCGGTCGCGTACGGGTGTGTTTCGGTGACGTTTCGTGTCCCGCCGGGGGTTTCCGGGAGCCGGCCGGGGGGCGGCCGGCGGGCGGGCGTGCGTGGCGGTCCCGTCGATCAGGGACAATGGGCGCCATGAGCGTTCGCACCCAGACATCCGAGCAGCCCGGCGACACGGTCCACCGGGCGGGCTTCGCCTGCTTCGTGGGACGCCCCAACGCGGGCAAGTCCACTCTTACGAACGCTCTGGTCGGGCAGAAGGTCGCGATCACCTCGAACCGGCCGCAGACGACCCGGCACACCGTGCGGGGCATCGTGCACCGGCCGGACGCGCAGCTGATCCTGGTGGACACCCCCGGACTGCACAAGCCGCGCACGCTGCTGGGCGAGCGGCTGAACGACGTGGTGCGCGCGACGTGGGCGGAGGTCGACGTGATCGGCTTCTGCCTGCCGGCCGACCAGAAGCTCGGCCCCGGCGACCGGTTCATCGCCAAGGAACTGGCCGGGATCAAGCGGACCCCGAAGGTCGCGATCGTCACCAAGACGGACCTGGTGGACTCCAGGGCGCTGGCCGAGCAGCTGATCGCGATCGATCAGCTCGGCAAGGAGCTGGGGATCACCTGGGCGGAGATCGTGCCGGTGTCGGCGACGGCCGGCCAGCAGGTGGACCTGCTGGCCGACCTGCTGATCCCGATGCTGCCGGAGGGGCCGGCCCTGTACCCCGAGGGCGACCTGACGGACGAGCCCGAGCAGGTGATGGTGGCCGAGCTGATCCGGGAGGCCGCCCTGGAGGGCGTGCGGGACGAGCTGCCGCACTCCATCGCGGTGGTGGTGGAGGAGATGCTGCCGCGGGAGGACCGGCCGGCGGACAAGCCGCTGCTGGACATCCACGCGAACGTCTTCATCGAGCGGCCGAGCCAGAAGGGGATCATCATCGGCCCCAAGGGCAAGCGGCTCAAGGAGGTCGGGATCAAGTCCCGCAAGCAGATCGAGGCGTTGCTCGGCACGCCGGTCTTCCTCGATCTGCATGTGAAGGTCGCGAAGGACTGGCAGCGCGACCCCAAGCAGCTGCGGCGACTCGGCTTCTAGGGCCCCATTTCCCACCCGCCCACCCGACTCGGCAGGAAACAGGGCCCCCTCGGGGCTCCGCCCCGGACCCGGGCGGGGGCTCCGCCCCCTGCACCCCCGGCCTCGCGCCTCCGTTCCTCTCCCCCGCCGCCCCGTCCTCGTCAGCGCAGGGCCCGCAGGGCCTTGTCCGCGCCCGGTGCCTTGAGGTCGACGAAGACCGGGGTCGTGCCCAGGGGGGTGGCGTAGGACTTCAGGGTGGTGCCGCCCTTGATCGTTCTGCCTCGGGCCACGTCGTACCAGGTGCCCGGGGGGAGGTGGATCGAGCGGGTGGGGGCGTCGGTGAGCTGGGGGGCCGCCAGGACGGCCGGGCCCAGCATCCACTCGTCCCCGATCGTGTACGTCGCCCGGTCGTGCGGGAAGTCGAAGAAGAGCGGGCGCATGATCGGGTCGCCGGTCTTCAGGGTGTGCTGGACCTGGTCCCAGAGGTAGGGGGCCAGGCGGGCGTGGCGGGCGATGGCCTCGCGGTACAGGGCCGTGGTCTGCGCGTCGTACACGACCTTCTTGCCGGTGGTGGGGTCGGTGGTGTCGACCGGTGACGTGGAGGCGTACATCAGCGGCATCAGGGCCGCCGACTGCGCCCAGCGGACCAGGACGTCCTTCGTCGGGGCCGGCTGGCCGCTGGAGCCGCCGATCATGTCGGTGGCGACGAACGGGTAGCCGATCGTGGAGATCGCCAGGTTCTGGGTGACCGAGGCGCGCAGCGAGTTCCAGCCGGTGCCCTTGTCCACCTGGCGGGTGACGAAGCCCGCCCGGTGCGCGGCGGCGTCCCAGTGCACCCGGATGCCGACGCCCTGGAGGTCGTACTCGTCGGCGAGTTGCGCGCCGAGCCGCTGGTAGTCGGTGGGCCGGTAGCCCGCGTGCGGCGCGCACCTCTCGTCGAAGAAGCGGGTGTCGAACTTCAGGCCGTCGACGCCGTAGGCGCTCATCAGGGACTTGAGCCGGCCCTCGTACCAGGCCTTCGCGTCCGGGTTGCCGAGGTCGACGATGCCGGCCGTGCCGTTCCACCAGGTGACCGTGCAGGGCCTGGCGGTGTCGGCGGCGTCCCTGAGGAGGTAGCCGTGGTCGGCGGCGTAGCGGTACTGGTCGGAGTCGAGGTTGATCCACAGGGTGACCCAGAGGCCGAAGTCGAAGCCCAGGGCGTGGATCCTGTCCGACATGGCCTTGGGGTCGGGGTAGGCCTTCGCGTCGAAGGTCATGTTCCCGTAGTCCGACTCCCACTTGTCGTCGAGCTGGAGGGCGTGGCCGGTGATGCCGGCGTCGTGCAGGTCCTGGGCGTAGTCGAGGAGTTTCGCCTGGTCGACGTGGGTGTAGAACTGCGCCCAGGAGTTCCACACCGGCTCGGCGTACTGGCGGTAGGAGGCGTCGGACTTGGCGGGCTTGCCGACGACGCCGACGTAGTCCCGGTAGACGTCCAGCGGGGTGGACTCCACGAAGACCGTCGCCTTGTAGGCGTCCGCGGACTCGATGTCGAAGCGGCCCAGGCCGTCCTTGCCCTGGTTGATCGCCACGTCCATGACCTGGCCGGTGTCCACGCGCAGGCCGGTCGCGGCGGACGTGTACCAGAACGGGTCGATCATGTAGTAGGAGGCGGGTCCGAAGCCGGGGTGGACGACCTGTCCGCTGTCCAGCGGCCACGGCTGCGCGGTGCCCGGGCCGCCGTCCGGGGTCTGCGCCTCGCCGTGGCCGTACCAGTGGCCCGCGGACTTCAGGTCGTAGGCGAGGCCGAGCCGGTCGGGGGCGGCGCCCTCGACCTGCCAGTCGAGCTGGTAGCGGTCGGCGGCCGGGGTGATCCGGGCCTGGACGGTGGCGCCGGGGGCGGTGGTGGCGGCGGTCAGGGTGAGGGCGCCGTTCCGCCAGGTCCAGTGGGTGACGCGGGTGGCGTGCTGCCAGGCGCCGGCGGTGCGGAAGCGCAGGGCGCCGGTGTCGCCCGCGGGGGTGGCCAGCACCGTCGTGCCGGAACGGCGGGTGGTCAGGGCGAGTTGACCGGTCGTCACCCGCAGCTGGTAGCCGGGGGTGGTGCGGCCGGCCGGGACGGTCAGGGTGAGTTCGCCGGCGGACCGGGTGAGCCGGGGGGCGTGGGGGGCGGGGGCCGCGTCGTCTCCCGCCCGCGCCGGCTTCGGCGTCGCGGCGAGGGCGAGGGCGGCGGGCAGGGCGAGGGCGGCGAGGAGCACCCCGGAGCCGCGTGATGGTCTGCGCACGACGCATGTCCTTCGACGGAGGAGTCGGTCAGGAGTCGCTCATGGGTCGGGAAGTGCGGGGGCCGTACAGGATCGCGCCGGTGCGCGATCGTGCGTGATTTCGCCGATGATCGAGCAGGAGACGTCACCTGTCAATGGCGGCGCCGGCCCGGGCCCCCGGTCCACCGGATATGGGCGGGGGCGCGTCGCGGGTGACGCGGGGGCGGCGCGCGGTCACGCCGACCTGCCGAAGCCGATGGTCGGCACGGCCCTGCGCCGGGGCCACGGCTCGACGCTCGCCTCCGGCGCCAGGGCGTCCAGGAAGGCGTACCGCCTGAGCGCCGCCGGGTCCTGGCCGGGCACCGACTGGACCCGGCGCCACCAGGCCGCGATCTCCGACCAGCCGGGCGCGGAGAGCGAGCCGCCGAACTCCTGTACGGACAGCGCGGCGGTGAGGCCGGCGAAGGCGAGGCGGTCGGCCAGGGGCCAGCCGGCCAGGCTGCCGGTGACGAACCCGGCCACGAAGACGTCGCCCGCGCCCGTGGGGTCCAGCGCCTCGACCGCGATGGCGGGCACCTCGGCGCTCTCCCCCGTGCGCCGGTCCACCGCGTACGCGCCCTCGGAACCCAGGGTGACGACCGCGACCGGCACGTACGCGGTGAGCGCGTGCGCGGCGGCGCGCGGGCAGTCGGTGCGCGTGTAGCGCATCGCCTCCTCGGCGTTGGGCAGGAACGCCTCGCAGTGCGCCAGGTCGGCGAGGCCGGCCAGGTCCCAGGCGCCGGTGTCGTCCCAGCCGACGTCGCCGAAGACCCGGGTGCCCTTGCGGGCGGCCTCCGCGATCCAGGGCGCGCCGCGGCCCGGCGTCAGGGAGGCGACGGCGGCCCGGGCGCGGGGCAGGAGTTGGGGGGCGACCTCCTGGACGAGCACGTCCTCGGGGGGCGGTTCGTGGCCGTGCGAGACCATCGTGCGCTCGCCCTCGTAGGCCATGGAGACGGTGACCGGCGAGTGCCAGCCGGGGACGGTGCGGGACGGGGAGAGGTCGATGCCCTCGCCCTGTTCCAGCACGTCCCAGCAGTACTCGCCGTAGTGGTCGTCGCCGAACGCCGCCGCCAGGGAGGTGCGCAGGCCGAGTCGGGCCAGGGCGGTCGCCATGTTGGCGACGCCGCCGGGGCTCGAACCCATGCCGCGCGCCCAGGACTCGGTGCCGCGCACGGGGGCGGTGTCGAGGCCGGTGAAGACGATGTCGAGGAAGACGGTGCCCGTCAGGTAGACGTCCCAGGGCGGGTCGTCCGACGTGCGCAGGGCGGCCAGCGGGTCGATCTGCGGGCCGAGCGGGGCGTGCGGCGCGCCCACGATGTACTCGCGGTCCCGCGGGTACTCCCCGTCGGCCGCGGACACGGGGTGCGGCGGCCTCGGCTCCTGCTCCTGCTCGTCGCGGTACTCCGGTCCCTCTCCGGCGGACGTGTTGGACGCGGTCACGGTGCGCTCCCTGGCATGGTGCGGATCAAGCCAGTGTGCACCAGAGGACCGACAACGCGTCGGCACGCACGCCGCGGGGCCCGGCCGGGCCGCCGTGTCCGGCCGCCGCGCGGTCACCAGCGCGGCGTCGCGGGCACCGCCCATCCCGGCTCGGCGACCCGCATCGCCGCCGCGTCGTCGCGCTCCCGCAGCGCGCCGTCGTCATCGAGCCACCGGCGGTGCAGCCGTGCCAGTTCGTCCCGGTCGAGCGCGACCCCGAGGCCGGGTGCGTCCCCGACGGCCACCCGGCCGCCGTCGAAGACCAGGCGCTCGGTGAGGACGTCCTCCGACTGCCAGGGGTAGTGGGTGTCGCAGGCGTGGTGGAGGCCGGGAAGGGTGGACGCCACCTGGGTCATCGCGGCCAGGCTGATGCCCAGATGGGTGTTGGAGTGCATGGAGACGCCGACGCCGAAGGCGGCGCAGAGGGCCGCCAGGTGCTGGGTGTTGCGCAGTCCGCCCCAGTAGTGGTGGTCGCAGAGCACCACTTGGACCGCGCCCCTGGTGAACGCCTCCTCTATCTCGGCGAAGGTCGTCACGCACATGTTGGTGGCCAGCGGTACGCCGGTGCGCGCCGCCACCTCGGCCATCGCGGGCGTGCCGAGCGCGGGGTCCTCCAGGTACTCCAGCACGTCCGCCAGTTCCCGCGCGACGCGCGCCGAGGTCGCCACCGACCAGGCGCCGTTGGGGTCGAGCCGCAGCGGGCGCCCGGGGAACGCCTCGGCCAGCGCCCGTACGGCGGCGATCTCCTCGTCGGGCGGGAAGACGCCGCCCTTGAGCTTGAAGGAGGTGAAGCCGTGCCGCGCGACGAACGCGCGCGCCTGTGCGACCACGCCCGCCGGGTCGAGGGCGGCGCCCCAGTCGTCCCGCTCGCCGCCCGCGCCCTCGGGGTGGGCGGCCCACCGGTAGAAGAGGTAGGCGCTGTACTCGACGCTGTCGCGGAGCTTGCCGCCGAGCAGCGCGTGGACGGGCAGCCCGAGCGCCTTGCCGAGCGCGTCGAGGCAGGCGACCTCGAAGGCGGAGACGACGGACAGGAGCAGTTTGCCGGCGTTCTGGACGCCGCGCAGCCCGCCCGCGCCGACGCCGTCCGCCACCCCGTCGGCGGCCACCGGGACGTCCAGCGCGTGCAGGGCGTTCAGATCGCTGACCCGGTGGCCGACGAGCCGGTCGGCGAGCCGGCGGGCGACTTCCAGGTACCGGGTGTCGCCGTAGGTCTCGCCGAGGCCGGTGATCCCGTCGGCCGTCACCACCTCCACGATCAGGCGCGGTGTGTACGGCTGGTGCACGCCCTGGGTGTTGAGCAGCGGCGGGTCGGCGACCAGGATCGGCGTCAGCCGTACCTCGGCGAGGGCGAGGTCGCGGGTCACGGGCGGCTCCTCCGGCTCGGCTCGGCTTCGATGATCGAGGCGTTGTTCATGGCGTTGTTCTATGCCGTTGTTCATGTACGAGAACATGTCTCACGGATGAGAACAGCGCTCACCGAGCCTAGGTATCCGCGCCGTACCCGTCAATGGATCACGTCGCCCGGGGCCTACCCGAACTCGTAGGCCGCCACCTCGGCGAGATACCGCTGCCGCAGCTCCTCGTCGTCCTCCAGGAAGGCGGCGAGGAAGGAGTTGCGGGCCAGTTCGCGCAGCCGGTCCTCGGTCAGGCCGAGGGCGCGGTGGACGGCGTCGAAGTTGTCGCCGGCGTAGCCGCCGAAGTAGGCGGGGTCGTCGGAGTTGACCGTGCACAGCAGGCCGGCGTCCAGCATGGCGGGCAGCGGGTGGTCGGCGAGGGTGTCGACGGTGCGCAGCCGGACGTTCGACAGCGGGCACAGGGTCAGCGGTATCCGCTCCCGCACCAGGCGGTCCACCAGCGCGGGGTCCTCCATGCAGCGCAGGCCGTGGTCGACGCGTTCGACGCCGAGGACGTCGAGAGCCTCGGTGATGTAGGCGGGCGGGCCCTCCTCGCCGGCGTGCGCCACGCGCCGCAGACCGAGGGCCGCGGCCGCCTCGTACACCGCGCGGAACTTCACCGGCGGGTGCCCGACCTCGGCCGAGTCGAGGCCGACGCCGGTGATCCGGTCCAGGTACGGTTTGGCGGCGTCGAGCGTGGCGAGCGCCGACTCGGCGGACTCGTCGCGCAGGAAGCACATGATCAGCCGGGTGGAGACGCCGTGCCTCTCCTCGCTGCCGCCGAGCGCCCGCCACAGGCCCTCGACCACCGTGCTCATGTCCACGCCCCGCGCGAGATGGGCCTGCGGGTCGAAGAAGATCTCCGCGTGCCGCACGCCCTGCGCGGCGGCCCGCGCGAGGTAGGCGTCGGCGAGGTCCTCGAAGTCGCGTTCGGTGCGCAGGACGGCCATCAGCTCGTAGTACAGGTTTAGGAAGGACTGGAGGTCCTCGAACCGGTAGGCCTCGCGCAGGGCGTCGGTGTCCGCGTACGGCAGCTGGACGCCGTTGCGCGCGGCCAGTCGGAAGGCCAGCTCGGGCTCCAGCGTGCCTTCGATGTGGAGGTGCAGTTCGGCTTTGGGCAGAGGCATCAGAGCATCGTACGGCCTGTTCACCGACGTTTCGGTACCGGTACGCGCTGTAGGTCGTGCGCCACGGTCAGTTCTCCCTCGAAGCCCGCCGCCCGCGCCTGGCGCTCGAACTCCTCGGGGTCGCTGTAGCGCTGGCTGAAGTGGGTGAGGACGAGGTGCCGTACGCCGGCCTCGCGGGCGACGCGGGCGGCCTGGCCGGCGGTGAGGTGGCCGTGCTCCTCGGCCAGCGCCTCGTCCTCGTCGAGGAAGGTGGACTCGATGACCAGCAGGTCGCAGCCCTCGGCGAGGGCGTGCACCCCGGGGCACAGCCGGGTGTCCATGACGAAGGCGAAGCGCTGGCCGCGCCGCACCTCGCTCACGGCCTCCAGCGGGACGCCGTCGAGCGCGCCGTCGCGCTGGATGCGGCCGACGTCCGGGCCCTGGATGCCGTGCGCGGCGAGCCGCTCGGGCAGCATACGGCGGCCGTCGGGCTCGGTCAGCCGGTAGCCGTAGGACTCGACCGGGTGCGAGAGGCGGCGGGCCTCCAGCGTGTAGGACGGCGTCACGGCGAGGGGGCCGTCGGCGTCGACGGGGGCCTCGGTGAGGGCGACCGTCTCGCGGTAGGCGGTGGCGTGCCGCAGCCGGTCGTAGAAGCGCTGGCCGGAGCGCGGGTAGTGCGCGGTGATCTCGTGCGGCACCCGGTCGAGGTTGACGCGCTGGATCACCCCGGCCAGGCCCAGGCTGTGGTCGCCGTGGAAGTGGGTGACGCAGATCCGGTTCAGGTCGTGGGCGGCGACCCCGGCGCGCAGCATCTGCCGCTGGGTGCCCTCGCCGGGGTCGAACAGGATGCCCTCGCCGTCCCAGCGCAGCAGATAGCCGTTGTGGTTGCGGTGCCGGGTCGGGACCTGGCTCGCGGTGCCGAGGACGACGAGTTCACGCACGGACACGGCTGCCTATCCGGGGGGCCACTGCAGGCCGCGGCCGCCGACGACGTGGGCGTGCGCGTGCCACACGGTCTGGCCGGCGCCGGCGCCGGTGTTGAAGACGGTGCGGTAGCTGTCCAGCTTCTCCTCGTCGGCGACGGCCTGGGTCTCGCACAGGACGTCGGCGACGAGCTGCGGGGCGCCGGCGGCGAGGGCGGCGGCGTCCTGGTAGTGCGCCTTCGGGATCACCAGGACGTGGGTGGGCGCCTGGGGGTTTATGTCGCGGAAGGCGAGGGTCGTCTCCGTCTCCCGGACGACCGTCGCGGGGATCTGACCGGCGACGATCTTGCAGAACAGGCAGTCCTCTTGCGGTTCCCCTGCCACGTGGCCTCCTTGGGAGTTGATCCAGTACGGGCATCGTACCGACGCCGGGTCACCGGTCGTCCGTGTCGTCCGGACCCGCCGCTTCGCCCGGGCCCGTTGTCGTCGCCCGGGCCCGCTGTCGTCGTCCGGACCCGCGGTCACGAGCGCGGCGGGGGCAGCTCCGGCGGAGTCTTCGCCGGGGTCGTCTCCAGGGCCTCCAGCGCGAGCCGGATCGCCTCGTCCAGTTGCGGGTCGCGGCCCGCCGCGTGGTCCTGGGGACGCTGGAGGACCTCCACGTCCGGGTCCACGCCGTGGTTCTCCACGTCCCAGCCCAGGCCCTCCAGCCAGAACGCGTACTTCGGCTGGGTGATCAGGGTGCCGTCGACCAGGCGGTAGCGGCTGTCGATGCCGATGACGCCGCCCCAGGTGCGGGTGCCGACGACCGGTCCGATGCCCAGCGCCTTGATCGCCGCGTTGACGATGTCGCCGTCGGAGCCGGAGAACTCGTTGGCGACCGCGACCACCGGACCCCGGGGCGCGTCCTGCGGGTAGCTGTCCGGGCGCATGCCGCGCGGCAGGTCCCAGCCGACGATCCGCCGGGCCAGCTTCTCCACCACCAGCTGGGAGGTGTGGCCGCCGCGGTTCTCCCGCACGTCCACGACCAGGCCCTCCCGGGCCACCTCCACCCGCAGGTCGCGGTGGATCTGCGCCCAGCCGGGCGCCTGCATGTCCGGCACGTGCAGATAGCCGAGCCGGCCGCCGGACCTCTCGTGGACGTGGGCGCGGCGGTCGGCGACCCAGGCGTGGTAGCGCAGCGGCTCCTCGTCGGCCAGCGGCACCACCACCGCGTGCCGGACCTCTCCCCCGCCGGCCGGCGAGATCGTCAGCTCGACGGGCTTGCCGGCCGTGCCGACCAGCAGCGGCGCCGGACCGGCGACCGGGTCGACGGGCCGGCCGCCGACCGCGAGGATCGCGTCCCCGGCGCGCACCGCGACACCGGGCGCGGCCAGCGGGCTGCGCGCGTTCGGGTCGGAGGTCTCCGAGGGCAGGATCCGGTCGACGCGCCAGCCGCCGTCCTCGTGCCGCGAGAGGTCCGCGCCGAGCAGGCCCTGCCGGGCGCCGTGGCCGAAAGCGCCGTACGGGGTGACGTAGGCGTGCGAGGTGCCCAGCTCGCCGTGCACCTCCCACAGCAGGTCGACCAGGTCGTCGTGGGTGGCCAGGCGGTCCAGGACCGGCCGGTAGCGGTCGAGGACGCCGTCCCAGTCCAGGCCGCCCATGTCGGGCCGCCAGAACTGGTCCCGCATGATGCGGCCGGTCTCCTCGTACATCTGCCGCCACTCGGCGGCCGGGTCGACCGTCTGCCGGACCCGGCCGAGGTCGACGGTGATGTTCGAGTCGCTGTCCTCGTCGTTCGAGGCGCGCCGGTCGCTGGGCACCACCTTCAGCTTGTGGTCGGTCCACAGCAGGACCCGCTTGCCGTCGCCGCTGACCTCGAAGTGGTCGGCGTCGGCGGCGAGGTGCTCCAGGCGCTGCTGGGCGAGGTCGTAGCGCTCCAGTTCGGTCTTCGGGTCCGGGTCGTCGGGGGTGGCGCGGGCGGCGCCGAGCACGCCGGTCACCGGGTGGCGCAGCCACAGCACGCCGTCGCGGGCGGCGCGCAGGTTGGAGTAGCGGGCCGCCTCGACCGGGAAGGGCACGATGCGGTCGGCGAGGCCGTCGAGGTCGATGCGGGTCGCCGGGGCGCCCTCGCTGTCCGGGGTCTCCTCCTTGTCGGACACCTCGAAGGCCCGGCCGTGCCGCTGCGGCCCGAACGGCGACGGCGTGGTCGCGGCGAGCGTGATCAGGTACGGACGGGAGCTCTCCACGAAGGCCAGGTCGAAGACGTGTTCGTCGTAGACGGGATCGAAGGAGCGGTGGGAGAGGAAGGCCAGGTGCTTGCCGTCGAGGGTGAAGGCGGGGGCGTAGTCCTGGAAGCGCAGCGGGGTCGCCTCGGTGACCGACAGGTCGGTGGTGTTGGCCAGCCGGAGCTGGCTGAGCGGGCGCGGCCCGGGGTGGGACCAGGCGAGCCAGCCGGAGTCGGGCGAGAAGACGAGGCCGGAGACGTCGCCGTTGTCGCTGCGGTCCACCTCGCGGACCTCGCCGCTCTCGCGTTCGACCAGCAGCAGCCGGCCGTCGTGGGAGGCGACGGCGGCGCGGCTGCCGTCGGGCGCCATGGCCAGTGCCAGCACCCGGCCGAGCTGTCCGGCGGCGAGCCGGCGCGGGGTGGCGCCGGGGGCGAGGCCGGTGGCGGGCGAGAACTCCAGGGCGTCCTCGCCCTCGGCGTCGGTCACCCACACCACCCATTCCTCGCCGTCGGCCCGGAAGGTGCGCGGCAGCCGGGTCCGCACGCCCGGCTCGGCGGCCAGGGCGCGGGCGGGGCCGGCGCGGTGGGTGACCCAGTGGACGGCGCCGCGCACGGCGACCGCACTGCCGCGCGCGGTGTGGTCGGGGGCGGCGGAGCCGAACCAGCGGCCCGCGTTGACCGGATACGGCTGGAGGTCCACGCGCGGCCCGCCCAGGCGGATGTCCAGGCGGCGCGGTTCGGCGCCGTCGAGGTCGTCCAGCAGCCACAGTTCGCCCGCACAGGCGTAGACGACGCGCGCGCCGTCGGTGGCGGCGTGGCGGGCGTAGAAGCCGCCCAGCGGGGTGTGCCGGCGCAGGTCGGAGCCGTCGGCGAGGGAGGAGTACAGGGCGCCGGTGCCCTCGTGGTCGGAGAGGAAGGCGATCCGGTCGCCCACCCACAGCGGGTACTCGACGTTGCCGTCCAGCTCCTCGTGCAGCCGGACGAACTCGCCGTCGCCGTCGCGGTCGATCCACAGCTTGCCCGCGGTGCCGCCCCGGTACCGCTTCCACCAGGCCGCCTCGCGGCTCATCGAGGCCGACAGCAGCACGGTGTGCGGACCCTGGGCGACGTCGCCGACCGGACCGTACGGCAGGGTGGCGGCCGGTCCGCCGTCCAGCGGGACGGCCCGGGCCCAGCTGCGGCGCAGGCTGGCCTGGCCCTGGGTGCTGATCGCGAGCACTTCGCCCCCGGCGGTCCAGCCGCGCACCTGGGTGCGCCAGCTCCCCCAGTGCGTCAGGCGTCGGGCGGGCCCGCCGTCGATGGGGGCGATGTGCACCTCGGGCGCGCCGTCCCGGGTGGAGGTCCAGGCGACGGTGGCGCCGTCGGGCGAGACGCGGGGGTGGTTCACCGGCACGCTGTCGGCGCTCACCCGCCAGGCTCGGCCGCCGTCCAACGGGGCGAGCCACACGTCGTCCTCGGCGGTGAAGGCGACCAACTCGCCGTGCGGATGCGGAAACCGGAGATAGGCAGACGATGCGGACTGAGTCACCTGATCACCCTACGCAGCGTCGGCGGCCACGAACAGGGGGCCGCGGCGCATCTCCGCCGCCGCCCCCGCACCGTACGTCCCTGCTCGCGCCCTTGATCACTGTGCGCCGAGCGCCGGTCGGGGGCGCCCTGCCGCGGGGCCGGGCGCGGACTCGGCCGCCGTCAGGTGCGCAGGAGCAGCCACTCCTGGAGTTCCACCACATTGCCCTCGGGATCCTTCAGGTGCGCGACGCGCATCCGGTCCGTCATGGGCGCCGGGCCGTGCAGCAGGGTCGCGCCGCGGGCGGCGACCCGCGCGCAGCACGCGTCCAGGTCGTCCACGCGCAGCACCACCAGCGAGCGGTGTCCGGCGACCGACTCGCCCAGTTCGCCGAGGACTTCGGCCATCATCGCCCGGTCCTGGAGGGCGATGCCCGCGGAACCGGCGGCCGGACTGAACTTCTCGTACGGTCCCCGCTGTGCGCCCGACTGCGGCTTCAGGCCGAGGACTTCGGTGTAGAAGCGGTAGCAGGCGGCGAAGTCGGTGACGAGCAGTCGGACTTGGGCGAGTTCCACGGCATCCCCCTGGAGCCTTCGGTCAGGACCAGCGGCCGGTGCGCCCCAGCAGCAGCGCGACGGCGGCCGTCCCCGCGGTCGAGGTGCGCAGCACACTACGCCCGAGCAGGCACGCCCGCGCCCCCGCCTCCCGGAACTGCGCCAACTCGTCGGAGGCGACGCCTCCTTCGGGGCCGACCACGAGCACGATCTCGCCCTCGGCGGGCAGTTCGACGGTGGCCAGGGGTTCGCTGCCGTACTCGAAGTCCGAGTGCAGCACGGCGGCGAAGTCGGCCTTGGCCAGCAGCGCGGCGACCTGCTTGGTGCTCGCGGTCTCCGCGATCTCCGGGAAGCGGACCCGGCGGGACTGCTTGCCGGCCTCGCGCGCGGTGGCCCGCCACTTGCCGAGCGCCTTGAGCCCCCGGTCGCCCTTCCACTGGGTGATGCAGCGGGCGGCCTGCCAGGGCACGATCGCGTCGACGCCGACCTCGGTCATGGTCTCCACGGCGAGTTCGCCCCGGTCGCCCTTGGGCAGGGCCTGCACCACGGTGATGCGGGGCTGCTCGGGCTCCTCCTCGCGGACGGAATCCAGGTCCATGACGACCAGGCGGTCCTTGCCCTCGGCGGCCTTGACGACGCCTTCCAGCCAGCGCCCGCGCCCGTCGGTGAGGATCACGTCCTCGCCGGGCCGCAGCCGCTTCACGGAGACGGCGTGCCGTCCCTCGGGGCCGTCCAGGACGTACTCCCCGCCGCTGAAGTCGGCGCCCTCGACCGAGTCGATCACGAACACCGGCGCCGTCATCGCGCACCTCCCGTCCGGCGCCCCGGCAGGGCCGCCGTCGCCGCTTCGAGTTCCTCCGCGAGCACCTCCACCAGTCGCCCGGCGGGCAGGTCGCGGGCCATCCGGTGGCCCTGTCCGGCCCACAGCGCCATGCCCTGCGGGTCGCCCGCCTCGGCCGCGGCCTTGCGCAGCGGGGCGGTGAGGTGGTGCACCTCCGGGTAGGCGGCGGGCGCGTAGGGGCCGTGTTCGCGCAGGAAGCGGTTGACCAGGCCGCGGGCCGGGCGGCCGGAGAAGGCGCGGGTCAGCTCGGTGTGCGGGTGGAGCGGGTCGGTCAGCGCCGCCTTGTGCAGGGCGTGCGCGCCGGACTCGGGGGTGGCGAGGAACGCGGTGCCCAGCTGGGCGGCGCTCGCCCCGGCGGCGAGGACGGCGGCGATCTGGCCGCCGCGCATGATGCCGCCGGCGGCGACGACCGGGAGGTCCACCGCCTCGCGGATCAGGGCGACCAGGGTGAGCACGCCGATGCCGGCGCCGTCGTTCTCCGGCAGGTCGCGGTGGGTGCCCTGGTGGCCGCCGGCCTCCACGCCCTGCGCGATCACCGCGTCCGCGCCCGCCCGCTCCACCGCCAGCGCCTCCTCGACGGTGGTCGCGGTGACCAGGGCGAAGGTGCCGACGCGGTGCAGGGCGTCGACCACCTCGCGGGCGGGGACGCCGAAGTGGAAGGAGACCACCGGGACCGGGTCGTCCACCAGCGCGGCGACCTTGATCTCGTAGCCGTCGTCGCGGCCGTGGTCCGGTTCGCCCAGCTCGGTGCGGTACCAGGCGGCCTCGCCGGCCAGCTGCTGGGCGTACAGGTCGACCGCGCCGGACTCCGCGTGTTCCGGCTGGGGCAGGAACACGTTCACGCCGAAGGGGCGGCCGGTCAGCCCGCGCACCTGCTTGATCTCCTGGTACATGCCGTCCGCGGTCTTGTACCCGGCGGCCAGGAAGCCCAGCCCGCCGGCCTCGGACACCGCCGCGGCCAGCCGGGGGCCGGAAGGGCCGCCCGCCATCGGGGCCTGCACGATCGGCTGAGGGAAGAGATCGGTCAGCGCGGACAATGCGGAGGACATGACCGCATGGTGTCACGTCCTGCGCACGTCTCCGAATCCGGGCGAGACCTTCGCCCCGACGGCCTCGAAGGCCGTCCCTCAGCGACCGTTGAACGCGTCCTTCAACCGTGAGAACAGCCCCTGCTGTCCGGGCTGGAACTGCCCCTGGGGCCGTTCCTCGCCGCGCAGCTGGGCCAGTTCGCGCAGCAGCCGCTCCTGCTCGGGGTCGAGCTTGCTCGGGGTCTGCACCTCGACGTGCACGATGAGGTCGCCGCGGCCGCCGCCGCGTAGGTGCGTGACGCCGCGCCCGTGCAGCGGGATCGACTGTCCGGACTGGGTGCCCGGCCGGATGTCGACCTCCTCCATGCCGTCCAGCGTCTCCAGTGGCACCTTGGTGCCGAGCGCCGCCGCGGTCATCGGGAGGGTGACCGTGCAGTGCAGGTCGTCGCCGCGCCGCTGGAAGGTCGGGTGCGGCAGCTCGTGGATCTCGACGTACAGGTCGCCGGCCGGGCCGCCGCCGGGGCCGACCTCGCCCTCGCCCGCGAGCTGGATCCGCGTGCCGTTGTCCACACCGGCCGGGATCTTCACCGTCAGGCTGCGGCGGGCGCGGATGCGGCCGTCGCCGGCGCACTCCGGGCACGGGGTCGGCACGACCGTGCCGAAGCCCTGGCACTGCGGGCAGGGCCGGGAGGTCATGACCTGGCCCAGGAAGGACCGGGTGACCTGCGAGACCTCACCGCGGCCGCGGCACATGTCGCAGGTCTGGGCGGTGGTGCCCGGAGCCGCGCCCTCGCCGTTGCAGGTGTTGCAGACGACGGCCGTGTCGACCTGGATGTCCTTCGTGGTGCCGAAGGCCGCCTCGTCCAGCTCGATCTCCAGCCGGATCATGGCGTCCTGGCCCCGGCGGGTGCGCGAGCGCGGCCCGCGCTGCGACGCCGTGCCGAAGAACGCGTCCATGATGTCGGAGAAGTTGCCGAACGCGCCGGCGCCGAAGCCGCCCGCGCCGCCGCCGGCCTGCGAGAGCGGGTCGCCGCCGAGGTCGTAGACCTGCTTCTTCTGCGGGTCCGACAGCACCTCGTAAGCGGCGTTGATCTCCTTGAACCGCTCCTGGGTCTTCGGATCGGGGTTGACGTCCGGGTGCAGCTCGCGCGCGAGCCGGCGGAACGCCTTCTTGATCTCATCCTGCGACGCGTCGCGGCGCACGCCGAGAACGGCGTAGTAGTCCGTGGCCACTTACGACTCCGCCAGGATCTGTCCGACGTACCGTGCCACTGCGCGTACCGCTCCCATCGTTCCCGGGTAGTCCATGCGGGTCGGTCCGACCACGCCGAGCTTGGCCACTGCCTCGCCGCCCGAACCGTAGCCCACCGACACGATGGACGTGGAGTTGAGTCCTTCGTGGGCGTTCTCGTGACCGATGCGCACGGTCATGCCCGGATCCTGCGTCTCACCGAGCAGCTTCAGCATGACCACCTGCTCCTCCAGCGCCTCCAGAACGGGGCGGATGGTGAGCGGGAAGTCGTGTCCGAAGCGGGTGAGGTTGGCGGTGCCGCCGATCATCAGCCGCTCCTCGTTCTCCTCGACGAGGGTTTCGAGGAGCGTGGACAGCACCGTGCAGACCGTGCCGCGGTCCTCCAGGTCGAAGCCGTCGGCCAGGTCCTCCACCAGCTGCGGCACGTCCGCGAAGCGGCGTCCGGCGACCCGGCTGTTGAGCCGCGCCCGCAGGTCGGCGAGCGACGTCTCCCCGAACGGGGCCGGGCAGTCGATCATCCGCTGCTCGACCCGCCCGGTGTCCGTGATCAGCACCAGCATCACCCGCGCGGGGGCGAGCGCCAGCAGCTCCACGTGCCGCACCGTCGAACGCGTCAGCGAGGGGTACTGCACCACCGCGACCTGCCGGGTGAGCTGCGCGAGCAGCCGCACCGTGCGGGCCACGACGTCGTCGAGGTCGACGGCGCCGTCCAGGAAGTTCTGGATGGCGCGCCGCTCGGGCGCGGTCATCGGCTTGACCCCGGCCAGCTTGTCGACGAAGAGGCGGTACCCCTTGTCGGTGGGGATGCGGCCGGCACTGGTGTGCGGCTGGGCGATGTAGCCCTCGTCCTCCAGGGCCGCCATGTCGTTGCGCACGGTGGCCGGCGAGACGCCGAGGCTGTGCCGCTCGGTGAGCGCCTTGGAGCCCACCGGCTCCTCGGTGCCGACGTAGTCCTGGACGATGGCACGCAGCACTTGAAGCCTTCGCTCGCTGAGCATCGCGCACACCTCCAGAGTCGTCCCTCGGCTCCCCTTTGGCACTCGGCGCATACGAGTGCCAGTTCTCCCCGGCCCAGTGTACGGCCGTCGGGTGGACCGAGGGCAAGGCCGGTCCCGGGAACGCTAGCGTCGGGGCATGACGGTGACTTGGGAAGAGCTCGGCTGGGAACGGCTGGCCGACGGGATCGGCCGGATCCGGCTGCCGGGCTGGGACTGCACGGTCGGGCTGGTGGCGGGGGCGGGTTCCGCGCTGCTGGTGGACGCCGGCTCCAGCCTCGCCGAGGGGGCCGCGCTACGCGCCGACGCGGCCCGCCTCGCGGGCTTCGATGTGACACTTCTCGCGCTGACGCACCCGCACTTCGACCACGTCCTGGGCGCCGCGGCGTTCCCGGACGCCGAGGTGTTCGCCGCCGGGGGCGCCCACGCCGTCCACGACGACGAGCGCGAGCGCGCGGAGCTGCGCGCGGACGCGGTGCGCCACGGCCTGGACCCGCGGGCGGCCGACGCGGCGGCCGCGGCGCTGGTACGGCCCGGCCGCGAGGTCGACGACGTGCTCGCCGTGCCGCTGGGCGACGGCCGGGAGGCGCTGCTCGTGAACGCCGGCCCCGGTCACACCGCCCACGACCTCGCCGTCGTGGTGCCGGGCGAGCGGCCGGTGGTGTTCTGCGGCGACCTGGTCGAGGAGTCCGGCGAGCCCTCGGCCGGCCCCGACGCGGTGCCGTCCCGGTGGCCGGCCGCGCTGGACCGGCTGCTGGAGCTGGGCGGCCCGGACGCCCGGTACGTCCCCGGGCACGGCGCGGTGGTGGACGCGGCCTTCGTCCGGGCCCAGCGGGACGCCCTCGCCCGGCGCTTCGGCGTGTCGCCCTGATCGGCCGCCGACTTCTCCTATCGTCACTCGAATGCGCCAGTACTCCGCCGACCTGACTCCCCCCTGGAAGAAGCCGAAGGGCGTGCCCGAGATCGCGGCCGAGCCGGGGCTGGTCGTGGAGGAGCCGGGCACCGGTTTCTGCGGGGCGGTGATCGGCTGCGAGGCGGGCACGGTGACCCTGGAGGACCGCTTCGGCAAGCACCGCGTCTTCCCGCTCCAGCCCGGCGGCTTCCTGCTGGAGGGCCGCACGGTGACGCTGGTCAAGCCGTCCTCGGGCCCGGTACGGCCCACCCGTACGGCGTCCGGTTCGGTCGCCGTGCCCGGCGCCCGCGCTCGGGTGGCCCGCGCCGGGCGGATCTACGTGGAGGGCCGGCACGACGCCGAGCTGGTGGAGAAGGTCTGGGGCGACGACCTGCGCATCGAGGGCGTGGTCGTGGAGTACCTGGAGGGCGTGGACGACCTGCCCGCGATCGTCGAGGAGTTCGCGCCGGGGCCGGACGCGCGGCTGGGGGTCCTGGTGGACCACTTGGTGCCCGGCTCCAAGGAGTCGCGGATCGCCGAGGCGGTGACCAGCGCACACGCCCTCGTCGTCGGCCACCCGTACATCGACGTCTGGGAGGCCGTGAAGCCGTCGTCGGTGGGGATCGCGGCGTGGCCGCGGGTGCCGCGGGGGCAGGACTGGAAGACGGGCGTCTGCCGGTCCCTGGGCTGGCCGCCGAACACGGGCGCGGCCTGGCAGCACATCCTGTCCAAGGTGCGCTCGTACAAGGATCTGGAGCCGGAACTGCTGGGCAAGGTCGAGCAGCTGATCGATTTTGTCACCGCACCCGCCTGACCCGCCGGCCACCCGGCTGTCCTGCGGGCATGCGTGCCGCCCGGGGCGGCACGGGTGGGCGCGGGCGGCGCCCTCCCGAGCGGGGCGAGCGACATCCACCCGGCGGTGCCCCGAACGCCGGGCGCCTCAGTCCACCAGGTCCCGTACCACCGCGTCCGCCAGCAGCCGCCCGCGCAGCGTCAGCACGGCCCGCCCGGCCCCGTACGGCTCCTCCTGGAGCAGCCCCCCGGCCAGCGCCCGCCGCGCGGCGGCGAGCCCCCGCTCCCGCAGCAGCGACAGCGGCACCCCCTCCCGCAGCCGCAGCTCCAGCAGGATCCGCTCCACCCGCTGATCCTCCGCGGAGAGCACCTCCCGCCCCGCCCCCGGCGTACGCCCCTCGGCCAGCGCGGCGGCGTACGCGCCGGGGTGCTTCACGTTCCACCACCGCACCCCGCCGACGTGCGAGTGCGCCCCCGGTCCGGCCCCCCACCAGTCGGCCCCGCGCCAGTACAGCTCGTTGTGCAGGCACCGGCCCGCCTCGGAGGTGGCCCAGTTGGACACCTCGTACCACTCGAACCCGGCCCCCGACAGCACCTCCTCGGTGATCAGGTACCGGTCGGCGTGCACGTCGTCGTCGGTCATGGGCACCTCCCCGCGCCGGATCCGGCGGGCCAGCTGTGTGCCCTCCTCCACGATCAGCGCGTACGCCGACACGTGGTCGGGCCCGGCGCCGAGCGCCGCGTCCAGCGAGGCCCGCCAGTCGTCGTCGGACTCGCCGGGGGTGCCGTAGATCAGGTCGAGGTTGACGTGCGCGAAGCCGGCCGCGCGGGCCTCGGCGACACACGCCTCGGGCCGCCCGGGGGTGTGCGTGCGGTCGAGGATCTTCAGCACGTGCGGCCGGGCGCTCTGCATGCCGAAGGAGATCCGGTTGAAGCCGCCCTCCCGCAGCTCGGCGAGGTACGCGGGGTCGACGGTCTCCGGGTTGGCCTCGGTGGTGACCTCCGCGTCCTTCGCGAGCCCGAACTCCTCGCGGATCGCGTGCAGCATCCGCACCAGGTCCGAGGCGGCGAGCAGGGTGGGCGTGCCGCCGCCGACGAAGACGGTGCGGACCTCGCGCGGGTCGTCGCCGAGGACCTTGCGAGCGAGGCGGACCTCGTCGGCGAGGGTGTCGGCGTAGTTGTCGCGGGAGGCGAGGACGCCGCCGGTGCCGCGCAGCTCGGTGGCGGTGTAGGTGTTGAAGTCGCAGTAGCCGCAGCGGGTGGCGCAGTAGGGGACGTGCAGGTAGAACCCGAGGGGCCGGTCGGCCGCCCCGGCCAGCGCGGACGCGGGCAGCGCGCCGTCGGCGGGGACGGGCTCGCCGTCGGGAAGAGCGGAAGGCATGTCCTCCATTGTCCAGCACCGCGCACGGCACCCGGCCGGCCGGCGCCAGGGGCGTCATTCGGCCTGGAGGACCAGCAGGGCCAGGTCGTCCTGCGGGGGCCGCTCGCCGAAGTCGTGCACGAGTCGCTGGATGCGTTCGGCGATCAGTTCCGCGTCGAGGCCGGCGCAGCCGGCGAGGACCGTGGCGAGCCCGTCGGCGTCGTCGAACTGGCGGCTGCCCGAGCGCCGCTCGGTGATCCCGTCGGTGACGCACAGCAGCGTGTCGCCGGACCCCAGCTCGAAGGTGTCGCAGGTGTACGTCTCGTCCTCGATGACGCCGAGCAGCGTCTGCGGGCGGGCGACGGCGCGCACCCCGCCCGCCCGGTCGAGGACCAGCGGCAGCGGGTGCCCGGCGCAGGCGAGCGTGCACCGCACCCCTCCCTCGAAGGGGGCCAGCTCGCCGTAGAGCAGGGACAGGAAGCGGGTCTGCGGCCCGTCGCCGGGCGCGGGGCCCCGCCCGCCGGCGGCGGCCAGGACGCGCGCGGCGGCGTCGGCGGCCTCGGTGGCGTCGTCCAGCAGGAGCTGGTTGAGGCGGTCCAGCACGTCGGCGACGCCGTACCCCTCGCGGGCCAGCAGCCGCAGCCAGGGCCGGGCGAGCCCGATCACCACCGCGGCCTCGGGCCCCTTGCCCTGCACGTCGCCCACCGCGAAGCACCAGCGGCCGTCGCCGGCCGGGAAGAGGTCGTAGAAGTCACCGCTGGGGCCGCCCTGGTCGCACGGTTCGTAGACGAGGGCGCTGCGCACGCCGGGGATCTCGGCGACCGCGCCGGGCAGCAGTCCGCGCTGGAGGACGGCGCTGATGGTGGCCTGCCGGGCGTACTGCCGGGCCGCGCCGATGCCGAGCGCCACCCGCCGGCTGAGGTCCTCGACCAGACCGGTGATCTCGTCAGGGAAGCCGACCGGTCCCGCCCGGCCGATGACCAGCGTGCCGAGCGGGCGGCCGCCGGCGATCAGGCGGTACGCCAGCGCTGAGCCGTCCGCGGCGCGCGGGCCCAGCGCGTGCCCGGGCCAGGAGTAGGCGGCGGGGCCGGAGCGCAGCCCGTCCACGGGGTGCGGCGGGTCCTTCTCCAGGGCCTGGCGCAGCTCGTCGACGCGGTTCTCGCTGGTGTGCCAGACGCGGGCCAGGCGCGGCCCGGCGGCCCCGGCGGCGTCCGCCCAGCCGCCGCGCGCGGTGGACTCGTCCTCCAGCCACACCGCGCACCAGTCGGCGAGCCGGGGCACGATCAGCTGGCCGGTGAGGGCGGCGACCAGGTCCTCGTCGAGCTGCCCGGCGAGCAGGTCGGAGGCTTCGGCGAGGAAGGTCAGGGCGCCGCGGCCCAGCCACTCGCGGTCGCGTTCGGCGCGCTGCGGGTCGGGGGCGAGGAACTCGGCGACGCCGAGTCCGTACTCGGCGTCGTAGGCGCCCTCCCCCTCGCCGGCGGCGTCGTCCTCGGCGGGCAGCCGGGCCCACACCGTCTTGACGCCGGGCCGGTAGGTGATGCCCCACGCCTCGGCGAGGGCGGCGACCAGCCGCAGCCCGCGCCCGTACTCGGGCGGCTCGTACGGCGTGGGGGCGCGGTGGTCGCGCGGGGCGCGCGAGGGGTGCTGGTCGGAGACCTCCACGACGCACGCGCCGGTCTCCGGCTCCAGCCGGCAGACCATCTCCACGTCGGTGCCCGCGTGCACGACCGCGTTGGTGACCAGTTCACTGACGACGACCATGACGTCGTCGGCGAGCCGGTCGGGAACGGCCAGACCGCGGCCGCGCCATTCGGCGAGCGTCGCGCGCGCCAGCGTGCGGGCGGAGCCCGGTGCGTGGGGGCCGCCGGGCAGCGTCGTGCGCGCCTCGGTGTGCGCCCCCGCGCGCTGGGGCGCGGGAACGCCGGAGGGGCGCGGAACGGTCTCCCGTTGCGTCGGAATGACTCCCATCCGCAGCTCCCGAGCGTTCGCCCGAATCGGGGTCGATTCGGTTCGGTCGATGCGGACAGGGTGACAGACCGACTGCACCCATAAGCATGGAGTCACCGAAGTGACCCGTTTTTCATGAGAACTGTGCTAACAACCACCCAGAGACGGACAGGACCGGTACGCGTCCGGAACGGGCACGTCCCTCCTCCGGCGCGGAGCCTCCCTCGGGGGCGCGGGGAACCGCGCGCCCGGCCACCGACGACCCGCGGCCGAGAACCGACGACCCGCGGCCGAGAACCGGCCCGCCGAACCGAAGCGGACCCGAGTTCCCCCGCGCCCCAGCGGAGCGCTACGCCTCCCGCGCCCCCGCGTACATCTCCTCGATCAGATGCTTGTACTCCCGCTCCACCACGGGCCGCTTCAGCTTCAGGCTCGGCGTGATCTCCCCGTGCTCCACGTCGAGGTCCCGCGGCAGCAGCCGGAACTTCTTGATCGTCTGCCAGCGCTGCAAGCCCTCGTTGAGCTGCTTGACGTAGCCCTCGACCATCTCGACGGTCTGCGGCGCGGCCACGATCTCGGCGTACGGCTTGCCCTCCAGGCCGTTCTCCTTGGCCCACTCCTCGATCGCGAGCTCGTCCAGGGCGATGAGGGCGGTGCAGAAGTTCCGGTCGGCGCCGTGCACGAGGATGTTGGAGACGTACGGGCACACCGCCTTGAACTGGCCCTCGACCTCGGCGGGCGCGATGTACTTGCCGCCGGAGGTCTTGATGAGGTCCTTCTTGCGGTCGGTGATGCGCAGGTAGCCGTCCGGGGACAGCTCGCCGATGTCGCCGGTGTGGAACCAGCCGTCGGACTCCAGCACCTCGTCGGTCTTCTCGGGCAGCCGGTGGTAGCCCTCCATGATGCCGGGGCCGCGCAGCAGGATCTCGCCGTCGTCGGCGATCCGGACCTCGGTGCCGGGCAGCGGCTTGCCGACGGTGCCGGTGCGGTACGCCTCGCCGGGGTTGACGAAGGAGGCCGCGGAGGACTCGGTGAGGCCGTAGCCCTCCAGGATGTGGATGCCGGCGCCGGCGAAGAAGTAGCCGATCTCGGGGGCGAGGGCGGCACTGCCGGAGATGCAGGCGCGCAGCCGGCCGCCGAACGCCTCGCGGATCTTGGAGTAGACGAGGGTGTCGGCGACCTTGTGCTTGGCGGCCAGGCCGAAGGGCGCGGAGTGGACGCCGGTGCGCTGAAAGTTGTCCTGGGTGACCTTGGCGTACTCACGGGCGACCTCGGCGGCCCACTGGAAGATCTTGTACTTCGCGTTGCCGCCGGCCCGGGCCTTGGCGGCGACGCCGTTGTAGACCTTCTCGAAGATGCGCGGCACGGCCGCCATGTAGGTGGGCTGGACGACCGGCAGATTCTCGATGATCTTGTCGACACGGCCGTCGACGGCGGTGACGTGGCCCAGCTCGATCTGGCCGGAGGTGAGGACCTTGCCGAACACGTGGGCGAGCGGCAGCCAGAGGTACTGCACGTCGTCGGGACCGAGCAAGCCGGTGGAGGCGATCGCCTTGGCCATGTACGACCAGTTGTCGTGCGGGAGGCGCACGCCCTTGGGGCGGCCGGTGGTGCCGGAGGTGTAGATGAGGGTGGCGAGCTGGTCCTTGGTGATCGCGCCGACCCGCTCCTTGATCAGCTCGGGGTGCTTCTCCAGGTGGGCGGCGCCGCGCTGCTCCAGCTCGGCGAGGGTGAGCACCCAGTCGCCGCTCTCCACGCCGGCCGCGTCGATGACGACGACGTGGTGCAGGTCGGGCAGTTCGGCGCGCTTCTCGACGGCCTTGGCCAGCTGGGCGGCGTTCTCCGCGATGAGCACCTTGCTCTCGGAGTCGGAGAGGATGAAGGCGGACTCGTCGGCGTTGGTCTGCGGGTAGATCGTGGTGGTGGCGGCGCCCGCGCACATGATGCCGAGGTCGGCGAGCAGCCACTCCACCCGTGTGGAGGCGGCGAGCGCGACCCGCTCCTCGGGCCGCACGCCCAGTTCGATCAGTCCGGCGGCGATCGCGTGGACGCGCTCGGCGGACTCGGCCCAGCTGAGCGACTTCCAGTCGTCCGGGCCCTCGCCGGGCGTCGGCACCGGGTAGCGGTAGGCCTCGGCGTCCGGTGTGGCCGCCACGCGCTCCAGGAAGAGGGCCGCCACCGACGGCGGACGATTCTCGATAGGGGTCTGTGCGTCGCTCACGACATCCTCCGGGCCCGCGGCATCGCGGCTCGCTAGCGGCTGGCTCAAGTACGGCTGGGTTGGCTCTCGGGGTGGTGCGGGGGGGTTCGGCTCGTTCGAGGGTTCAGCGTCGTTCGGGGTCGTTCGGGGTCGTTCGGGGTGCTGGTCCGGGCTGGTGTCCGGGCCACTGTTTAACTCGCGAGTAACTAGCGAGCAGGCATCAGGTTAAAGCGCGACCGGCCACCGCGTAAGGGGCTGTGGCCTGTCATTTCCCACGAAGCGCCGCTCCGCACACGCGCGGGGGCCCGCCGCACTCCCGTGCGACAGGCCCCCTTTTCACCCGCTTTGCCGTGCCGCCGGCGCCCGGCGGACGGTCACTTCTTGCTCTTGCCCGGTCCCGAGCTGTCGTCGCTGGAGAGCACCGCGATGAAGGCTTCCTGCGGAACTTCCACCGAACCCACCATCTTCATGCGCTTCTTGCCCTCCTTCTGCTTCTCCAGCAGCTTGCGCTTGCGGGAGATGTCGCCGCCGTAGCACTTGGCGAGGACGTCCTTGCGGATGGCGCGGATGGTCTCGCGGGCGATCACGCGCGAACCGATGGCCGCCTGGACGGGCACCTCGAAGTTCTGCCGCGGGATCAGCTCCCTCAGCTTGGCGACGAGCCGCACGCCGTACGCGTACGCCTGGTCCTTGTGGGTGATCGCCGAGAAGGCGTCCACCTTGTCGCCGTGCAGCAGGATGTCGACCTTGACCAGGGAGCTGGACTGCTCGCCGGTGGGCTCGTAGTCCAGGGAGGCGTAGCCGCGGGTCTTGGACTTCAGCTGGTCGAAGAAGTCGAAGACGATCTCCGCGAGGGGGAGGGTGTAGCGGATCTCGACCCGGTCCTCGGAGAGGTAGTCCATGCCGAGCAGCGCGCCGCGCCGGGTCTGGCACAGCTCCATGATCGCGCCGATGAACTCGGTGGGCGCGAGGATCGTGGCGCGCACGACCGGCTCGTACACCTCCGCGATCTTGCCCTCGGGGAACTCGCTCGGGTTGGTGACCGTGATCTCGGCGCCGTCCTCCATGATCACGCGGTAGACCACGTTGGGCGCGGTGGCGATCAGGTCGAGGCCGAACTCGCGCTCCAGGCGCTCGCGGATCACGTCCAGGTGCAGCAGGCCGAGGAAGCCGACGCGGAAGCCGAAGCCGAGGGCGGCGGAGGTCTCCGGCTCGTAGACGAGCGCGGCGTCGTTGAGCTGGAGCTTGTCCAGCGCCTCGCGCAGCTCCGGGTAGTCGGACCCGTCCAGCGGGTACAGGCCCGAGAACACCATGGGCTTGGGGTCCTTGTAGCCGCCGAGCGCCTCGGTGGCGCCCTTGACCTGGCTGGTGACGGTGTCACCGACCTTGGACTGGCGCACGTCCTTCACACCGGTGATCAGGTAGCCCACCTCGCCGACGCCGAGGCCGTCGGCCGGCAGCATCTCGGGCGAGTTGGTGCCGATCTCCAGCAGTTCGTGGGTGGCGCCGGTGGACATCATCCGGATCCGCTCACGCTTGTTGAGCTTGCCGTCGATGACCCGGACGTACGTCACGACGCCCCGGTAGGAGTCGTAGACCGAGTCGAAGATCATCGCGCGGGCGGGGGCGTCCGCGACGCCGACCGGGGCGGGGATCTTCTCCACCGCGCGGTCGAGCAGCGCCTCGACACCGAGGCCGGTCTTGGCGGAGACCTTCAGCACCTCGGAGGGGTCGCAGCCGATCAGGTTGGCCAGCTCGTCGGCGAACTTCTCCGGCTGGGCGGCCGGCAGGTCGATCTTGTTCAGGACCGGGATGATCGTGAGGTCGTTCTCCATCGCCAGGTAGAGGTTGGCGAGGGTCTGCGCCTCGATGCCCTGGGCCGCGTCCACCAGGAGGATGGTGCCCTCGCAGGCGGCGAGCGACCGGGAGACCTCGTAGGTGAAGTCGACGTGCCCCGGCGTGTCGATCATGTTGAGGATGTGCGTGTTGCCGGGGTCGTGGGTGGGAGCCCACGGCAGTCGCACCGCCTGGGACTTGATCGTGATGCCGCGCTCGCGCTCGATGTCCATGCGGTCGAGGTACTGAGCGCGCATCTGCCGCTGCTCGACCACCCCGGTCAGCTGGAGCATCCGGTCGGCGAGCGTGGACTTGCCGTGGTCGATGTGCGCGATGATGCAGAAGTTGCGGATCAGCGCCGGGTCGGTACGGCTCGGCTCGGGCACATGGCTAGGGGTCGCGGGCACGCAGGGTCCTGATTCTTGAGGCGTCCGCACACGTGTGCTTGTCCGTCTGCGGTCTCGGGTCGGATCTATACGTAGTCTCCATGGTCCCATGTCCGGCGGGGAGCGCGGATCGGGTGGTGCGGGCCGGTGAACCGCAGGCGGTTTTGGGCGGGGAACGGGCCGCTGGTAGTGTGGGCCGCTGTGTCTCATGCCCTCTCCGCACGAGGCACACCTCAAGAAATCACCGGCTACGGGACCTGCACGGCCCCGTGCCAGAACCTGTAAAGGCTCATTCGTGGCGAACATCAAGTCCCAGATCAAGCGGATCAAGACCAACGAGAAGGCCCGGCTGCGCAACAAGGCCGTCAAGTCCTCCCTGAAGACCGCGATCCGCAAGGCCCGCGAGGCCGCTGCCGCGGGTGACGCCGAGAAGGCCACCGAGTACCAGCGCGCCGCCGCGCGTCAGCTCGACAAGGCCGTCTCGAAGGGCGTCATCCACAAGAACCAGGCCGCCAACAAGAAGTCGGCGCTTGCTTCCAAGGTCGCGTCCCTCAAGGGCTGAGTTTCCCGACTTGACGCCGGACGGACCCGGGCGGGCCCTCTCTCATCCGCCCCCGACCGGCACCCGGACCTGTGCGCGGCCTGCGTTCGCCACGCGGGCACGGGTCCACGAGCGTGAACCGAAGGCCCCGGCGGTCCCCCTTCCCCAGGGGAACCGCCGGGGCCTTCGGCGTATGCACGGCGGACGACGCGGAATCGCCCGACGGGCCCCATAGGGCCGATGGAACGCAGGGGGAGTTGACGGCGCACGTATGGTGGAACGGAAGCGCATCGACGCCCGCCCCGGGCTGTGAGCCGGGCGGGCCGGACGGGGGAAGAAAGGTGCGTGCCCGATGGCGATCGGGCTCCTCTCCGCGATTGCTGCCGTGTTCTACGGGAGCACGGTCTCGATCCTTGCTCTGACTGCGACCTTCGCCCGGCGGCGCACACTGCGGTGTGAAGCGCGCAGTACCCTGGCCGTCCTGATGCGGGGGAGAACGGCGGAATCGCCGCAGGCAGACCGCGCGGTATCAGGCCCAGACAGCTGAGCGGTCACGGCACAGTGAAGTGCGCACCGGCGGCGCCAGGTTCCTGTGGCGCGGCATCGCACCCGCTACGAAAGGACCGCCACCCTCTGCTTGGCCGGACTCCACGTCGCAGGCATCGTCCTCTGGTCCACCCGCTGATCCAAACGAGAAACCCTAGCCCCGCCCGCGCGACCGCGCCGCGCGGGCGATGGTCACCACCGCTTTCTCCAAGGCGTACTCCGGGTCGTCGCCGCCGCCCTTCACGCCCGCGTCCGCCTCGGCCACCGCGCGCAGCGCCACGGCGACCCCGTCCGGGGTCCAGCCGCGCATCTGCTGTCGTACCCGGTCGATCTTCCACGGCGGCATGCCCAGCTCACGGGCGAGATCGGCGGGCCGGCCGCCGCGCGCGGAGGACAGCTTCCCGATCGCCCGGACGCCCTGCGCCAGCGCGCTGGTGATCAGCACCGGCGCGACCCCCGTGGCGAGCGACCAGCGCAGCGCCTCCAGGGCCTCCGCCGCCCGTCCCTCCACGGCCCGGTCGGCGACGGTGAAGCTGGAGGCCTCCGCACGGCCGGTGTAGTAGCGCCCGACGACGGCCTCGTCGATCGTGCCCTCCACGTCGGCGACCAGCTGCGACACCGCCGACGCCAGCTCGCGCAGATCGCTGCCGATCGCGTCGACCAGCGCCTGGCAGGCCTCGGGCGTCGCCGAACGCCCCAGAGCGCGGAACTCGGCGCGGACGAAGGCGAGCCGGTCGGCCGGCTTCGTCATCTTCGGGCAGGCCACCTCCCGCGCCCCCGCCTTGCGTGCCGCGTCCAGCAGCCCCTTGCCCTTGGCGCCGCCCGCGTGCAGCAGCACGAGGGTGATCTCCTCGGCGGGCGAGCCGAGATACGCCTTCACGTCCTTGACCGTGTCGGACGACAGGTCCTGCGCGTTGCGCACGACGACGACCTTGCGCTCGGCGAAGAGCGACGGGCTGGTCAGCTCGGCGAGGGTGCCGGGCTGCAACTGGTCCGGGGTGAGGTCGCGTACGTCCGTGTCGGCGTCGGCGGCACGGGCGGCGGCCACCACCTCCTGCACGGCACGGTCGAGCAGCAGGTCCTCCTGGCCCACGGCAAGCGTCACCGGGGCGAGAGAGTCGTCGTTCGCAGTCTTCCTGGCCATCGCGTCAAGCATCCCACGGGCCACTGACAACGCCGCCCGCCACAGAGGCCGAGGCCGCGCCGCTCACGGTGGAGGCCGGGGCCGCACCGCCCGAGGTGGAGGCCGAGGCCGCGCAGCCCGCGGTGGAGGTCCGGGCCGCGCGGGTCACGGCTCCTCCCGCCAGCCGTCCCACCGGGACGCGAACTCGTCCAGCTCGCCGGGGTCGAGCCGTTGCGCGTCGTCGTGCAGGACGACGAGCCACTGGGCGTCCTCGGCGTCGTCCTCCCCGGCCAGCGCGTCCCGTACGAGCCGGGGCTCCTCGTCGATCCCGAACCGCTCCCCCAGCGCCTCGGCCACCTCTTCCGCCGCGTCGCGGTCGGGCAGCACCAGCACATGTCTCACATCACTCACGCGAGCCATTGTCCGGCACCGGGCATGGGCGGCCGTACCTCTGAGGTCTCAGGGGCGGACGGGCGGGCTCAGCCCTTGGGCACGACCTGGACGTCGAGTTCGACCTCGATGGTGGGGCCGACCGCCGCGATCCCGCGCGCCAGCATCGACTGCCAGCTCACGGTGTAGTCGTCGCGGTGCAGTTCGGCGGTGGCCCGGCAGGCCGCCCGTGCCTCGCCCTCCATGCCGTTGCCCAGACCCAGGTACTCCGCGTCCAGGGTGACCGTACGGGTCACGCCGTGCAGCGACAGCGCCCCGGTGACGGCCCACCGGTTGCCGCCGCGGTGCGCGAACCGGTCGCTGTAGAACTCCAGGGTCGGGAAACGGGACACGTCCAGGAAGTCGGGCGAGCGCAGGTGGTCGTCGCGCATCCGGACGTTGGTGTCGATGGAGGCCGCGTCGATCACCACGTGCATCGCCGACTGCTCCATGTCCGGGGCGATCCGCACCGCCCCGGCGAAGGAGTTGAACCGGCCGTGGATCCGGGCCAGGCCGATGTGCCGGGCGCTGAAGCCGATCGAGGAGTGCGTCGGGTCGATCTCCCAGTCACCGGGCGCGGGCAGGTGCGGCGGCTGGGCGGCCTGCAACGACACGTCGCCCAGCGAGGTGAGCGAATCCGCCGCGACCGAGGCGGCGACCCGCAGGGGCGCGTACGCCTCGGCGGCCACCGCGAGCCGGTACTCCCCCTCGGGCACGGTCGTGACGAAGGACCCGTAGGGGTCCGTCCAGCCGCCGACCACCTTGCGCCCGGCGGCGTCGGTGACCGTGAACTCCGCCTGCGGCACGGGCTGGCCGACCGGATCGAGCACCCGGCAGCTCAGCACCCCCGCGCTCGGTGGGGTGGGCACCGCCGCCAGGGGACTCGTCCGTTGCCCACGCTTCGCGCGGCTTCCCAGCAAGCGGCCGATCATCTACGACACCTTCTGCACCATGTGAGAACAACTGTTGTCAATGACGCATTCGATCATCGATGACACTTTCGAGGCAACACGGGGGTACATCGCAGGAAACCAGCTGATGTGCTGGGACCGCACCCGACTGGTGCGACTGGGCGGGTGTGGCCCGATTCACCCGCTGACGCCCGGAACGCGCACCGTCGGCACGGCGTCGAGCCGGATGCCGAACCGCTCCCGGTAGAGCGAGAGCACCTCGTCGTCCGAGGCGGCCTCCCGCACGTCACGCGCCCCGTCGGCCCCGGTCGTGGTCAGGGTGCGCCCGCTGAGCGTGATCCGCCCGCCGTCCCCGGTGAGCCGGGAGCACACCAGGGACCGCGTGAAGTGCGAGTCGGGCGACGTGCGGTGCCACCAGGCCCCGGCCGTGAAGTCCGCGAGGACCCGGGGCCGCGTCTCCAGCCGGTAGCGGGCGGCGCCGTCCCGCAGGACGTCGAGATCGACGCCGCAGCCGTCCCCCGCACATCCCTCCCCCGCCACTTCGACGAGGGTGAACGTCCCGCCCGGATCGCCCTGTTCCGCCCGCTCCGCGAACGCCAGCGGGAAGTGGCTGTGCGCCCCGAACCCCACGTCGGCCAGCCAGTCGCCGCCGTCCGCCGTCCGCACCCGCAGCGCCATGTGGTCGTACGGGATCCCGAGCCGCCCCGCCTCCTCCCCGTGCACCCGCGCCGCGAGCACGGTCACCCCGAACCCCAGCGCGGTGAGCAACGCGCCGAACGCGCCGTTGAGTTCGTAGCAGAACCCGCCCCGCCGCGCGCCCACCACCTTGTCCAGCAGCCGCTTCTCCGCCAGCACGATCTCCTCTCCGAGGTGGATCGACAGGTTCTCGAAGGGCACGGTCCGCAGGTGCCGCACATGCAGCTCGCGCAGCGCGGCACCGGTGGGCGAGGCGGGGCGCCCGGCCCCGATACGGCGAAGGTAGGCGTCGGTCTCGACGGCATCCATGCGCCAAGTCTCGCGCGCCGGCGAACGCGCGGGAGACGCGGGAGACTCGGCGCCCCGCGGCCGGGCCGCGGCCTCAGGGAACCAGGGTCCCCTGGTGGAAGTACAGCCGCCAGCCGGTCCCGCTCAGCCGCCACAGGGAGCTGCGCCGGGCCAGCCGTCCGTCGTGGTCGGAGAAGTACGTCAGGTGGACGAGGCCCGGGGCGAGGACGACGCCGGACATCTCACTGACGACGACCGGGGACTCCTCGCTCACCGATCCACTCGACGTCACCTCAAGGATGGAGTCCCGGTCCCACCACCGCCCGGAAGCCCCGATCTCGGTGAACTCGGGGTCCAGCAGTTCCAGCACCTGTTCCCGCGAAGCCCGCACCGCACCGTCGAGAAGCCGCAACTCCGCGTCCACAGCGGCCTGAACAGCCGTTTCGTTCGTCTCCGTCATGCGGAGACCCTACGTACCCGCCCCTGCCGAGCCCAGCCATCAACGGCCACCGCCCCTAACCGTTGACCGCCACCGCCCGCAGCTCCCTCCCCTCCTCCGTCACCGCGATCGGCCCGTCGTGGTCCGTGCGCAGGACCGCCGCGCCTTGGGCGCGCAGGGCGGCGACCGTGCGGGGAGCGGGGTGGCCGTAGGGGTTGTCGGTGCCGCAGGAGATGAGGGCGAGGCGCGGGGCCGCCAGGCGCAGCAAGTCGGGGTCCTGGTAGGCCGAACCGTGGTGGGCGACCTTGAGGACGTCCACGTGTATCAGGCCCGCGGCCGCCGGCGAGTGCAGCAGGGCCTGCTGGGACGGGGGTTCCAGGTCGCCCAGGAGCAGCAGGCGCAGGCCGCCGGACCGCACCAGCAGGGTGACGCTGGCGTCGTTCGGACCGTCCGGCGACAGGGACGCGAGGGGTGGCGGCCAGAGCACCCGCCAGGACAGGTCGCCGGTGCGGCGTTCTTCGCCGGCGACGGCTCCGACGAGCGGGATGCCCCGCCCGGCAGCCTCCCGGCGGACGAACTCCGCCTGCTCCGCCGGTTCTTCGTAGCCCGTCGTCTCGATCGCGCCCACCTGGCGTCCCCGCAGCACACCGGGCAGGCCGGCCACGTGGTCCGCGTGGAAGTGGGTCAGGACGAGGAGCGGGATCCTGGTGATGCCGAGGGTGCGCAGGCAGCGGTCCACCGGCTTCGGGTCGGGGCCCGCGTCCACCACCACCCCGGCGCCCGGCCCCGCCGCGAGCACCGTCGCGTCACCCTGCCCCACGTCGCACATCGCGAACCGCCAGCCCGGCGGCGGCCAGCCCGTCACCACCCGGGTCAACGGCGGCGGCCGCACCACCGCCAGCAGGAGCAGCGCCGCGCACACACCGCACAGCCAGCGGTGTCTCACCAGCCGTCCGCCCAGGAGGACGACCGCCGCCGTGAGCAGGGCCAGCAGCAGCGCGCCGGTCCAGCTGCCCGGCCAGTCCACTCCCCCGCCGGGCAGCGCCGCCCCGGTCCGGGCCACCCGCGCCAGCCACCCGGCGGGCCAGCCGGCGCACCAGGCCAGCGCCTCGGCCACCGGCATCGCGAACGGCGCCGCCGCCAGGGCCGCGAAGCCCAGCACCGTGGCGGGGGCGACCGCGATCTCCGCCAGCAGGTTGCACGGCACCGCGACCAGGCTCACCCGGGCCGACAGCACGGCGACGACCGGCGCGCACACCGCCTGCGCCGCGGCCGCCGCGGCCAGTGCCTCGGCCAGGCGCGCGGGCACCCGGCGCCGGCGCAGCGCCGTACTCCAGCGGGGTGCCAGGGTGAGCAGCGCGCCGGTCGCCAGCACCGACAGCAGGAAGCCGTACCCGCGGGCCAGCCACGGGTCGTAGAGCACCAGCAGCAGGACCGCCGTCGCCAGGGCCGGGAGCAGCGATCTGCGGCGGCCGGTCGCGAGCGCCAGCAGCGCCACGGCTCCGCACGCCGCGGCCCGCAGCACGCTCGGGTCGGGCCGGCACACCACGACGAACCCCAGCGTGAGCCCGCCGCCCACCAGCGCGGTGGTCCGCAGCGGCAGGCCGAGTCTCGGCGCCAGGCCGCGGCGCTCGACGTGCTGGGCGCGGCCGGGCGGGCCGAGGAGCAGGGCCAGCAGGATCGTGAGGTTGCTCCCGGAGACGGCCAGGGTGTGGGCGAGGTCCGTCTCCTTGAAGGCGGCGTCCAGCTCCGGGGTGATCCGCGAGGTGTCTCCCACCACCAGCCCCGGCAGCAGCGCCCGCGCGTCCGCCGGGAGTCCGTCGGTCGCCGTGCGCAGTCCGGCTCTCAGCCGTCCGGCCAGCCGCTGCGTGGCGGACGGCGCCCCGATCACCTCGGGAGCCGCCCGGTCCCGGACCCGCAGGACCGCCGCGACCTGGTCACCGCCCGTCAGCGGGGGCTGCGACCGGGCCGTCACCCTCAGCCTGGTGGACGGCAGCAGCGCCAGCCAGGGCGAGCGTCGCTCGGCGTCTCTCCCGCCTGTGTGCCCTCGGGTGTCGACGAGGATCAGTACCGGTGTGCGGGTCACCGCGGCGCCCGTCGTGCCGGGCCCTTCGACGCGCCGTACCTCCGCCTCGATCAGCACCGAGACCGGCGCCATGTGGTCGCCGCTGACCCGGGGCCGGGTGAGCCGGGGGTCGGAGGTCAGCTCCACCTCCGCGGTCACCGTGGCGGACTGCCGTGCCAGGGCCGGCACCGGACCGCGCCGTACGTCCGCTCCGTGCAGCCCCGCCGAGGCGGCGGCCGCCGACGCGCCGAGCAGCACGGCGGCGACGGTCGTACGCGCCCAGGCGTGCGGGCGGAAGCCGGGGCCGCGCGGGCGGAGGCCGGAGCCGTGCGGGCGGAGGCCGGGGCCACGGTGCCTTCGGCCTGCGAGCAGGAGTGCGACGGCGGAGGTCAGGCACACGGCCGCGAAGCCCGTCACCCATCCCGCCGGGGCGTCCAGCGCCAAGGCCGCCGTCGCCCACGCGGCGAGCGCCGGGGGGAGGAGTCGTAAGTCGGCCGGTCCCTCCTGCCGGGGGTGGGCCGCTCCGAGCCGGTTCCCGGAGGCGGCGTGCACCTCTGCGCGGGTGCGGGGCGCTGAGGTGGGGGCGGGAGCGGGGGTTTCCGGGGTGGGTGCGGGGGCCTCCGTGGTGGTCGCAGAGGGTTCCGTGGTGGGCGCGGGGCGGCGGTTCATGGCCTGACCAGGGGGCGGAGGTCGGCGAAGCGGCGGTCGCCGATGCCGTTGACCTCGCGCAGTTGGTCCACCGAGCGGAAGCCGCCGTGCTGGGTGCGGTAGTCGACGATGTGCTGGGCCAGTACAGGGCCGACACCCGGCAGGGTCTCCAACTGCTCGACGGTGGCGGTGCCGAGGGAGACCGGAGCCGTCGGACCGGCCGCCTGTCCCGAGCCGGACGTGCCCGCGGCGGCCGCTCCCGGCGCGGCCGGGCCCCCCGCCGGGGCGGGTCCGCCCACCACCAGTTGTTCGCCGTCCACCAGGAACCTGGCCCGGTTGAGCGCGTCGAGGTCGGTGCCGGGCCGGGCACCGCCCGCCGCCCGTAGCGCGTCGACGACCCGGGAGCCCGCCGGGAGGCGGTGGATGCCCGGATGCCGGACCTTGCCGCTGACGTCCACGACGACCTCCGGACCGGACGAGGCGGACGAGACCGTGACGTTGGCGCCGGAGGACGGCCGCGCGGAGCCCGGCCCGGTGTCCTTGTCCGACTCCCTTCCCGGGTAAGGAGCGGCGGCGCGGACGGCCTCGGGGGCCCGTACCGTCTCGGTGCGGCCCGTCCAGAAGTGCTGGAGGGCGACGGCGGCCGCGACGGCGAGCACCACCGTGAGCGCGATCACGTTCCTGCGCTCCAGCCCGCAGCGGGTCTGAAGCCACAGGGGCACGCGATCCCGCAGCGCCGCTCCGGCCCGCTCCCGCCAGGCCGGCACCGCCCGTGCCGTCGGACCCGGCCTCGTCGTCGCCGTCGCCGTCGGTCCCCACGCCGCCACCGCCGTCGCCGTCGGCCCCGGTGGCATCACCGCCGTCGCCGTTGGACTCGGCGGTGCCGCCTCCGCCACGGCGCCCTCACTCCTGTACCCGTACCCGTCGGCCCGGGTGAACGGGTTGCCCGCCGCGGGCGCGGTGGCCGGGGCGACGGGAGCGGTGGCCGAGGCGGCTCTGTGTGTCGTCGCGTCGGCTCGGGCCGGTGGACGGTCGGTGTGCGACGGCCCTGCCTGGGCCGGGGGTTCCGTGAACAGCACGTGCGCGCGTCGGCGCACCTCATCGGCCGACGCCTGTCGGCCCCCGGAGTCCCGGCGTCCGGCCCCGCGGCCGAATCCGCCCCCGGCCGCACGGCCGCCTTCGGCCGCACGGCCGCCCCCGTCCGCGCCGGGCGGCCGGCGGTGGCGGGCGCGGCCGTCCGAGCCGGGAAGTCGCCCCGGCCCACTCGTCGCGGTCGCTGTGCGTGAGCGTGATCGAAGTGCCATGGGCCGAGCATGGGACAGCTCGGCACATCCGCGATGATCTTGGTCGAAATCCGTGGACGACCGCCCGGTTGTGGATAACTCCGTCACCCACACGAGTCACCGCAGCCCCAGCACCGCAACCCAGCACCACGGCCGTCAGCACAGCCTCACCCCAGCCGCCCCGTCACCGGGGCGAGACCACGACCCCCAGCAGCCCCGGGCCGGTGTGCGCCCCGATCACCGCTCCGACTTCGCTCACGTGCAGCTCCGCCAGGCCGGTCACCCGGGCACGGAGCCGGTCGGCGAGTGCCTCCGCCCGTTCCGGGGCGGCGAGATGGTGGACGGCGATGTCGATGCCGCAGCCCGTCGCGCGCTCGGCGGCGATCTCCTCCAGCCGGGCGATCGCCCTGGACGCCGTCCGCACCTTCTCCAGCAGCTCGATGCGGCCGCCCTGCAACTGGAGCAGCGGCTTCACGGCGAGAGCGGAGCCGAGCAGCGCCTGCGCGGCGCCGATGCGGCCGCCGCGGCGCAGATAGTCGAGCGTGTCGACGTAGAAGTGCGCGGAGGTGCTTCCGGCACGCTTCTCCGCCGCGGTGACCGCCTCGTCCATCGTGCCGCCGCCCTCGGCGGCCTCGGCGGCGGCCAGGGCGCTGAAGCCGAGCGCCATCGCGACCATCCCGGTGTCCACCACCCGTACCGGCACCGGGGCTTCACGGGCCGCGAGCACGGCGGCGTCGTAGGTGCCGGACAGTTCCGCGGACAGGTGCAGGGAGACGATGCCGCTCGCGCCGGACTCCGCTACCTCGCGGTAGGTCTCGGTAAAGAGTTCGGGGCTGGGGCGGGAAGTGGTGACGGACCGTCGCTTCTGGAGTGCCTGGGCGAGCGAGCGGGTGGAGATCTCGGTGCCCTCTTCGAGCGCCCGGTCGCCGAGGACCACGGTCAGCGGAACCGCGGTGATGCCGTGGCGCTCCATCGTCCGCGGCGGCAGGTAGGCCGTTGAATCGGTGACGATCGCGACATGGCGGGACATGAGCTGGAGGTTACCTGGCGTAGCGCCCGGACGGCATCCCAGCCCCTCTGACCGGGTGTTCCGTGGGCCGGATCAGGTGGTGCTCTCGGGGCGGGGCTTCTTGTTCCAGGAGTAGACCGGGCGGCGGGACGGCGGGGTGATGGCGGGGCGGCCGGGCTCGCGCGCGGCGTCCGGGCGGGCGTCGGCGGAGTCGGCGCGCCCGTCCGCGCGCCCGTCCCCGGCGGCGGCCGGCGGCTCCGCTCCCCGCGGTGGTTCGGCCGGCGTCTCCGCCCGCGTCCAGTGGCGCAGGGCGCCGGCCTCCATGTCGATCTGGGCGCTCAGCGTGTCCAGGTCGTCGTCGGCGAAGCGGTGGGCGCGGTCGCGGGCCGCCCAGCGCAGGGAGTCGGCGGACCGTGTGATGCGGCGGGTGCGGGCGCGCAGGTTCGGGAGCCGGGCGGCGAGGGTCGCGCGGTCCGGCTCGGACTCCAGGCGCTTGAGCTCGCCGTCCAGTTCGCGGCCGTGCACGCTCAGGCGCTCGAACAGGGCGAGGGACTCCTTGAGCGACTCGTCCTCGGCCGCGCCGGCGTACAGCGCGTCCTGGGTGGCGCGCATCGAGGTGCGCAGGGTGAGCCGCAGTTCGGCCAGCTCGCCCGCCGGTCCCGGCTGCGCCAGGGACCTGGCCCGCAGGGTGTGGTCCTCGACCGTGCGGCGGGCCTGGCTGATCGTGCGGTCCACGCCGCGCTTGGCCGCGCCGACCGCTCTGACCGTGGCGTAGGCGCCGAGCACCACGCAGAGCAGGAAGAGCAGGGCGAAGACTGCGACGACTGCTTCCACGGCGCTCCTCCTCGGACTCGGCGGCACGGGCCGCGCCGCTCCTCAACGGTAAACGCAGCGGGCAGGCCCTGGGTTCCGAAAAACCCCGAACCTGCCCGTAGGGGACTACCCGGAGACGCTCACGCCCCGATCATCACACCGCGCGGATCACCGCATGCGCACCGCGCACCGCGCGCCGCACATCGCAGCGCACCGCGCGCCACATCCCGCGCGCCACGCCGTTCACGCCGGAACGATGTTCACCAGCTTCGGCGCCCGCACGATCACCTTGCGGATGCCCGCTCCCTCCAGCGCCGCGACGACCTTCTCGTCGGACAGCGCCGTCTTCTCCAGGTCCTCCTCGGAGATCGACGGCGGCACCTCCAGGCGCGCCTTGACCTTGCCCTTGATCTGGACGACGCAGGTCACCGTCTCGTCCACGACGTAGGCCGGGTCGGCGACCGGGAAGTCCTCGTGCACCACCGAGCCGGTGTGGCCCAGGCGGCGCCACAGCTCCTCGGCGACGTGCGGGGCCAGCGGGGCGACCATCAGGACCAGCGGCTCGGCGACCGACCGGGGCAGCGGACCGCCCGCCTTGGTCAGGTGGTTGTTCAGCTCGGTGACCTTGGCGATGGCCGTGTTGAAGCGCAGGCCCTCCAGGTCCTGGCGGACGCCGTCGATCGCCTTGTGCAGGGCGCGCAGCGTCTCCTCGCCGGGCTCGGCGTCGGTGACGGTGACCTCGCCGCCGGTCTCGTCGACGACGTTGCGCCACAGCCGCTGCAACAGCCGGAACTGGCCCACCACCGCGCGCGTGTCCCACGGCCGGGACACGTCCAGCGGGCCCATCGCCATCTCGTACAGGCGCAGCGTGTCGGCGCCGTACTCGACGCAGATCTCGTCCGGCGTGACGGCGTTCTTCAGGGACTTGCCCATCTTGCCCAGCAGCCGGGAGACCTTCTCGCCCTGGTGGTAGTACGCGCCGTCGCGCTCCTCCACCTCGGCGGCCGGCACCGCGATGCCGCGGCTGTCGCGGTAGACGTAGGCCTGGATCATGCCCTGGTTGAACAGCTTGTGGAACGGCTCGGCGGAGGAGACGTGTCCCAGGTCGTACAGGACCTTGGACCAGAAGCGCGCGTACAGCAGGTGCAGCACGGCGTGCTCGGCGCCGCCGACGTACAGGTCGACGCCGCCGTGCGGCTGGCCCTCGCGCGGGCCCATCCAGTACTGCTCGATCTCCGGGTCGACCAGCTTCCGGTCGTTGTGCGGGTCCAGGTAGCGCAGCTCGTACCAGCAGGAGCCGGCCCAGTTGGGCATGGTGTTGGTCTCGCGGCGGTACTTCTTCGGCCCGTCGCCCAGGTCCAGGGTGACGTTGACCCAGTCCTCGTTGCGCGACAGCGGGGTCTCGGGCTGGGTGTCGGCGTCGTCCGGGTCGAAGGTGCGCGGCGAGTAGTCCTCGACCTCCGGCAGCTCCAGGGGCAGCATCGACTCGGGCAGCGGGTGGGCGATGCCGTCCTCGTCGTAGACGATCGGGAAGGGCTCGCCCCAGTAGCGCTGGCGGCTGAACAGCCAGTCGCGCAGGCGGAAGTTGACGGTGCCCTCGCCGACCCCGGAACGCTCCAGCCACTCGGTGATCCGCGCCTTGGCCTCGGCGACGCCCAGGCCGTCCAGGGAGATCTCGTCGTTGGCGGAGTTGATGAGCTTCGCGTCGTACGACCCGAAGGCGTCCTCCCAGGAGGAGGTGTCGGTGCCGCGGCCGTCGGTGGGCTCGACCACGCAGTGGACCGGCAGCTCGAAGGCACGCGCGAACTCGAAGTCGCGCTGGTCGCCCGCGGGGACGGCCATGATCGCGCCGGTGCCGTAGCCCATCAGCACGTAGTCGGCGATGAAGACCGGGACCCGCTCGCCGTTGACCGGGTTGGTGGCGTAGGCGCCGATGAAGACGCCGGTCTTGTCCTTGGCCTCGGCCTGGCGTTCGACGTCGGACTTGGCGGCGGCCCGCGCGCGGTAGGCGGCGACGGCCTCGGCGGGGCTCGCGTGGCCGCCGGTCCACACCTCGTGGGTGCCTTCGGGCCAGGCCGCGGGGGTGAACTTCTCGACCAGCGGGTGCTCGGGCGCCAGCACCATGTAGGTGGCGCCGAACAGGGTGTCCGGGCGGGTGGTGAAGACGGTGATGCGCTCGCCGTCGATCGGGAAGTCGACGCGGGCGCCCTCGGAGCGGCCGATCCAGTTGCGCTGCTGCAGCTTGATGGCCTCGGGCCAGTCCAGCTCCTCCAGGTCGTCCAGCAGCCGGTCCGCGTAGGCGGTGATGCGCATGTTCCACTGGCGCAGCTTGGCCTTGAAGACGGGGAAGTTGCCGCGCTCGGAGCGGCCGTCGGCGGTGACCTCCTCGTTGGCCAGCACGGTGCCCAGGCCGGGACACCAGTTGACGGGCGCGTCGGAGGCATAGGCCAGGCGGAACTCGCCCAGGACGTCGGCGCGCTCGGCGGCGGTCAGCTCGCTCCACGCCCGCGTGTGCCCGGGCACGGGGCGCTCACCGGACTCGAACCGCGCGACCAGTTCGGCGATCGGGCGGGCCGTGCCGGCCTGCTCGTCGTACCAGGAGTTGAAGATCTGCAGGAAGATCCACTGGGTCCACTTGTAGTACTCCGGGTCGATCGTGGCGAACGACCGGCGCTTGTCGTGGCCCAGGCCCAGCCGGCGCAGCTGGGCCTTCATGTTCTCCATGTTGGCCTCGGTGGACACGCGCGGGTGCGTGCCGGTCTGCACGGCGTACTGCTCGGCGGGCAGGCCGAAGGCGTCGAAGCCCAGGGTGTGCAGGACGTTGTGGCCGGTCATCCGCTGGAACCTGGCGTATACATCGGTGGCGATGTAGCCCAGGGGGTGGCCGACGTGCAGGCCCGCACCGGAGGGGTACGGGAACATGTCCATGATGAACTTCTTGGGCCGGGCCACCAGCGCGGGGTCGCCGGCCAGGTCGCCCTTGGGGTTCGGCGCCGCGTACGTCCCGTCGGCGTCCCAGAAGTCCTGCCAGCGTGCCTCGATCTCGGCCGCCATCGCGGCCGTGTAGCGGTGCGGCGCCGCCTCCGCCGACGTGGCGGCGGGGGCGGCGGGGTTCGTCTCGCTCATGATCCTCAAAGCTCCATCAGATCGACTCTGCCGACGGCTGCGACTTTCGGAAACGAAAAATCCCCTCGCACAGGAGGGGACGCCGCGCCGATTCCGACCACCCGCATCGTCGGCGGTCGGGACTGATCAGCGCGGCCCGCTAAGCAGAAGGCGTACGGCACGCATGGCGTCAGGGTACCGCAGGCGTCGAGCGGGCCGCGACGGAGTTCGCGCCGGGCCGCGCCGGACCACCGGGACGGCGGCGAGCCCCTCCAGGAAGGCGGCCGTCCCCCTTCAGGAATGCGGCGATCCGCTTGTGGAGGCGGGGAAAAGCTGTCCGGAGCGAAATGCTCACCGGGCGTGACGATCCCCATAAGGACAACGGAAAGCCCCTCCGCCACGTAGATAACAAGGCAATAACTCAAACCGCGTACCGACCGGTTTGGAGCCGCTTAGAGTTCGTCCCCTCGGGACCGCTCACCCGAACCGCTCGGAGTCGCCCCCATGAACCCTCGTCGCCGTCACAGCTCGCTCCCCAAACCGGGCCGCTCGGCCTACGGAGCGGCGTCCGCCGTCGTCCTGCTCCTGATACCCGTGGTCGTCCTGGCCGGCGGCAGCCAGTTCCGCGAGTTCCTGAACTTCGGCGCGGGCGTCCTCTCCCTCGTCTCCCTCAGCTGCTCGGTGATCTGGGGCCTGGTCGCCCAGGACCGCATCTTCCTCAACACCCGTCAGCGGATCGTGGGCCAGGCCGTGCACCGCACCACCGCGGTCGCCTCGATCGCCTTCCTGCTGCTGCACATCACCACCAAGATCGCCCTGGACCACACCCAGGTGATCGCCGCGGTCGTCCCCTTCTCGCTCGGCGTCACCGGAAGCGCCGGCCTGATCGGGCTCGGCTCCCTGGCCGGACTGCTGATGGTCTTCGTGGGCATCACCGGCGCCCTGCGCGGCAACTTCGCCACCCCCGCCCCGGTCGCCGCGCGCTGGCGGGCCATGCACATGCTGGCCTATCCGGCCTGGTGCGCCGCACTGGTCCACGGCCTGTACGCGGGCCGCCAGGCCAAGCCGGTCTTCGTCATCCTGTACAGCCTGTCCCTGCTCGGCGTCATGGGCGCGCTCGCGCTGCGCGCGGCGCCGCGCCCGGTCAAGCGCCGGATCGCCGACCGCCTGATGAACCTGCTGGGCGGCGGCGACCGCCCCGAGCTGAGCGACCTGGACGCGAGCCGGGCCAGGGCGGACCGGTCCGCGCTGCCGGGCTACGAGGGCGCGGCGGCCGACCGGCCCGCGCGCGCCGGGGCAGGCGCCGGCCCCCTGCCCCGGGTCCCGCCCGCCGCGTCGCCGTACGACCTCCCCTCCGCGCCGGAGTCCGCCGCCGGCTTCGCGGCCGCCTACCGGGCCGTGTCGGCCCCGCAGGCGGACCGGGCCATGTACCAGGACATGGCGTACGACCTGCGCGCCACGGAGGCGATGCCGCGCGTGGAGGCCCCCGGCGGCGTGCCGGGCGGCTGGCCCGTGCCCTCGCCGCCGCCCGTCGGCGAGGCGCCCCCGTCGGCCTACGACCCCCTGACCGACACCGGATACACCCTCCCCGCCCACGACAATCCGGGCGCGCACGCCTACGGCGGACGTGATGTGTACGACACCGGTGAGACGAACCCGCTCCACGGCGCGTACAACTCCCCAGACATGTACACGAGCGGTCCCGCCACTGAAACACCCCCCGGCGCCCCCTTCGACGCGCCGGGTCCGGGCGAACCTTGGAACACGCCTTCCGGAGGCCACAGGTGAACGAGGCCCTGCCCGACGTCCCGGAGGTCCGCGTCGTCGGACTCCCTCAGCTCACGTCGGGCTTCGACCTTGTCGAACGACTCGATCTGCCCATGCACCTCAAGGTGCACGGGCCGCTCGAACCGCTGGGCGGCGAGCAGCTCGCGCAGCTCGCCGAGGCCATCAATCTCAGGGGCCGCGGCGGCGCGGGCTTCCCCTTCCACAAGAAGCTGCGCTCGGTCGCCGAGTCGGCGATCAAGCGCGGCGTACGGCCGGTCGTCGTCGTCAACGGCAGCGAGGACGAACCGGCCTGCCGCAAGGACACGGTGCTCATCAACCGTGCCCCGCACCTCATCCTGGACGGCGCGCTGCTGTGCGCCGAGGCCCTGGGCGCCCGCACGCTCGTGGTGGGGGTCACCCGGGAGTCCACCCAGCGCTCCATGGAGGCGGCCCTCGCCGAGCGCGGCCTCGGCAACGGCCGCCGATCGGCACTGCGCGCGCGGGTGCAGCGCAACCCGGTGCGCATGGTCACCGGCGCCGCCGCCTCGCTGATCCGCTCCATCGACGGCGGTCCGGCGATCCCGCCGGGCCGCAAGGTCAGCGCCTCGCAGACCGGCGTGGGCGGCGCGCCCACCCTGCTGTCCAACGCCGAGACGTTCGCGCAGTTGGCGATCGCCGCCCGCATCGGCCCCGAGCGCTACGGCAACACCGGCCTGTACGACGAGCCGGGCACCGTGCTGCTGACCGTCTCCGGCGCCGTCGCCCGCCCCATGGTGATCGAGGTCCCCACCGGCGTGCCGCTGCGCTACGTCCTGCAACTGGCCGGCGCGCCGCCGGTGCCGCAGGGTGTGCTGACCGGCGGCTACCACGGCAGGTGGATCGACGCGGCGACCGTCGACGAGGCGATCGTCTCGCGCAACTCGCTGGATGCGGTGGGCGGTTCGCTCGGCGCCGGGGCCATCCTGCCGATCGGCCAGAACACCTGTCCGCTGGGTGAGTCGCTCCAGGTCGCCAAGTGGCTGGCGGAGGAGAGCGCGGGCCAGTGCGGTCCCTGCTACCTCGGTCTGCCGGCCGCCGCGCGCGGCCTGGAGGACATCCTGAACGGCGGCGGTCCGGCCGCTCTGGAGGCGCTCAAGCAGGTCGCCCGGAACGTGAAGCGGCGCGGCGCGTGCTCGCACCCGGACGGTTCGGCGATGTTCCTGGAGTCCACCGTCAAGGCGTTCACCGACGACCTGGCCGCCCATGTCCTCGGCAACGGCTGCGGACGCCCCGTGGAGGGCGTGCTGCCGCTCTTCGAGGGGGGCAGGGCGCCGACGGGCATCCCCGGCGGCGGCGCGGCCGAGGAGACCGGCCCGAGCCGGCAGAAGATCCACGTCGACTGGACGCTGTGCCGCGGCCACGGCCTGTGCGCGGACATCCTCCCGGAGGTCTTCGAACTGGGCGCCGACGGCTTCCCGACCGTCGCCCAAGCGCAGGTGCCCCGGTACGCGGAGGCCAAGGCGCTGCGCGCCGTGCGCCGCTGCCCCGCGCTGGCGCTGCGCCTGGAGGAGGACACGCGCGCGCAGGCGCCGGCCCGCAATCTGCCGGTCCTCTCCCAGGGGCGGGGCCGCCGGGCGCTGGGCCGCTGACGTCCGCCACGGCGGGTCACCCTCCGGGGCCGGCCCGCCGTTTGGCCGCGCGGCGCGCGAAGTGCGCAGCGGGCAAGGCGTGTTGGACGAACAAGGAGTGTTGGACGAACGGAAAACATCGAGGGCGGATCATCCGATCGGATGATCCGCCCTCGACTACTGTGGAGCTAAGGAGAATTGAACTCCTGACCTCCTGCATGCCATGCAGGCGCTCTACCAACTGAGCTATAGCCCCTTGTCCCGCTCCGCCCGGTTTCCCCGGCGGCGATGCCAACATTACACGGTCGAGGGGGTGCTTCACCAAATCGGTTTCCGGTGCGCCCCTCATGACCGCCCTCCACGACTTCGGCCGGGTCCCACGCGGGGCCCCGGCCGACGGCACGTGTCACGCCGTGACGAACGAGTAGAAGCGCTTGAGGGTGCAGTGCTCCTCCAGGAGCCGGCCGTAGATCGGCTCGCCCTCCAGCTCGCGGTACGTCTCGATCGGGTCGCCTTTTATGATCAGCGCCCGCGCGCACTCCTCGCACCAGTACTGGTAGTCGGGATTGACCGGCTCCATGTCGCGGACGATCGGCGTACCGCTGCCGCACCAGTCGCACTTCCGCCTGTGTGCACCCATCGCTCAGCTCCAGCTGTGGCCGCAGGCCGTACACACGTACGAGATCCCGCCGTTGTCGCCGAGGACTTGGGCCACGTGCAGGGAGCCGCAGGAGGGGCACAGGAGGCGGGTGGACGTGTTCTGGGTCGACACCGCGTCGAGGAGGTGACCGACCTCCTCGAGGATGCTCGCAGGCATCGGTACTCCCTCCCGTCGGGCCGCGCCCCCTTCCGGCCGTTTGATTCTGCCACGGCCGGGCCGATACGGTCAGCGACGCCTTGGTACCAGTCCGGCCACGGCGCCCGCCACGGCCGTCCCGGCCAGCGCGAACACGCACGCCGAGAGCGCTCGCGCAGAGGTATACGCCCCCGGGTCCCCCAATGACTCAAGCCGGCTCAGGAACAGTGTGCCGAACGCCGCCACTCCGATGAGCTGACCGAGCTGCGCGACGGTGGCGAGCAGTCCGCTGGCGTCCGCCGCGTCCTCGGGCCGTACGGCGGCCAGCGCGCCGGTGAGCGTCGGACTGAAGCCGAGCGCGAGCCCCGCGCCCACACCGGCGAACGCCGCGTAGAGGAGCGCTCCGCCGCTGCCGCCGCCCCGGAACGCCAGGGCGACACCGGTCACCGACAGCGCGGCCAGAACGAACCCGGCCGGGCTCAGCCACCGCAGGCACCAGGCCGGCCACCTGCGCCAGGTCAGCCCGACCAGGCCGAAGGCGACCGCGGTCGGCACGAACGTGAGGCCCGCCCGGAGCGCGCCGTAACCGAGGCCGCCCTGCACGTGCAGGGTGAGCGCGAACAGGAAACCTCCGTTGACGGCCATCACGGCCAGGATCTGGAAGACGGCCCGGCCCATGCCGGGATGGCGCAGCACCCGCGGGGTGATGAGCGGCGCGCCGCCGCGCCGGGCGAGGCGCGCCTCGTACCCGCCGAAGACGCCGGACAGCACCACCGAGGCGGCCAGCGACAGCCAGGACCACAGCGGCCAGTCCTGTTCCTGTCCGAGCACCAGCGGCACCGTCAGCAGCGAGACGGCTGCGCCGAGCAGCGCCATGCCGGGCAGATCCAGGCCGCGCGGCCGGACGTTCGCCCCGGCGGCGCCCACTCCGGGGGCGCCCGCTCCGGCGGCGCCCACTCCGGGGGCGCGCGCCCCCGCGGGCTCCGCCGCGCCCTCGCGCGGCAGGACCCGCCGGCCCACGGCCAGGAGTACGGCGCCCACCGGCACGTTGACCAGGAACACCGGCCGCCAGCCGGTGCCGAACAGGTCCGCCGCGACCAGCGCTCCGCCCACGATCTGCCCGGCCGCCGCGCCGACGGCGAGGACCGCCGAGTACGCGCCGAGCGCCCGCACCCGGGCCTCGCCGGTGAAGGCGCGCTGGATCAGGCTGAGCACCTGCGGGATCATCAGCGCCGCGCCGGCGCCCTGCACCAGCCGGAAGACGATCAGCTCGGTGATGCCCGGCGCCAGCCCGCAGGCGAGGGAGGCGGCGGTGAACAGGGCCAGTCCGGCGAGGTGGACCCGGCCGGGCCCGAACCGGCCGCCGAGCCGGGCCCCCGTGATCAGCAGGACCGAGTAGGTGATGGCGTATCCGGCGATCACGAGTTGCAGGTCGGCGCCCGAGGCGTGCAGGTCGGCGCCGATGGTCGGGGCGGCGACGTTGACGATGAACACGTCGAGGAGCGCCATGAACTGGGCGGCGAGCACGGTGGCGAGCAACGGCCGGGACCCGTTGGCAGTGGTGGGTGATTGAGTGGTGACAGCGCGTGATTCCGGACGCACCGAGGGTTCCGGACCCGTCCGAGGTGTGGTCGTCATGCCGTCGAGCCTCGCCGTGCCCCGGTACGGGTGCCGAGTGCCCGGCGATGCTGGTACCGACAGCACCTGGCAAGGAACGGACGGGGGCCCGAGGATGAGAACGGGGAGATCAACGCACAGGAACGACGAGAACGACGGGGACGACGGGGACGACGGGGGTGACCGTATGCGACGGGGATGTGGGGTGACACGATGCCGACGGGGGACGTGACACGGGAGGCGCGCACGCGAGAGGCGCGGACGCGGGCGGCGCAACGGCGCAGGCCCGAGCTGGCGACCTTTCTGCGCAGCAGACGGGCGCGGGTGACGCCGGCCGACGTGGGGATGCCGCCGGGATTTCGCCGGCGCACTCCGGGGCTGCGCCGCGAGGAGGTCGCCCAGCTCTCCGGAGTGGGCGTCACCTGGTACACCTGGCTGGAACAGGGCCGGCCGATCAACGCCTCCGCGCAGGTGCTGGACGCGGTGGCGCGCACGCTGCGGCTGGACCCGCCGGAGCGGGAGCATCTGTACCGGCTGGCGGCGGTGCCCTTCGACCCGGGGCCCGAGCCGCCGGTGCAGCGGGTGGGACCGGAGGTGCAGCTCGTGCTGGACGCCCTCGACCCCCATCCGGCGGCGGTCTACAACTCCCGCTACGACGTCCTGGCCACCAACGCGGCCTACCGGGACATGTACGCGCTGCCCGCCATGCGCGGGACGGGCGTCCCGAACGTGCTCTGGTCGCTGTTCACCGGGCCGGCGGAGACCTGTCCGCTGGTGTACCGGGAGCGGGAGCTGCCGGTGATGGTAGCGACGCTGCGGTCCAACTACGGCCGGCATGTGGGCGAGCCGTCCTGGGAGAACTTCGTCCGCGCCCTGTCGGCCGCCAGCGACTGCTTCGCGCGACTGTGGGCGAGCGGCGAGGTGATACCGCCGGGACCGCGGGTGAAGGCGTTCCGGCAGGAGTCGGTGGGCGAGCTGCGGATGACCGCCGTCTCCCTGTCGATCGACGGGCTGCCGGAGTGCCGCATCGTCACCTACACCCCGGACGACGAGGAGACGCGCGCGAAGATCGCGCTGCTGAGGGACCGGAGGGAGCGGCTGTGGCCTCCGACACAGGAGGCGGCCGACGCGTTCGCCCGGGGCTGGAACGGCGAGAATCCCGCCCCCTGGGGGGACGGGATTCTCCTCACCGATCCTTGATCACCGGTCGATGCTCGACCACTGATCTTTGACAACTCAACAGAGTGTCGATCTGTGGAGCTAAGGAGAATTGAACTCCTGACCTCCTGCATGCCATGCAGGCGCTCTACCAACTGAGCTATAGCCCCTCGCTCCAAGCAGCTGAGCCGCTTGGCGTTCTGTCCCGCTCGGCGGGGCGAACAAGAAGAACTTTAGCCTGCGACCTGCCGGAAAGCGAAATCGGGTCCCGCGGGGCGCCGGGGCGGCTCAGGTGTCGTCGCCGAGGACGGGCTCCGGCAGGGTGCCCGCGTTGTGCTCCAGCAGCCGCCAGCCGCGAGCGCCCTCGCCGAGGACGGACCAGCAGCAGTTGGAGAGGCCGCCCAGGCTCTCCCAGTGGTGCGCCTCCAGGCCGAGGAGGCGGCCGATGGTGGTGCGGATGGTGCCGCCGTGGCTGACCACCACGAGGGTGCCGTCCTCGGGCAGCTTCTCGACGTGCCGCAGCACGACCGGGGCGGCGCGGTCGGCGACCTCGGTCTCCAGCTCGCCGCCGCCGCGGCGCACCGGCTCACCGCGCTTCCACGCGGCGTACTCCTCGCCGTGCCGGGCGATGATCTCCTCGTGCGTCAGGCCCTGCCAGACACCCGCGTAGGTCTCGCGCAGACCCTCGTCGTGGGTGACCTCCAGGCCGGTGAGGGCGGCCAGCTCGGCGGCCGTGCGGGCAGCGCGCCGCAGGTCCGAGGAGACGATCGCGTCGGGTCCCAGGGAGGCCAGCAGCCGGGCGGCCCGGCGGGCCTGCCCGACACCGGTCTCGGTCAGCTCCACGTCCGTGGAGCCCTGGAAGCGGCGCTCCACGTTCCAGGAGGTCTGGCCGTGCCGCCACAGGATGACGCGGCGGCCCCGGCCCGGTGTGCGGCCGGCGCCCTCACCGGCGGCGGTCACCGCCACCCACCGTCCTGCTCGGCCGACTCCTCGGCGGCCTGAAGCTTGGCGTGCTCCTCGGCCTTGCCGCGGGTGGCCCGGGCGTCGGCGGGCAGGTCGAGCTCGGGGCAGTCCTTCCACAGCCGTTCCAGGGCGTAGAAGACGCGCTCCTCGCTGTGCTGGACGTGGACGACGATGTCGACGTAGTCGAGCAGGACCCAGCGGGCCTCGCGGTCGCCCTCGCGGCGCACCGGCTTGGCGCCGAGCTCCTTCTGCAGCCGCTCCTCGATCTCGTCGACGATGGCCTTGACCTGGCGGTCGTTGGGGGCGGACGCGAGAAGGAAGGCGTCCGTGATCGACAGGACGTCACTGACGTCGTAGGCGATGATGTCGTGCGCGAGCTTGTCGGCGGCCGCCTGGGCGGCGGTGTGGATGAGCTCGATGGAGCGGTCGGTCGCGGTCACTGCATGGCTTTCCGTCGGCGGTCAGTTGTCCTCAAGGGTCTCACGACCGCCGACGGCGCCCCACGCGATAAGGCGATCACTGCCCGGAGGCGGGCTTGTAGTCCTGGCCGAGGACGACCGAGACGTCGGCGTTGGCGGTGACCGTGCCCTTCGTCACGGAGCCGGCGGGCAGGCCGAGGGTCTTGGCGACCTCGGTGGCGTTCTGCTTGTCCTTGTCGTCGGCGTAGACGACCTGGGAGGCGGACCGGACGGCGGCGGTGCCGCCCTCCAGGAAGGTGAAGCCGCCGTTGAGCAGGACCACGCGGGCCTTCTCGGTGTCGTCCTTGGTTCCGGAGGCGTTGCGGACCGAGACGCGCACGGCCGATCCCTGGTCGGGGCTCTTCGCGGTGCCGCCCAGGATCTCCTTGACGACGCTGTCGCTGGTCTGCGCGCTCAGCGTGCCGTCGGACTGGACCGGCAGCAGCGCCGACTTGTAGTCGCCGCCCTTGGCGAGTTCGGCGAGGTTGGCGAGGAAGGCGCCGAGGTCCTTGTCGGTGAGCGAGGGGTCGAGGATCTGCGCCAGCGTCTGCACGGTGACGGTGGCGGCCTGTGAGTCGGAGGACAGCTTGCGCAGCGTGCCCTGCATCACCTGGCCGAACCGCTGGAGCTGGGCGTTCTGGGCCTCGCCCGAGGCGCGGTAGGTGGCGTAGGCGACGGCCGTCTTGCCGCTCAGGGTCTGGCTCCGGCCGCGGTGGACCAGGGGCGCGGCACCGGACTTGGCCTTCTTCGCGTCCGGGTCGGGTACGTCGGTGTCGGTGTCGACGTCGATGCCGCCGACCAGGTCGACGAGGTTCTGGAGGTAGGGGGTGTCCAGGCGCCAGGTGCCCTCGATGTCGGTGCCGAGGACGGCGCCGAGCTGGTCGCGGGTCCCGGAGGAGCCGTCGTCCTGGACGGACTTGGCGAGGGTCGTGGTGGTGCCGTCGTCGCCGGTCAGGGCGAGGGAGTTGGGCAGCAGGACGGTGGTGCCCTGCTTGGTGGTGGTGTTGTCGACGAGCAGCGCCGTGGAGGTGCCGCCCTTGGCGGTGTCGTGCAGGTGGACGACGATCACGTCGCGCTTCTGGGCGCCCGTGGCGGTGGCGGCGCCGTTCTTCGAGCCGCCGGAGGACAGTCCGGGCAGCTTCCCGGCGTACCAGAGGTAGCCGACGCCGCCGGCCGCGACCAGGGCCAGCACGACGGCCAGGGCGATGACGCGGCTGCGGGCGCGGCGGCGGGCCTCCTCGCGGCGCTCGGTGCGGTTCTCGGTGAACTTGAGCCAGTCGATGACGTCCTCGGAGTCGTCGGTCGGCTCCTCGACGAAGGCGAACTGCTCGGTGCGGTAGTCGGGTTCACCGGAGCCGGTGCCCTCCGGGTCGTCCGCGGCGCGGTCGTCCCCCGGGTGGTCGTCCTCGGGCCGGCCGGACCCGGGCCAGTCCGTCCCGGGCCAGTCCGTTCCGGGCCGGTCGGTCCCGGCGGCCGTCGCTCCCGGCCGGCCGGGCGGCTCGTGGCCCTGGGCGGGGCCGGTGTGCTCCGCCGGGCCGGTCTGCTGCGGGATGTGCGCGCTCTGCCCGGGGGCGCGCTGCTGCTGTCCGCCGACGGCGGTCTGGCCGTAGGGGTCGTACGGGGCGGCGGGGGCGGCGTTCCCGTAGGGGTCGTAGCCGGTGGGCGCGCCCTGGGCGGTGTGGGCGTGGGTGCCGTAGGGGTCGTAGGCGGGGGCGGGCGCCTGCCGGCCGGTGTCGTAGCCGCCGTAGCCGGACGGCGCGGGCTGCTGCTGCCCGCCCGCCGCGTACGGGTCGTAGCCGTAGTTCTGCTGTACGTGGCCCTGCTGCGTCTGGTGCTGCTGCGCGTGGTCCTGCTGTCCGTAGCCCTGCCGGCCGTACGCGTCGTACGTCTGCTCGGGGGTCTGCTGCGCGGGGAGCGGTCGGTAGACCGGGCGGCCGTACTCGTCGTAGCCGACGAGTTCGTACTCCTCGCCCCCGTACCCAGCGTCGTATCGGTCGTTCACCGGTGCCCCTCTCGGCTCACTCGCCGCGGTACAGCTGACGCTTGGCGATGTAGCGCACGACTCCGTCCGGCACCATGTACCAGATGGGGTCGCCCTTGGCGACTCTCGCACGGCAGTCCGTGGAGGAGATGGCGAGGGCCGGGACCTCGACGAGCGAGACGCCGCCCTCGGGCAGGCCCGGGTCGCTGAGGTGGTGGCCGGGCCGGGTGACGCCGATGAAGTGCGCGAGGGAGAAGAGTTCCTTGGAGTCGCGCCAGGTGAGGATCTGGCCGAGCGCGTCGGCGCCGGTGATGAAGAACAGATCCGTGTCCGGGTTGAGGGCGCGCAGATCGCGCAGGGTGTCCACGGTGTAGGTGGGGCCGCCGCGGTCGATGTCGATGCGGCTGACGGAGAACTGCGGGTTCTCGGCGGTCGCGATGACCGTCATCAGATAGCGGTCCTCGGCCAGGGACACCTGGCGGTGGCTCTTCTGCCAGGGCTGGCCGGTGGGCACGAAGACCACCTCGTCCAGGTCGAACTGCGCGGCGACCTCGCTGGCCGCCACGAGGTGGCCGTGGTGGATCGGGTCAAACGTTCCGCCCATGACGCCCAGGCGGCGCTTGCCCGGCGTCGCGGGGCCGCCGCCGGGCCCCGGTGCGAGGTGTTCGACCGTGTCACGCGCCGGACCGGTAGGCATGTCCTGCTCTCCCATGCGTGCAGACCCTACCGGCCCGGCCCGCAGGCCCCGTCCGGGAGATCACCGCGGGCGGCTCCCCGGGGCCGGCCGGGGCCTCGGCGGTGCTCAGCGGTCGCGGTTGAAGCGGGTGGTGATCCACAGCAGGAGCAGCAGGATGATGAACGCGGCTCCGCCGGTCACCGCGGGGTTGAGGCTCTCGTGGTTGCCGCCCTCGGCGAGGTTGACCAGCGGGGCGGCGGCGCGGTGAAGGCTCATCTCGGCAGACCTATCCAGGTGTGGGCGGGATAAAGATGTCCGCCCATCGTAAGCGTCCGCCCGCGCACCGCTCACGCCGACTCCGCCGTCGCGGGCCGCGCCCCGCCGGGCCGCGGCCCGCGGGCGGCCGGGAACGCGCCGGGAGCGGCGGCCGTCGGCGGAGGGGAACCTTCCGGACGGCTCAGTCGTCGTTGCGCTTGTAGCCGCGCAGCAGGAACCAGCCGGTCAGCACGCAGCCCAGGACCATCACGATCAGGACGATCCGAAGGAGGTCCCCCGATCCCTGGTGCTGGGCCGTGGTGTTCGCGGCCTCGGCGAGCCGGACGACTGCGGGATGGTGCTCCATGACGGACTCCTTCGCTGACTGCCCGTCCACGGTATCTCCGCCTAGGCTGGCTCCTGCCCCGGGGGGTGCATCGGCGACATGGGCGGCAAACGGCCGCACTCGCCTTACACCGGCCATATAGCCGTACATACACGCGCATGCGCGCACATACAGACGTTTCCGACGCACAGGGGGGATGACATGTCCGACGACGGTCGCGAGCAGGGCGGGCACACGGGGCAGGAGCGGGTGCCGAGCCGACGGCGCAGCCGCTTCCCGGGGATCTCCTCGCGCGCCTACGAGCACCCGGCCGACCGGTCGGCCCTGGTCGCGCTGCGCAAGCTGAGCGGCTTCGACACGGTGTTCAAGGCGCTCAGCGGGCTACTGCCGGAGCGCAGCCTGAGGCTGCTGTTCCTGTCGGACTCGGTACGCGTCTCGGACCAGCAGTTCGCGCACCTCAACGACATGCTGCTGGACGCCTGTTACATCCTGGACCTGGAGAAGGTCCCGCCGATGTACGTCAACCAGGACCCGCAGCCGAACGCCATGTGCGTCGGGCTGGACGAGCCGGTCATCGTCGTGACCACCGGTCTGGTGGAGCTGCTCGACGAGGAGGAGATGCGGGCGGTCATCGGCCACGAGGTGGGCCACGCCCTGTCCGGGCACGCGGTGTACCGCACGATCCTGCTGTTCCTGACCAGCCTGGCCGTCCGGGTGGCCTGGATCCCGCTGGGCAGTCTGGCGATCACGGCGATCGTGACGGCGCTGCGGGAGTGGTTCCGCAAGTCGGAGCTGTCGGCCGACCGGGCCGGGCTGCTGGTCGGGCAGGACCCGCGGGCCTCCATGCGCGGCCTGATGAAGATAGCGGGCGGCAACCACCTGCACGAGATGAACGTGGACGCGTTCCTGCGCCAGGCCGAGGAGTACGAGGCGTCGGGCGATCTGCGCGACTCGGTGCTGAAGATCCTCAACGTGCTGCCCCGCAGCCATCCCTTCGCCACCGTGCGGGCGGCCGAGCTGAGGAAGTGGTCGGAGTCGCGCGACTACCAGCGGATCCTGGACGGCCACTATCCGCGCCGCACCGAGGACCAGGACACCTCGGTCGGCGACTCCTTCCGCGAGTCGGCTACGCACTACGCCAACCACGTCAAGAGTTCCAAGGACCCGCTGATGAAGCTGGTCAGCGATCTCGCGGGCGGGGCGGGCGACCTGGGCGGCCGGGTCCGGCGCGGGTTCGAGGGCTTCACGGGGAATCCGCCGAAGGACAGGGCCCAGGACGACGCCAAGGACGACGCCAAGGACGGTGGCAAGGGCGGCTTCGGGGGCGGCTCCGAGGCTGGGCCGCGGGACGAGCCGCCGACGGACGGTCCCTCGTCCGGCGACCGCCGGAACTGACCCCGCCACCGGCCGACCGGCCCGCGGCCCGGCGCACGCGGCTCCGCCACGCCGCCCGGAGCCGACTTCCGGCCCGGCGTGCGGGCGGTGTCACAATCTCGGCTGGGCGGACGGGGCGAGGGTGCCGCACAGGGCCGGGGCGCCGTCGGGGGCGTACGGGTCCGTGCCGGCCGGGCCGCCCGCCTTCGCGTGCTGCCCGGCCAGCAGCGGGCCGAAGCGCGCCGTGCTGTCCTCGGAGCAGGACAGCGGTCCGGCCTGGACGGTGCTGGCGACCAGCTGGACCTGGTGCAGCCGCAGGTCCTCCCGGTCGAAGCGGAACCGCAGCTCGCGCCGCACGGTGAACAGCGAGGCCCGCGCTCCGGCGGCGGCGACGGCCGGCCTGAGCGCGTAGACGGCCGTGGGGTCCGCGGTGACCTCCAGGGTGTCGGCGTCGGTCTCCGCCGTCTGGAGGCTGCCCCGCATCCGGATCCGGGGGTCGGCGAGCCGGACGCGGGCCGGGTCGAAGCGGACGAGCCATCCGGTGGGCGCGTGCCGGCCGTCGGCGGCCGGGTGCTCGATGCTCTGGTCGAACTGGTCGAGCTGGCCCGGGTCGAGCAGCGACCGTACGGCGTCGACGGCCCCGCCGGTGAGCACCGCCGGGTCGAGGGAGGAGGCGACGATGTAGTCCCGCGCGTAGGTCAGCGCGGCGACGACCTGACTGTCGGAGAAGTGGGCGGTGGCGCGGTGGGCGGGCCACGGGATGCCCTCGGCGCCGGCCTCGAAGCCGGCGGCCTGGCTGTGCGCGTACAGCTCCCCGGGGTCGGCGGCGCCGGGCACCTCGCCCCGTGGGGCGAGCGGGACGACGGTGGTGCGCAGCGCTTCGGCCGGCCGCTCGGTCAGCGGGCTGCGGTAGGGGGTGCGGACGCCCATGAAGATCGCGGTGGCGAAGGCGAGGGCGATCAGCAGCAGGAGGGCCAGCGCCTGCCGGGACAGACCGGTGTGCGGGCTCGGGCGGCGGCGTACGGCGGGCGTGTGGTCGGTCATCCGCTCCTGGGCGGAGTACTCCTGGAGGCGGGCAGCGCGGACGAAGGACTCGTCGAAGACGACGGACCGGTACTCGTCCTCCGCGCCAGAGGGGGCGCCCTCGGGGGTCCCATCGGGCGGCTCTCCACGCCCTCCCATACTTTCAAGGGTGGGTCCCGCGGAGCGCGGGTAAACGCCCCGGCGCACGCCAACTTCTGACATGCCCTCACCCAAGTGAACGCTCCGGCGCGCACCCCGAGTGACGCCAGGGCTCGCGGCCCGGCCGTCAGCGGGTGGGGGGCGCCGCGGGGACCGGCGGCCGGGAGTGTCCGGCGGAGGCCGAGGGGGCGGCGGCGCTGCCCTGCTCCAGGCCGGTGGAGGCGGGCGGCGGCATCTGGTCCCGGTCGCCGGAGGAGCCGCCCCGGTAGACCGCGGCGAAGGCCAGCGCGACCATGCCGACGCCCATCACCAGGGCGAGCACCCAGGCGACGGGACGGTGCCAGCGGACCTGTTTGCCGAAGGTCCCGGGGCCGCCGTAGGGGCCGCCGCCCGGGACGTCGGGGTCGTCCAGGTCGTCGAAGTCGGGTTCGGGGCCGTAGCCGCCGCGGCCGTAGCCGTCGTCGTAGCGCTCGCCCCGCGCGTGGGCCCGGCGGGCCTCGGCCTCGGAGGCCTCGGCCCTGGCCTGCGCGGCGGCCAGGAGGCGTTCCACCGCGGTCGGCTCGTGGATCACGGCCGCCCGGACGAAGGCCTCGTCGAAGACCACGGAGGCGAACTCTTCGTCCGACACCCCGCGGTCGTGGTCGTCGTCGGGCTCCCAGCCGTCAGGGAACGGCGTGCCCCCCACGTCCTCCGGCACAGACCCAGAGTAGACCTGGGGGGTCGGTTTGGGCAGACGGCCGGGACATTCATCCGCCTGCTGAGACGTGCTTCCACGCCCTCGCCGGCGGGGCCGTCCGGGGACCCGGCCGGCCCCGGGCGGTCAGCGCCGGATGTGCCCGTCGCCGGTGAGGATGTACTTCGTGCTGGTCAGCTCGGGCAGGCCCATCGGGCCGCGGGCGTGCAGCTTCTGCGTGGAGATGCCGATCTCCGCGCCGAAGCCGAACTGGCCGCCGTCGGTGAAGCGGGTGGAGGCGTTCACGGCGACCGTGGTGGAGTCGACCAGCTGGGTGAACCGGCGGGCGGCCTGCTGCGAGGTGGTGACGATCGCCTCAGTGTGGCCGGAGGACCACAGCCGGATGTGCGCGACGGCCCGGTCCAGCGAGTCGACGACGGCGGCGGCGATGTCGTACGACAGGTACTCGGTGTCCCAGTCCTCCGGGGTGGCCTCGACGACGGTGGCGCGGGAGTCCTTGGCGTGGGCCATGACCCGCTCGTCGGCGTGCACGGTGACCCCGGCGTCGGCGAGCGCGTCCAGGGCGCGCGGCAGGAACTCGGCGGCGACGTCCTGGTGGACGAGGAGGGTCTCGGCGGCGTTGCAGACGCTGGGGCGCTGGGCCTTGGAGTTGACCAGGATGTCGACGGCCATGTCCAGGTCGGCCTGGGCGTCGACGTAGACGTGGCAGTTGCCGGTGCCGGTCTCGATGACCGGGACGGTGGACTCGTTGACGACCGTGCGGATCAGCGAGGCGCCGCCGCGCGGGATCAGCACGTCGACCAGGCCGCGGGCGCGCATCAGCTCGCGCACGCTCTCCCGGCTCTCGCCGGGCACCAGCTGGACGGCGTCGGCGGGCAGTCCGGCGCCGCCGACCGCGTCGCGGATCACCCGGACCAGGGCGGTGTTGGACGCGTAGGCGGAGGCGGAGCCGCGCAGCAGCACCGCGTTGCCGGACTTCAGGCACAGGGCGGCGGCGTCGACGGTGACGTTGGGCCGGGCCTCGTAGATGATGCCGACCACGCCGAGCGGGACGCGGACCTGGCGCAGGTCGAGCCCGTTGGGCAGGGTGGAGCCGCGGACCACCTCGCCGACCGGGTCGGGCAGCGCCACCACGTCGCGCACGTCGGCGGCGATCGTCCGCACCCGCTCCGGGGTGAGCGTGAGCCGGTCCACGATGGCCTCGCCGGTGCCGGCCGCGCGCGCCTTGGCGACGTCCTCGGCGTTGGCCTCGACGATCTCGCCGGTACGGACTTCCAGGGCGTCCGCGACCGCGAGGAGCGCGTCGTCCTTCTCGGCGCGCGGCAGCGGCGCGAGGTCGGCGGCGGCGGCCTTGGCCCGGTAGGCGGCCTGGGCGACCGGGGACATCGAGTCGTACGGCGAGAGCGTGGTCATGGGGGAAGGGTAGTTCGCCGCGCCCGGCCCTCCACCGGGCGTTCCACACCCCGAGACACCGCGAGACGTCCCGAGACACCCCGAGCCGGGCCGAACGGGGTGGAAGCGGTCCGGAGCGGGTCAGAAGGGGTGGACGCCGACCGGGGTGGCCGGGGGCGGACCGTAGCCCTCGGCGAGGCGCTGGTGGTAGGTGTCGCGGTCGACGACCTCCAGGCCGACGATCTCCCAGGGCGGCAGCTGGGCGGTGCGCCGGTGCTCGCCCCACAGGCGCAGCGCGACGGCGGCGGCGTCGTGCAGGTCGCGGGCCTCCTCCCAGTAGCGGACCTCGGCGTGGTCGCCGGCGTAGCGGCTGGTCAGCAGGAAGGGGTGGTCGTGGGCGAGCTGCTCCAGACCGCGCCGGACCTCTTGGACCGGGGTGCGGGCGCCGGAGACCCGCAGGGTGATGTGCCACAGCCGGGGCAGCTCGGCCGGCTGGGCGCGTCCGTCGGACGCCGCGCCCGGCGCGTGCGTCGTCCCGCCCGGCGCGCACGCCTCCCGTCCGGCCTCCCCGGCGCGCTCCTGGTCGCGCGGGTCCCCGGCGTCGTGCTCCTTGTCGTAGCGGTCGCCGGCCGCCACGCTGGTCAGGGCGCGCTCCCCGCCGGTCGTACGCGAGGGGGACCCGCCGGCACCACCGCGGGACGCCGCCCCAGGGCGTACTCGTCTCACGACGGCCTCCTTCACCCAGTGCCCGTGCGGAATGTGTCCCTCGGACAAAGTGCAGCAGCCCGCACGGCTTCATGGGGCGGTTTTACGGAACGTCCCCGCATTCCTCGCCCGGCCGCCCGGACGTTTCGGGGCATTACGGCTCCAGGACCACCAGACCGTCCCTGTGTACGACCTCGCGTTCGTACGCCGGTCCGAGTTCGCGGGCCAGCTCGCGGGTGGAGCGGCCGATCAGCCGGGGGATCTCCTTGGCGTCGAAGTTGACGAGGCCGCGGGCGACCGCGCGCCCCCGTCCGTCGCGCAGCTCGACCGGGTCGCCCGCGGTGAACTCGCCCTCGACGGCCGCGATGCCGGCCGGCAGCAGCGACCTGCGGTCCTCGACGACGGCGCGGACCGCCCCGTCGTCGAGGGTGAGCGAGCCCTGCGGGGTGGAGGCGTGCTGGAGCCAGAGCAGCCGGTCGGCGGAGCGCTTGCCGGTGGGGTGGAAGTAGGTGCCGGTGTCGCCGCCGGACAGCGCGTCGGCGGCGTGGACGGCGCTGGTGAGCACCACCGGGATGCCGGCGGCGGCGGCGATGCGGGCGGCCTCGACCTTGGTGGCCATGCCGCCGGTGCCGACGCCGGCCTTGCCCGCGCTGCCGATCTCGACGCCGGCCAGATCGGCGGGGCCGCGCACCTGGGCTATCCGCGAGGTGCCGGGCCTGCTGGGGTCGCCGTCGTAGACGCCGTCGACGTCGGAGAGCAGGACGAGCAGGTCGGCGTGGACGAGGTGGGCGACGAGGGCGGCGAGGCGGTCGTTGTCGCCGAAGCGGATCTCGTCGGTGGCGACGGTGTCGTTCTCGTTGACGACCGGCAGGGCGCCCATCGCCAGGAGCTTGTCCAGGGTGCGCGAGGCGTTGCGGTGGTGGGCGCGGCGGCTGGTGTCGTCGCCGGTCAGCAGCACCTGGCCGACGCGGACGCCGTAGCGGGCGAAGGAGGCGGTGTAGCGGGCCACCAGCAGGCCCTGGCCGACGCTGGCCGCGGCCTGCTGGCGGGCGAGGTCCTTGGGGCGGCGGCGCAGGCCGAGCGGGGCGAGTCCGGCGGCGATGGCGCCGGAGGAGACGAGGACGACCTCCTTGGCTCCCCCGGCACGGCACTTGGCGAGCACGTCCACCAGCGCGTCCACGCGGTCGGCGTCCAGGCCGCCGGCCGCGGTGGTCAGCGACGAGGAGCCCACCTTGACGACGATCCTGCGGGCCTCGACCACCGGCTGCCTGACGGCCGCCGCCTCACCCTGCCTTGCCCCTGCCACCTTGTCCTCTGTCCCTCGCGTCGCCCCGGCCGCACATCCGTGCCCAAGTGTCGAATCTATGGGAAGTGGGCCGGTCACCGCACAGTCATTCCACTACGCGGACGCATGGAAGAGCAGACGCCAGGCCGGCGTGACGCCAGTCGGTCCGCGGGCGTCCGCCAGAAGACGCGCCGATCCGCTGAGCCGTTCGAGATGTGCCTGCCCGCCCGAACCTCAAGAGTTCCATGATCGTTTTCAGCCTGGCCACTGATCAGGTGACACCGGGTGGAGCTGAGGTGAGGGGCGCGACGAAGCCCCCGTGGCTTTGGAAGAGGTGTGTGAAATGTCAGCCCACAGGCACGGTCGTCTCGTTGGTTCTCTGTCTGCCGCACTCGACCGTCCGCATGTCCTCGTCGGGTGGGTCACAATGCTCATCGCCACCCGTGAGGGTGACCGGCGGTGCAGACTCCCGCCGCGCCAGCGGGTGCTCGTACCGTGGTGCGCCTACCCCGCCACGACACCCTCACCCGGATCGCATCCGGCGTCGGGACATCCGTCGGCACCGCCCACGCGCATCTCACCGCCTGACCGGTCTGCTCACCGAACAGGCCTCTGACCTGCTCAAGACGCTGCGTGAGCTCGGTCAAAGGTCGTTCTGCCGGACGGGCCCCTGACCTGACCGCAGCCCGCACCCACCGCATCATCCGGATGTGCGAGCGTCAGGGCGTCCCGATCCTCGCCGTCGCGCCTGCCAGGGTGCCGGTCGCTGGGTCACCACCAAACCGAAACGGCCACCGGGCGGTGAACCCACCCTCACCCAGCACACTGTCAACCGAGCCCTGGCTGTGGCGAGGGCGCCGGCCGAACGCGGCATGGCGCGACCGAAGTCCTGACCGATCTTCCGCAGGTCACGCATCAGCCCCAACCGCATGACCGTCATCACCCAAGGCTGTCCTTCCTCGACGTGGCCCTGACGGCGGCCGAGAAGAGCGTCGGCGTTTTTCGGCCTTTACATTTCCTCCACATTGATGCGCACAACCACCTCGAAACAATTGCAACAGAAGTCGATTCACCCACCAATTTCCAAGATCGCCCCGGTTTGACTAGGTGGACATGTGAACGAACTACTGCTTACATAAGGCGAGTTGGCAAAAGTTTTGGCGCCTCCCCAAAGGGAGCTGCGTCCAAATCTGCATGCCATTGAGTACTTATCCGCACCCTTCAAAGATGTTTTATCGACTGAGAAAGGAATTGAGGTCTATCGCCCGACGGAGACGGTTGAATGCATAGCCGCACTCGCGGTCGGTCCGGCACCTCCACGCCGGCCTAACCGAATTCACCCTCACCCGCCACCGTCGCGGACGACACACCCGGCTACCCATCGAGGGCTTGAACCATCGCAACCTCGACAGAGTCCAACAGCAGGAGGGAATCGTGCTCAAGTGGGGCGACGGGCGACAGCCACGTCTAGTACAACGTCCCAACGGGCACCATCACACCCTTAGGCGAGAACGCCGACGTCGGCCCCATCCACAAGCAGCCCCCCGTCGTCTCCCAGGAGAAGCCCTCCATGTACCTCACCCCGCTCAAGACGACTGGGACCACTCGCCGCTTCGGTCGCCGACACCTCGACCAAGGTCCTTGGGCGGCCCATAAGTGACGTCGATATCAGGTGACTTAGTTGTTCGCCTTCACATCGGACACGGCTCTCATAATCGCTCCGCAGCACTGGTGAACGTTCTGTGGGCGCTGACCATGGAGAGTTACTTCGTCGACGATCGGCTCGTTACCTCGACGTCGCCGACATCTCGCCGAGCGGTGGATCGACCCCCAGGCCGGTGAGTCAGGTTGATATGCCAGAAATCCCTCAGAGCATGCAGGCCTCCCCGCCTCACGCCAGCCACGCCGTCTTTGATGGGAAGTCACGGCGACAACGGTGGTACGGCGGACATCGCTACCGCCAACAGTTCCGGCGACCTGTGCTCGCACTCCGACGCCGGCTAGCGCAAGAGCAGCATGCTTAGAAGCACGCGGCGGGAGACCGAGTAGAACCCCCGTGCCCTTTACCGTCGGCCGATCGTCCGCCTCGCCAGCTCATCGCGGACTCATGGCAACTCTGTCCTTCCTTCATTCATCTCCGCTGCCGACGGTATGCCAGGCCCCTTCCGGGGCCGCCCGCCAGCGGCAACCGACCGATCGGGACTCGCATCTTGAACACGACGTACTGGAGCAGACGCCGCATTCTGACGGTGGCCGCCGCTACGACGGCAGCCGCGGCTCTCCCCCTTGCCAACACTGCCCGCGTCTTCGCAGCGACGGCCGACTTCGGCGATGCTCCCCATCTTCCTTCGCTCCCGGACACTCCTCGCGCCAGGGCCGTGACCGCGTGGCAATGCGGAGGCAAGGCGACCCGGGCTGCCGCCGCCGTGGCCCTCGTCGGTACCGACGCAGACGTCGAGGAATTCATCGCCACGGGGCTGCCCGCTGCCATCGCGGAAGACAACCGCGTCGCTCTGTTCAAATCGCTCACTCTGTCCGGGAAGAGCACGACGGGCGAGATCTCCCGCGTCCTGGCTGCCGGAGACCCCGAGATCGCAGCCTTCCTCGACGGTGGGTACAAGGCGGCCCAGCTTGAGGACATGAGTGCTCTCACCTTCGCGCTGAAGGCCCAAGGCGGCAAGAGCGTGCAGGCCGCAGCCGATGCCGCCCTGAAGGACGGCTCGGGCGACACGCTGTTGAAGTTCATCACCGACGCTCAATTCACCGCCCGCTTCGAGGACGAGACCTCCGAGGTGTTCAAGATCCTCAACGGCGCCGGACCCGAGCTGGCGAAGTACGCGCAGCGCGCTCTGGCAGACGGCGGGGCGGATGCCATCCGCTGGTTCCTGGAGATCGGGCAGAACATCGCCCGGGCCCGCGACGACGAGGCCGCGAGCATCGAGCAGCTTGTCGCGGTGACCGTACGGCAGTCCAAGCGAGCTCAGTTGGCGACGGAGAAGGCGAAGGAGGAGTCGGACAAGGCGAAGGAGGCCGCCGCCGAGGCCAAGAAGGCCGCGCAGGAGGCCGCCGCCGAGGCCCAGGCCGCCAAGAACGATGTAGCCAAGACCGCGGCCGCCGCCCGCAAGGCAGCCAGTGCCGCCAAGGGCGCGGCCAATGCCGCAGCTACCGCCATATCAGCCTCCTACGCCGCCCAGACCGCGTCCCGCAAGGCCGCCTGGGCCGCCCATGCCGCGACCTCTGCCGCGGCCACGGCCGCGCACGCCGCATCTGTGGCGTACCAGGCTGCCATGGCCGCGTCCAACGATGCGTCACAGACGGCGGCAGCGAAGAACGCGGCGATCGGGGCCCGCAACGCCGCCGCCAAGGCACGTACAGCTGCTGCGGCGGCGGGTCAGGCGAAGATCGCCTGCGACCAGTCGATCGCAGCCGGCAATTCGGCCGCAGCTGCCGCACGTGATGCCGCAGTCGCTGCCAACGCTTCGGCCACTGCCGCCGGCGCGGCCGACGCGGCCCAGTCGGAAGCCGCCGCCGCCCGGGCCGCCGCCGCGGAGGCGGACGCGCAGGCAGCACGCGCCACCCGGGCCGCCGCCGCGGCCCAGTCCCTTGCCAACACCGCGTCGGCCGCTGCGGCGGCCGCCCGTGACGCTGCCAACGCCGCAGCCGACCACGCGGACAAGTCGGCGGCCGCCGCCGATGAAGCCGTGAAGGCCGCGGGCAAGGCCGTCGACTTCGCGAACAAGTCCACCACTTGGGCCGCCGACGCCCAAAAGGCGGCCGACGCCGCGGTCAAGGCCGTCCTGGACGCACAGGACGTGGAAAAGAAGGCACGCGACGCCGAACTCGTGAAGCTCGATGAGTACGCCGAACAGGGTAAGGCGGAAGCAGCCGCACTCGCCGTGCTCGAACAGCAGGACCTCGAAAAGTCCCGCAACCAGCTGACTCAGCAGCAGGCCACGGACTCGGCCACACTGGACCTGATCGTAGCCGCGGAGAAGGCGTTCACGGCCGGTGACCACCCGACCGCTCTGGAACACGGCCGCAAGGCGTGCTTCAGCTTGCTGTCGTCGCACGGCACCTGGACTCGCGAGGCTGCGGCGTTCGCTCTCGCCGCCGGTGAGGAGTCGGTCCTGAACTGGATCGACACCGACCGGACCATCGCACAGAAGCAGGACGACCGCGAGACAGTCCTGTACATCAGCCAGGTATCCACGGCCAATGTGGCAAGTGCGGCCCAGCTGGCGCTGGAGTCCTTGGACGAGAGCGCCCCCGCCTCGTTCCTGACCACCGGCGCCATCGATGCTGCCAAAGAAGATCAGACCGTGGCGATCTTTCGCATACTCGGCCAGAACCCCGGCAAGGCAGTCAAGCAGGCGGCGACAGACGCTCTCAATGACGGCTCGGCCAAGGCAGTGCACGACTTCTTCACGGTGAAGTACGGGCCGGCGCTGGCAGAAGACGACAATGTGGCGGTCTTCTCGACCATCAGCTCCGCAGGTCCGTACACCAAAATGGCGGCGACCGTGGCGCTTGAGGGGCCGACCTGGATGCGCCGCAACTTCGTCACCACCGTGTACCCGCGGATGCTACAGCTCGACGCGGACTCCGCCGCTCATATCGCAGCGATGCAGGCCCTGCTCAGCCACGCCGCGAAACTCGCCCAGGACGCGACGACGAACGCGGCGTATGCGCAGAAGGTAGCGGCGGAGGCCCGCAAAGCGGCGGACGATGCGTCGTACTGGGCCACGGCCGCCATCAACTCCGCCAAGCAGGCCGCCACGTACAAGACCCAGGCGAACGCCAACGCCGATGCCGCTGAGAAGTCCGCGCAGGAGGCTCAGGGCTATGCCGACAAGGCGAAGAACGCGGCTCTGAGCGCGCGCGCCGCCGCCAGGCGCGCCAACTACTCCGCCAACCAGGCGACCGCGGCCGCCGCTGCGGCAACGGTTTCCGCCAACAACGCCCAGGCCTCGGCCAACGCCGCCGCCGCATCGTCCGCTCAGGCGGGCAAGGATGCCGCGGAAGCGGCGGCGGCCGCGTCCGAGGCGAAGCAGATCGTCGCCACGAAGCGCAGGCAGGAGCAGGTCGAAGCGGCCAAGAAGGCTGCGGAGGCGGCAGCGAAGGCCCAGCAGAACGGCCTCGACCCAGCTGACAATGGGGACAACGACGGGACCAAGACGCCGAGCACGTTCTTGGGCGCCGACAAGGACCAGTGGCGCGGCTTTGCCGACATGCTCGGCACTGTCTCCACGTACTCAGGCTACGCCGCCGCTCTCGGTCTCTTGGTTCCGCCGCCATATGGCGAGGCCATTTACGGAGTCGCCGGAGGTATCTCCCTGGTCACAGGTGTGGCCAGCACGATCATCTACGCGTTTACCGACGGCCTTGGCTCCAAGGATTTCCTCACCTCGGCGTTCGGCGTCGCCGTCGGTGTCTTCACCACCGGCCTTCCGTGGGGCAAGTTCGGAGGCACGGTCGGAGCCATCGATGACGCCTTCCTCGGGTTCAAGGGCGGTGTCATGTCAGCGGGTGCCCAGGCTCAACGTCTTGGTGCAGCAGCCCTGTCGCCGGCCACTGGCGCCGTCGTCAGCGCCGGGAAAGCCGTGGGTGGCGCGATCAGCGACACCTGGCACGACCTGACACCGTGGTAATCAGCGAGTGATATCCTCCGGGGCGGAATATCAGCGTTTCAAAGAAAATCAAGTCTCGTTCCGCCCCAGGAGGACGCGCACGCATGTATCTGCATTCGACCACGGGCGACTGGACCCTTATCGCCACTGGCACGACCATTGTCTACCTCGTAGCGATGCGTTGGTGCATGCCCACACCGAAGGCAAAGCGTCGCATGTCCTTCGCTCCACTGGCCGGCTGCGTCTTCCTGGTGCCCACCGCGGCAGCGAAAGGGTACTCCGTTCCCTTCACACTGTACTTGTACAGCTGCGTCCTGCTGACAATCGTCATCATTCTGGCACCGGTCAGAAAAAGAGTCTCGGCCGATATCTTGGAGCAAGAACAGAACCCTTGGATCAAGGTACAGGCCAGCTCCGCCGTTTTGTGGTGGATCGGGCTTTCGTTCGCGGGTTGCACCGCAGCCATGCTCTACTTCCGACCGTTCATTGAATAGTAGACTTAAAATCGCGCCATATAGACACGCGAGCGAACTGCTGCTTTTATGGCATCAATGGGAGCATATTTCGGCGCATCCCAAAGGGAATCACGCGCGAATTTACGCGCTGAGACGCCTGATCTCGCATCCGCTGGACGTCCAATTTCATCTCGGTAATTCTTCAGCAGTAAGGAAATGTGTTGAGGTTCATCACTCGAACAGGGATGGCTGCGTGCATAGCCGCGGCCGCAGTCGCAGTCGCGGCCTGGTCCGGCGTCTCCACGCCAGCCGAATCGAGTCCGCCCTCACCCACCACCGTCGCCGCCGAGGCGCCCGGCTACACGGTCGAGGACTTCAACTATCCCAACGCCGACAAAGTCCAACAAGAGAAGGGAATCGTACTCAAGCGGGGCGACGGCCACATCGTCCTTGCCGAGTGCGGCAGCGAGAGCGGTCTGATGGACATCTGGGCGCGGTACCGCAATGGCGACCACATCTGCTTCCGAGTCACCGGGAACAGTGGCTACCTGAGCCTTGAGATCCCGGCCGTCTACGGCATCACCGGCGCCGCGAACCAGTCCGCCGACGTGACGATGACCGTTGACGACGAGACGACGCACTACAACGTCCCCAAGGGCGCCATCACTCCCGTAGGCGAGAACACCGATCCCGACGGCCGCGACCACACTCTCGTCGAGATTCGAACCTCCAAGTAACCACCGCTGTCCCGTGGTTCGCCGGCCTCTCGATACGGCGGGCCCCAAGTCGAGGAATCACTTCATGCCACGCATCAGACATATACGTCTCGTCGCACTCGCCGCCGGGCTCGCCGCTCTGCCGACCGCGCTGTACGCCACGACCGTCCCCGCGTCCGCCGTCACCGGCCCCACCGCCGCCGACGGCAGTTACGCGTTCACCGCGCGCATCGACATAGGCGACGGCGAACGTACCTGCTCCGGCGCCCTGGTAGACCCCCGTTGGGTCGTCACCGCGGCTTCCTGCTTCGTGGACAACCCGGCTTCCGGTACCGCCCCCGCGGCCGGGAAGCCCGCCAAGGCCACCAAGGTCACGGTCGGTCGCACCGATCTCACGACCACGGCCGGCCTGGTCACCGATGTCACCGAACTCGTCCCCTTCCAGGGGCGCGACCTGGTGATGGCACGCCTGGCGCAACCGGCCACGGGTATCACTCCGGTAGCTTTCGCCGCAACGCCGCCTGCCGCGGGCGAAACCCTCAAGGCCGTCGGTTTCGGTCGGACCAACGCGGAGTGGTCGCCCCTCAAGCAGCACACCGGCTCCTTCACCGTCGACACCGCCGAGGACGGCCAGGTGTCCCTCACTGGGCAGAACGGCGACGCCATCTGCGCCGGTGACGCCGGCGGTCCCCTGATCCGCGAGACGAACGGAAAGGCCGAACTGGTCGGCGTCAACAGCCGTTCCTGGCAGGGCGGTTGTTTCGGACAGGACCCTGCCGAGACCCGTACGGGCGCCCTCTCCGTACGCGTCGACGACAGCGCGGTCCAGGCGTGGGCCAAGGAGGCGCGGGAGCGGCTGCGCGAGGTCATCTACTCCGCCGACGTCAACGGGGACGGATGGAACGATCTCGTAATCCTGGGTGCGGACGGCACCATCACGGTGCGCACCGCCAGGAGCGGCAGGATCGTCGCGGGGCCCGGCATGCCGCTGTACCTGTTCAATGAAGGCGTTCGCTGGAGCTCCGGCTGGGGCAACTTCCTCGGCCAGGAAGGCAAGGGACGACTCTACTTCGCCGACGTCAACGGCGACGGCAAGGCCGACCTGATCGTCCACAGCACGGACGGCAAGATCGCCGTACGCACCAACATGGGCGACCACTGGAACAGCGGCACCGACTGGAGCTCCGGCTGGGGCAACTTCCTCGGCCAGGAAGGCAAGGGACGAC
>NZ_BAABKC010000085.1:36539-67924 GCF_039543625.1 Streptomyces similanensis | reverse complement strand
GACCTCCACACCCCAAACCATCCCAAACAGAACCTGGGCGCCTTGACGGAAGACATAGAGGCACCCCCCCCCAACGACACTGTCACCTGATCCCTAGACACAGTTTGGCAGCGGCCCGTCCGCCCCGAGGACGAATCAGCACGCACGGCTGATTCCGCACCATGGAGCCGTGATGGGCTGCGTGCTCAGCGGATCACGCGCCGCAGGTCCACGAGTACCGCTCCCGCTGCCTTCGGTCGACGCGCCCGCCATGCTGGCGCATGCTGCCCGACGCATGACCGTGGCCGGAACTACTCCTCCAACGCCTGCCCCACTCGGAACTCAACGGCACAGTATCGATACGGCAGTAGGGCCACAGGGGCCGCCCAGCCCGCGGCCACGAGCGTCGAGCTCCGGTACCTGTGGTGCGGAATCACGCCCGCCAGTCCCTCATGTGCCTCTACGATGATCGCTCTGCGGCTTGAACACCTGGAGCACCATGCGCCTTGAGACGATCAAGATTGAGAACTTCCGCGGCCTCACACACGTGGATATTCCTTTCTCTCGATTCGGCTGCCTTATCGGCGAGAATAACGCCGGAAAGTCGTCCGTGTTCCAGGCTTTGAACATGTTCCTAAAGTCGGGTACCGCAGTCGACACCGACTTTCTCGACAGAAGTCGCTCGATCCGAATTCAACTCTCCTTCTCCGAGGTGAGAGAAGCCGACCTGAAGCGGCTCGAAGACGGGCATCGAATTCGAATCGAGAGGGAGGTCCGGAACGGGCGAATCACGCTCGCTAAGGTGTACACGGGACCCGGGAAGGGAACCTTCCTGGTCGTCACTCGGGTTCCCCGGGATCACAGGTACACAAAGCTCGTCATCGACGACACTTTGAAGTCTGGATTGCCTTCCGAAGTTATCGCCGCCAATGTGAAGGCCACATACCCAGAAGTTGCCCAAAAGCTCAATGACAAGATCAATCGCGCAGCGGTAAGGCGCGAGATCGCCACGATAATTGAATCACTCGGTGAAGATGACTTCGTCACGGGAGACGATGCTTTGCCGACCGGGATGGACAAATCGATCACCCCACTGCTCCCGGAATCAATTTACATTCCAGCCGTCAAGGAGCTCAACGAGGAACTCAAGACGACATCCACAGCAACTTTTGGGCGGCTCCTTAGCCTACTTTTCGGGCAAATCGAGCACCAGCTTCCCGAGCTGGAATCCTCATTTGAGGCGCTCCGGGGGCAGCTGAACGTAACCACGGACGAAGACGGCGAGGAGTCAGACCAGCGCCTTTCTGAAGTTCGACAAATTGAATCGCTGATCCAGAGGAATCTCCAGGAATCCTTCCCACGAGCAAGCGTCCGCCTTGAGATCCCACCTCCACGCCTGCGTAGCCTTCTCGAGGAAGCGCAAATCTCCATCGACGATGGAGTCACCGGCCATTTCAGAACCAAAGGAGACGGCCTTCGAAGGTCGGTCGCATTCGCCATCCTTCGCGCGTATGTCGACATGAAAACCGCACGACCAGTCACGGCAGACAGCTCTCAGCAACCTTGCCTACTCCTGTTCGAGGAACCCGAAGTATTCCTGCACCCCCAGGCACAGCGGAAGCTGTTCGAAGCTCTGGCGTTCTTCTCCGATTTCAACGACGTCCTGGTCAGCACCCACTCGCCGTCGTTCTTCGCACCTGGGGCGACCGGAACATTTGTAAAGGTCATTAAGGACCACTCCCTGGATCCTCCGGCAAGCCGGACGCGCGTGATCGACCTTTCAAACATTGAGGCACGCGATCAATTTGAGATCATCAAGCACGAAAACAACGAGGCGGCATTTTTCGCTAACTCTGTCTTGCTCGTCGAGGGACCGAGCGACCACATCCTGATCCCGCACATCGCTCGGACCCTCAATCCGGAATGGGACTTCGAGAAGCGCGCGACAGCAATTGCGAAAGTCGAAGGAAAGGGAAGTATCGCCCGCTACAGAAGTTTCTTCACTCAGTTCGAAATGCAGATTGCAGTACTCGCCGACCTTGACGTCCTGACGGAAGGGTTTGACAAACTGGGAGCCAGCCAAGCTTGTCATCAATTGCGGGATCGACTCATCACCAAGGCAAACGAAATTGTAGCTGCTTCAGGAGCCGACCCCTCCGGAAAGACGCTCAAGAGCATGCGTGTTAACGGTGCTGTGCAGGATCTCTGGAAGCAGGCCAGGGTGGCACGAGAGCAATACGCTCAAGGGCTTTGCGAATGGGAGGATCTCGACGCCGCTGTTAGCGCGTTTTTTGCGCGATCCACCTCGGGCGCCATGCGGAAAGTTCTCGAAGAGGCTGCCGATCCTGACCTTAGGCGTATGAAGATCGAGCTGCTTCAGGAACTACGGAAAGATGACATTTACGTATGGGAGCGCGGCGCAATGAGGACTACTACCCGCCACTGGAGAACAACGAGTCCTCGAACAAGAACGATCGCGCTCGATCTTTCTGCGAACGCCACGTGACCGCCGAGGACATCAAGGGGCTGGCCGTGTTCAAGGATTCAGATGAATGCGAATTCGAGGCGATCTTCGAATCCCTCTTTAGATCAACCCCATCGGGCGACCGTACTCAGCCGCTTATCCCCAAGCAGGCAGAATCAGATGGGCTCACCCAAACCTCTCGATAGGCTGGAAAACTCTCCCTTCCTTCACTCAGCGCCAGCCATCGAGCGAGACCTGGGACCTGGCAGAGAGATACCCGTGGAGGGCACTCGCTGTGGTATCGACGAATTCCTCCGGAATGTCATTGGCGTCGACCCAGCGGACCTGGGAGTGCTTGCGGGGTTCGCGGTTTTCGGGTTCGCCGGTCCATTCGTGGGCGGCGAACACGACCGTGAGGAAGCCGTTGGGGGCCTCGACGCCCCAGGCGCCGTGGATGATGTGGGCGACCTTGAGGGACTCGGGCTTCACCGTGAGGCCCGTCTCCTCGTAGAGCTCGCGGACCGCCGTCTCCGTGATGGGTTCGCCCGGCTCGCTCTTGCCGACGGGCAGGTCCCACATGCCCTGGGCGAACTTGGCGTTCTCGCTGCGCTGGAGGAGGACGACGCGGTTGGCGGCCTTGTCGTGGACGATGACCGCAGCGACCAGCAGGGTCATCGATTCGAGCGCCGGCTTGAGGGCCTTCGGCTGGTCGTCAGTCTGCTGGGCCACGGTGTTCCCTTCGTCGGGCGGGTTGTTGGGCATGTTAGGCGAGGGCCTCGCGGGCGCGGCGGGCGAGATCGGCGGCACCGGGAACGCGGCGGCGCTGGTAGACCGCGAGCGTGGAGCGGATTGAGGTGATCGCCTTGCGGGTGCGGTCGGAGGTCATGCCTTCCATGAGGACCAGGGCTTGGGTCCAGGCTGCGACCGCTTCGTCGGCGCGGGCCTGGGCGGCAAGGCTGTCGCCGAGGTCGGCGTGGGTGAGGGCGTGGACGCGCTTGTACTTCTCGGGGTCCCAGCGAGTGAGGGCGTCTCGGTGCTGCTGTTCGGTGCCGATGTGGTCCGCGAGGTCGGTCAGGGTGCGGGCGGTGTGGCTGGCCACGGTGCCGGCAGCGGGGCCGCTGACGCGGGAGTAGCTGGGCTGGGGGCCGTCGTCGCGGAGGAGGGCGTCTTCGGCAGCGAGTAGGGCGCGCGCGGCCAGGGAGTTCTCGTCGGTGGCGGCGTAGGCGCGGGCGTGGGTGATGTGGAGGAGAGCCTCGGTCTGGCCGTCGACGTGGCCGAGACCTGTACGTAGGGCGCCTTCGACGAGGTCGACGCAGTGGTGGGGCTGCTTGAGGCTGAGGGCCTGGTGGGCGAGGGCGCGCATCATCCAGGCGGCGTGCCCGTGGGGGTCGGCTTCGCAGGCGAGCTGGTAGCCGACCTGGTAGTAGCGCTGGGCGGCGCCTTCCTGGCCGAGGTCGTGGTGCTTCCACCCTGCGAGGTAGGCGAGTTCGGCGACGGCGCCGAAGGCTGTTCGGCGTAAGGCTTCGCTGGGGAAACGTCCACGCAGCATGGGGGCTGCTGTGTCGGCGAGATACGCGGTGACGGTGGTCAGGCCGTGCCCGCCGCCGAGGCGCTCGTCGGCGGCGCTGAAGGCCGCGGTGATCTGGCGTACGACGTCCACGTCCTCTGTCCCGACCACGGACGTGCCGGTGCGGGCGCGGAGCATGCGGGCGGTGGCTTCGTGGTCGTATCCGAGCGGCATGGCGACGCCGGCGGTGGTGAAGGCCGCGATGGCGAGGAAGCGGCGCCGCTCGACATCGGCGCGGCCCAGGTCGGTGGCGGCGAGGACGGGGTCGGATTCCGCCGGCGCTTCGTCATCACCTGCCTGGAGGCCGATCTCGGTCTGGGTGACCGTGCGCCCCGCTCGGCGGGACAGCGCCTCGGCCAGGTACTGACCTACCCGGCCCGACGCGGTGCGGGTGCCGTTCACCCAGTGCGAGATGGCCGACTTGTTGGTCTGGAGGATCTCGCCGTTCTCGGCGGCGATGCGCCGCACGTCTCTGGCGAGGGCCTCGTAGGTGCAACCGACCGCCGCGATGACGTCGCGCAGAGGGGAGTTGGGTTCTCTCGGCGCCGCCACGATCGCCTCCACTCCGGAGCTGTAAACCGCGTATACCGCTTCAACTGCCTTCCACCGTACCCACTCAGCGTGACCACCGGTTCACTTATCAGCAGCCGCCCGGAACGGCGCAACCGTGATCCAGGCTCCCCCTTGGTCCGGGCGGCACCCCGAAGTTCCGTACGCCCACACCAGGCTCGGGCATTCCTGTGCCCGAACCCGGCCAATCAGAGACGGAGAACACGGTGACCACCATCGACACCATGGCCATCACGGTCGAGCTGCCCGAGGCGTTCGACCCGCGCTGGAGCCGCCTGCCCGGCATCCAGGTCGACGGCCGGCGCATCACCATCGACCCGGCCGAGTACTTCTTCCGCTTCGAGTCGAACACCTGGCTCGTCGCCGACTGGGAGCTGGTCAAGTCCCAGCTCCTGGACGTGGACGAGACGACCGAGAGCGCGGTCGAGCAGCTCGCGCTCGACTTCATCAAGCAGCACAGCGAGTCCACCTCCGACGCGGCCCGCGTCGTGGCCACCGCGTACGAGGTGTACGCGTACCTCTTCCGCGAGGAACACCTGGCCGGCCTCGGCCTGCCGCAGATCACCGCCGACCACCTGCGGATGCTCCGCGAGGCCGCCACGCTCATGGCGCTCAACAAGGTCGAGCTGGACGGGCACATCTCCAACGTCGGCCCGTGCTGGTTCTTTCCCGCCGCCACCTCCGTTGTCTTCGACCTGGATGACGAGATGGGCGGGATGCTCGACGAGGTCTACCACGGCGGCTGGTTCAACGAGCACCGCCGGATCGAGTCCATCAAGGCCCACGCCGCCCTGGGCGGCCGGCTCGTGCACGGCTGCCAGTCCGTGCCGGACCAGTCCGGCGGCGTGGTCGCTCCCTACGGTGCCTCGATGGCGAACTTCCGTGACGACCTCGCCGCGTTCAAGGCGGGCTGGATCGAGCAGGTCTACGCCCACCGCGTGAACCCCGCCGCGTAACCACCACCCGATCAGGCTCCGGGGCGGGCCGGCTTCCCTCGCCCGCCCCGGACGCCACCATCCCCCGGAGCCCTCACGTGACCGCGAACCCCAGCGCCGAACTCCTCGACAACCTGCTCACCGCGACCGGCCAGACCACCGCTGTACGGGAGGAGGTACGCGTGTGGTCCATGTCCGGTGTCGAGCGCGTGGCCTTCCCCGACGGCTCCACGGCCGTCTTCAAGTACGCCAAGAAGCCCTTCGACAGCGAGGACCAGGCCCTCCGCCTGGCCCACACCCTCGGCGTACCCGTCCCCCAGGTCCACGCCTCCGCCGTCCTGGACGGCTGGCTCGGCATGCTCATGGAGGACCTCGGACCGTCCGTCCGCGAGGCCGACGACCTCGACGGTGTCGCTGCGGCCGTGGTCCTGCACGGCACCCGTACGGCTCCGCCCTTGCCCGTACTCGACCAGAACCGGCTGCGGACGCTGCCGGCCAGGGCGCTTGAGCATCTCGAACGGCTGCGCAAGGCCGATCGGTGGCAGGACGCCGACGATGTCGAGGACACGCTCGACCGTATCGCCCAGGCCGAGGCCCGCTCGGCCGGAGCGACGCTGGAACCGTTCGGCTGGGTGCACTCCGAGTTCCACCCCACCAGCCTCCACATCGGCGAGCGCGGATGGAGGCTGCTCGACTTCGCCCGCGCCTTCACCGGCCCCGGCTTGCTCGACCTCGCCAGCTGGCACGGGACCATCGATCCGCCGCACCCCGTGCGCCTTCGCGTCTTCCTGGAGCAGTACGTCACCGCTGGCGGCACCCCCGACGCCCTCGCCCCACGCGGCGGGCTCACCGCCGAGAACTGGGCCCTGGGCTGGCACCGCATGTGGGCCGTCGAGTGGTTCATGGAACAGGCCGTCCGCTGGATCAACGACCCGGCCACCGACCCCGCCTACATCAAGGCCGTCCGCCGCCACCTCACCGACGTCCTCCACCTCCTGGAGATCTGACGTGCTCGCCCAGGCATCCCCCTGGCACGCCCACGCGCTCCAGCGCACCGCCGCCGGACTCGCCGAGCCCCTGTCCGTACCCGCCCGGATGGAATGGACCACGAGACCCGGCCAAGGCCCCGGAGCAGAGATCCTCGGTCCCGACCTGCGCGGCAAGCGACTCCTGGAACTCGGCTGCGGCCCCGGCCACAACGCCGCCCACCTCGCCACCCGCCACGGCGCCCGCGTCACCGGCGTCGACCTGGTCGGCCTCCAGGTCCGCCGCGCCCGCTCCCACTACGGACGGCTGAACAACCTCACCTTCGTCGCCGGCCACGCCCTGCACTATCTGCAAGCTTCCGACGAGCAGTTCGACGCGGTCTACTCCGTCTTCGGCGCCGTCGGCCTCGTTGCCCCCGAGCTCCTGCTACCGGCCATCGCCCAGCGCCTCACGCCGGGCCGGGTGCTCGCCTTCTCCGTCCCGCACCCGCAGCGTGGCGGCCGAAGCCCCTCGGGTGACGACCGGCCTCGTCGAGACCACGTCACTCTTCCCGATCGCACCCGCCTACCCATCGCCCGCTGGGAGTTCTCCACGGACCGGTGGGAGAAGCACCTCAGCCAGGCGGGCTTCTGGCTCACCTCAGCCCAGGAGTTCCACGACCCCCGCATGGGCCACTGGCCCACCACCCTGCTGATCCGCGCCCGCAAGCTCTGACCAGCCATTCGCCCTGGCTTCCCCGGGAGGAACCGATGCGCCCGCCCTACCTGCTCCTCGACATCGACGGCGTCCTCATACCCTTCCCCAACGCGGATGGCTCGACCCCGGCCACCCACGCCCGTCACGACGTCGTTCCCGCCGACCGCAGCGCCGACAACCCGGTCACCGTCTGGCTCAACCCCGACCACGGCCGCCTACTCATGGACGTCATCCGCACGGGCCTGGTCACCCCCGTCTGGTGCACCAGCTGGCGCCTGGACGCCACCACCCTCATCGGGCCCCTTCTGGGCCTCCCGCCGCTGCCGCACGTCGACCTGCCGAGCCCCCAGATCACCACCAGCCACCCCAACGGCTACCTCTGGAAGCGGGACCACGTCGACGACTGGCTGGCAGACGCACCTGCCGTCTGGATCGACGACGACTTCACCAACCTCGACCACGCCTGGGCGGCGGAGCGCGATGCCAAAGGAGCGCCGACTCTCCTCGTTCAGCCCGATCCACACCACGGGCTGCAGCCCGGGCACCTGACCGAGCTCAGGACGTGGGTCTCGCAGTCGCCCGCAGCCCGCGCCGCCTAACGACTGATGCCCTCGCTGCCACGATCAGCGAGGGCATCAGGGTGCGCTGCGGGCTCTGCCCTCCTGTGATGGACCTGGGAAAGGGAGCACAAAACGGGAAGATCACTCCGGCGGAAAACCTGTTCGACTCGCACGTTCCGTGATCGGTTGAGATACGAGTTCTTATGTCATATCAACTGTACTGATTCTCATCCGAGTTGGGTACAGTTGCCTCTGGCTGCTCAGCACTAGCGAGTCGTAATTGCCTTCCGCCGTACGGCGGGTCCGCCGCGTGGCGGTGAGCCGGCACAGCGAGCCTTCGGGCCGTCAACTGGGCCTTATCAGAGCAGTGCGTCCTTGTGACTGCGCGACCGGGTTGGCTGCTCGCACCACGTGCGGGACAGTCCGCACTGTCGTGGGACACCCCTGTCCCGAGCGGCGGCCCACCAGGGCCACGCTCCCGCCCGCGCACTTCCGGGACATCACCGGAGCAGCGCCCACGACAGAAGGCACATTTCTGTGACCATCCCCGCTACCTTTCTCCCGCCCGGTGCCGAGACCGATGACGACGATGTCTCCCTGGGTGTGGTCGGCAAGTTGACGGCCGAGCAGACAGCGTCACTCGCCGCCGGCCTGATGGACATGGAGCCGATCCCCGCTCCCAGCGAGATGAGCTACCTGACCACGGCGGCAGACGGCCACCCGTCGGTGACCTGTGGCAAGGACGCTATCCAGGTGCTGCTGGCCGGTGCCACCCACCCCGAGGTCCTGGACCAGCTCACCCATCCCGACACGATGGCGGAACAGTTGTTCAGCTCTCGTGGCCGTGGCCGTAAGAACGCCCCGAAGCGGAAGGTGTCCAGGCTCGGTCGGCTGAAACAGCTCAGCACCGACACCTGCTATGCGGCGGTCATGCACAGCCCGTTCCACCAGATCGCCGGCGTGAAAGTGCTTCCGGTCAACCCCCGGTTCCTAGCCATGGTGCAGCACGCCTTCACCAAGGGAAGCGTCACTGATCCCGCCATCGAGGGCCAGACACCCGGCCGGCTGGAGATCCACCTGCCGACGCAGCAGAGCCTGCGGGACATGATGGTCCAGACCGTCGAGCACCACCTCATGGACTACGACTGGTCCGACTCCATAGCCCGAACCGGCACCCAGCACCCTCTGACGTGCATGGTCATGATCGTGCACTACGACGATGGCACCAGTGAGCTGATCGTCGTGTGCATCGATGGCCAGTCCCGCCTGGTGTCCGCCTGGCGGAACATCCTGAACATCAGCGGCAAGCCGCTCAAGGCTCCCGAGGCACGCGAGTACGCCGAGAAGATCGTGGGCCGGATGTTCGCCCACGACGCCATCGCCTCTTCCCGCAAGACCGTCAACGATGCGCTGCACACCGCAACGACCCGTTCGTGGACCGCCAGCGAGATGCGCGTTCTCCACTCGCGCCTCGCCCCCACCAACCTGGTGCTCGGAACGTTCTCCCGCACGGGCGAGCCCTGCGATGCCTCCCGGTGGTTCACCGAGCACCTGACGCAGATCCACCTGCGTACCAGGTCCTGGGGCGGCGGCAGCGACAAGGAGAAGGCCGTTGCCGACGCCCTGACCGAGGCCGTCCGCAAGAACCTGCTCACCCAGCAGAAGTCCGACGCCCTGTCCGGACGCCTGCACGGCGAGGCGTTCGCCAACGCCACCAGGCTCCCCTTCCATCCCGCTTTCGCGCGGGCGGCGCTGTTCGCCACCGCGCTGTCGGGGGAAGCCGGCCAGTCCATCCGGACCTCCATCGCCGAATACCTCTCTCTGGACCCCAACGACGACAGCTTCCCCAAGAAGCTGCTGGAGATCCTGGCGATCTTCTCCACCCGCTTCCTCCGCTCGGACAGCAAGAAGGTCTTCCCGCAGATGGTGAACACCTGGGGCGACGGCGGAGCCATCACCAGCCCGATGTGGCACCGTGTGGAGAACGGCGAGCCCGCGTTCACCCTGACCTGCCTCCAGGACGACCTGCTCCACCTGGACCATCGCACGGCCGCCCAGCGGCTCACCGCGCAGCTGCGCGAGCGCGCCAAGAGCGGTGACACCGAGGCCCTGGACGAGCTGGCTGTGCTGGGCGGTGACGCCTTGATCGTGGCCGACGCCCTGAACCGTGACCGTGGCTCCAAGGAGGACCTGATTTCCGAGGTCCCGGTGGACAAGAAGACCCCGTACCGGGCCAAGCCCCCCACCATCGTCGCGGCGCTCACCAAGACAGCGGCTGGCCAGCTCCTCCTCGGCGAGGCCCTGTCCAACTGGGTCGATCAGGTCCCCGGCTTCCCCGAGGACTACTCCCGAGGCTTCATCGTCCCCCAGATCAAGACCGACCCCGACGGGACTCCCAAGGTCGCCACCTCCTACGGCATGGCCGACCGCGCCTCGGAGTGGCACGTCTTCGAGACCGCCGAACCGGGCCTGCCCAGCAGGCGGCGCAATCAGATTGAGATCCGCCGGAACGCTGCCCGTGCCGAGGCCGCTAAGAACAACGCCAAGAGCACGGGCAGCGCCGCCACCATTGCCACGTTGCAGACCGACATCCACCGTGTCGAGCGGACCATCGAGAAGATCACCACGAGTACCAACCCGCCTTGCTTCGATGACGAGGCGCAGCGCGAGGCGATCCAGCAGCTGCTGTGGAAACTGGGAGGGGAGATCAAAGAGATCCCCGTTGCTCCCAAGCCCGTCGTTGGCGACCCCTACGCCGTGACCGACCAGGACGACGAGTGAGCACCGGATGGGCGCTCAGCGCCCAGCTCGCCGCCAGCGTCGCGGCCATCCCCGGTCAGCGCCTGGCCGTCGCCACCGAACAGCTCGTCACCTGCGTGTACTCGCTGCGCGAACGTAACGGCGCCTTCACCACCCGGCGTCTGCCGCCATGGTCCTCGGCGATCTATGTGGCTCTCGATGAGCACCGACGCTGCCTGTACACCGGCATCGTCCAGCGCGGCACCACCAAGTACCCCGACCCGCGTGCCATCAAAGACCGCACCGCCGAGCACTACCGCGACAACGAGCCGATCGAGACCCGTACTACCTGGCACCACCTGTGGGTTATCCCGCTCCACCACGGCGTCCCGCGCCCCCAGCTCGAAGCATGGGAAACCCGGGTACGGCAGCAGACCGCGTCCCCGCAGACCCGCAGGAGCCGGCTGCGCCCCGTGGCGTAACGCGACCATCAACGCTGGCCCCCTTACCCCGCTGGGTGCGGGGGCCAGCTCGTTGGACAGGGGGCGAGAGCTGGTGGAGCAACCAGTTGTCTTTCTGGGCTCCGAGGGGGAGGCAGGCGTTGTCGCTCGCGACCCGGGTGCCTTCTTGTGGCTGCTGGCTGACGGCTTCGGTCCGTGGGAAGCAGCCACCTCGTATGAGCCCGAGCCGGATTGGGCTCCCCAGGTCAATCGCGGCCTGGTGGCTATCGCGGAGCAATTTGCTCCGGACCGCCGCGCGTCGGCAGCGGCGATCATCGCGCAGGCCACACGAGAGTTTCCCGACTTCGATGCCACCATCATGAAGCTTTGCCGTTGAACCGGACCCGATGCCCCGCCACGAGGTGTGGCGGGGCATCGGGCCGGGTCAGCGGTGCCGGCGTTCTTCGGGCTTCATGGCCACTGGTGTGGCCGGAGGGTGTGGCGTGGCGGACCTGGCCGATGTGCCGCTGGTGGCGCTTCGCATGCGAGCTGCCTGCGTCCGCCGGTTCGGCTGAGCCGTGATGCGCCAGTTGAGGACCTCGGCGGGGTACTCGGCACTGTCGAGTACCCGCTGGGTGCCCACTTCGGCCAGGAGGCGTCGGGGGTTGTGGCCGACGGTTTCCGCGTGGGCGAGGGTTGTGGTCAGGGCGGTCCAAGTGGGGTCGGCGAGGATTCGGTCGGCGTGGTCGGGGAGGGCCGCACGAACGTCCTGTTCGAAGCGGCGGGCGGTTGCGGCTCGTGGTGCGCGGCGGGCCAAGTCCGCCAGGACGGGTGCGGCGGCCTGCTGGTAGCCCGCCTGGAGGTGGCGGAAGGCTTCCTCCGCCGCAGCGGCCTGCTGTTCGTGGCCGCGCTGTTCGTGCCACTTGGCGGCGGCGCGGGCCAGGTGCACGGTGGCGAAGAGCAGGGCGATGGCGAGTCCGCCCGGCTCGCTGGAGGCGTAGGCGAGTTCCTCGGCGGCCTTGCGCAGGGCGGTGGCGGCCTGGTGGTCGGCGCGGGTGGCGGAGCGGCGGGCGCGGTTGAACGCCATCGCCGCCGCCCGCAGTTCCGCCCGGTGTGGGCCGGTCGTGGCGCTGGCGATGTTGTACAGGGCATCGCCGAAGGCGGCCAGGTGGCCCTGGGCGGCGGCATCGTCACCGGAGTCGAGGACGATGCGTGCCGCGTGTATGGCGGTGGTGGTGTGCCGCCATGGGTCGGCGGGGTCCGCCACATACCGGGGGCGGTCGGCCACCTCCTGGTCGGGGAGGCGTTCGCGTAGGCGGTTGATCGAGAGGTCGGGGGCGAGTTTGGAGCCGCCGTACCAGACGGGTTCGCCGGCCGCGTTGGTGTCGCCGGGTGCGGCGAGGCTGTAGCCGATCACGTCACCGGTCTCGGGGCCGAGGCGGATCTTGACCTTGATGCCGAGGGACTGCAGCACGGTGAAGTAGTCGGCCTCGTTGCGTACGGCGGCGGCGACCGCGTACGCCTGCTCGCGCAGCCACTGCCGTGCCGTAACCGCCTGGCCCTGGCGCTCGGCCTTGGCGCGTTCGGCGCCGGTGGGCGTGCGGGGCGCGGTGAGGTCACCGGGCTTCAGGCGGCGCAGGCCGAACTCGGCCTCGATCTTGCGGCACTCGGCTTGGGCCCGCTGTCCGTCGCGGTGGGTGCGCGGGCGGCGGCCGTCGGCGCGGACGGTGGTGGCCATGATGTGGATGTGGTCGTCGGCATGGCGCACCGCGATCCACCGGCATGCCTTGTCGTCGCCTTCGGGGGCGATGCCGGTGGCGTGAACGATGCGGCGGGCGACCTCGGCCCACTCGGCGTCGGTGAGGTAGCGGTCGCCCGGCGCGGTACGGACCGGGCAGTGCCAGACATGCTGAGGTGGCTTCTTGCCGCCCAGCTCGCGGGTGCGCAGGTCGACATGGTGGTCGAGGCGTTTGGCGAGCAGGGAGTAGGTGGCTGCCGGGTCGCGGCCGGGGTCGGGGGCGCCGGCCATGTCCCAGGCGGCGACGATGTGAGGGTCGGTGTGCTCATCTCGGCGGCCGGGGCCGAAGAGGTAGACGATCAGTCCGCGGGAGTCGGAGCCGGTGGAGACGTCAGGAACCATGCGCGATGCCCTCCGTCAGAAGCTGGTCGATCAGCCGGTAGCTGCTCTCGGCCGCTTGCTCGACGCGGTCCAGCACCGCCTCGGCACGCTCGGGCACCGTTCCTCGGTGGATGGCTGCGGTGATCTGGTTGAGATTGCCGCCGATGCGGTTCAGCGCGACCGTGTGTGCCTCGACAGCCTCGACTAGCGGGCGGACCGGGTCGTCCTCCGGGCTGCCGACCAACCCCGCCTTGCCCAGGGCAACGGCGAGGGCGGCGTCCCCGACGAATCCGGCGAACTTCTGACCCCGCTGGTGCGCGGCGGCGCTGATCACGCTCACAGCGGTCCGCGTGAAGCGGATGGTCTTCTCCTGGTCGCGCTTCTCCACGGTGCGCTTGCGGTTCATCAGTGCGGGCAGGGCGGGGGCGTCGAGGTCCCGCCAGGAGGGCTGCTCGACGGGCGGTTGGACATTGGCCGGCGGCTGAGGGCGCGGGGCGATGGAGTCGGCTGCGGGCGGGCAGATGGTCTCGGCTATGCCCTTCTCCGGCTCGGGCGCCCCCTGGCGCTCGGCTTCCTCCTCCGCCACCCCTGGGGCGGGGGCAAGCGCGGACGAAGCCTCGTTAGAGGCTCGTTCGCTCCAGCTTGCTGCTGATCGGCGGGTCAGGCCGAAGAACCCCCTGAGGCGGTGGATGGGGGCGTTGTCGGTGCTCGTTTCGTGCATGGTGGTGCTCCGGTGGTCGTGTGGGGTCGGGCTTCGTCACGTCCGTTGCATCCGTCCCGTGGCTGGTCAGGACAGGTACGGAGGCGGTCGCAGGTACGGAGTGATCCGTATCGGCGAGGAACTCCGTCCCCGCGCTGACCTGCGCGGGGACGGATGCGACGGATTGATACGGAGCTGGTGTCAGCGAGTGGGCCTGGGGCCGGCAGACCCGCCGGGCGGGCCGATGGGCAGCGCCCCGGACGGAGGGGCGGGCGGCTTGCCTGGGACTCGACGTACGGGCGCGGTCTTCTCTGCTGCGGGTGCCGGCTGGGCAGGGTCGGGGCAGTAGCGGGCCCAGGCGTCGAGGAACTGGTTGCGGGCGTACGCCTTGGCCTGCCTGCCGTTCTCGAAGCGGTGGTTGGCCGGGCTGATGCCGAAGTCGCGCAGCAGGTTGGCCAGGTGGTAGGCGTTCAGGCCCTTGGTGCCGTACTCGGCCCAGGGCGCCTCGGCGTCCTGGATGAGGGCAGCGAGCAGGTCGTGGCTGCGCAGCGCCTCCGTGTCGCCCTGGTGCTCGAAGACTCGGCGGATGTCCCGGAGCAACCGGGTCTTCAGCGTCGTCTGCTCGTCCTGGACCACCTCGTTCCGGGTCATCGCGAGGCAGGCGGCACGGGCCCGCACGGGCCAGTGCCCGCTGGCCAGGTCGGCGACGATCACCAGCGGCTCCCACGTATCGGCGGCGCGGTCCTCGACCGGCATCGGTGGCACCAGGCGGTGCGCTGTCCCGCGTAGTGGGGTCAGCCATGCGGCCAGCCTGTCGCGCAGCGCGTTCAGTTCCGGGACGGAGTGCCGGGAGCGGAAGGGAGCGACCTTCTCACCGGGCTTGCGCTTCTGCATGCGGAGCACGACGGCGCGGTCCATGATCGTGTCCGGCAGGTCGCCGATGCCCGCCAGCGCGGCCATGGCGAAGGTCGGGAACGCGGTCGGCTTGTGCTCCGGGCCGGAGATCCGCCAGGCGGGGCGGTTGCGCTGGTGTCCGGCGTTCAGCAGGCCGCGCAGGTCCTCCTTGTCGCCCGCCTTCGGGCCGAAGATGGTGTCGGCCTCGTCCACCAGGAGCGTCGGCGGGTCCTCGCCGATGATCCGGAAGACCACCGCCGGCGAAGTGTTCACCGTCATCATCGGCCTGGACACGGTCTCGTGGAGCACGTCCAGGACACGGGACTTTCCGCAGCCCTTGGTCGGCCCCACCACCGCCAGCCGTGGCGCGTGCTGCAGCGCGGGCTGTATGTGGGAGGCCGCCACCCACAGCGTGACCGCCGTCAGGGTCTCGTCGCTCGGCAGCACCACGTACCGGCCGATAGCCGCGCGCAGGTCGTCCAACAGCGCGGCTCCCTCGTCAGTCGTCCCGCCGCTCGCACCGGCGCGGTCCCCGGTCCCCGAACCTCCGTCGGGGGCCACGGTCCCCGCAGATACGTGGGGACCGTGGCCCTCACCATCGGCTCGGGGCGCGCCGCGCCCGTCCGGGATTCGGGGACTGGGTTCGGGGACCGGCGGACCGGAAGTCTCCACCCGGTACCCGGCTTCCGCTCCGGCGGGACCGGTCCCCAAGGCGCTGACCTGAGCATGTTCCGTGCTGGGGGAGACTCGGTCCCCGACCGGAACACCCATCGAAGCAGGGGACCTCGACTCCGTTCGGTCCCCGCTTCGGTCCCCACTGCGCCAGGGGATGCCCTGGCCGGGGACCGCGGGGGTGGGCCAGACAACCTCGGATGTGTTCGAGGTGGCGGGGGACGTAGAGTCCTCCATCGGCGTTCCTCTCAGGTGAGGGACGGGACGGGCAAGGTCCCGCCTCTCACCGGTTCGTTCGTTCAGGGATGGGCGGCGTGCAGGGGAATCTCCGGCCCTCGGCGTTGGCGCGCCGGGGGCCGTTGCTTTGTCCGGGCCTGTCGGTGGCTCACGAGGCCAGGCCCCATTCCTCCTGGCCGTCGATCAGGGTGCGCTCGTAGCGCAGCAGCTCGGCCTCGGGGTACAGCACCCTCTTGCCGACCTTGATGCCGCGCGGCCCCTTCCCGATGTGGCGCCAGTAGCGGACGGTGCTCTCGGCTGTGCGGTAGCGCTCGGCGACCTCGGCGGTGGTCAGGTATCGCATGCATTCCCATTCGGCTAGATGGCGATTCGATCTGCATAGAGTTGTACCCCGCGATCGCCGGTTAACCAAATCGGGAAGCTCATGTTTCAATTGGGATAGCGACGGTGATGATGGAGGTTCGATGGCAGGCGACAGGCCCGAGGGCGGCGAGGTGCCGCTGCTCTACAGCGAGGGGAATGTGGCCGCGCGTGTGGCCCTGGAGCGCGAGGTCAGAGGGTGGAGCACGACCGAGCTGGCGGAGCGGGTGACCAGAGCCGGCGTCAAGATGAACCAGACAGCCGTCTGGCGCATCGAGAATGGCACCCCCCGCCGGCGCATCAACCTCGACGAGGCTCTCGCCTTCACCCGCGTCTTCGAACTCCCCCTCGAAGAGCTCATGTCACCGCCCCTGGAAGGGCTCGACATCGACAGCCGGCGCCTCGTCCAAGAAGCCGTCGAAGCGTTCTACGAGACCCGCGACGCACGAGACCGGCTTCATCGCGCCGTGGTCGCCATCGCCGACCACATCAAGGCCCATCCCGACAGCTCGCGGGCCATCCACGAGCAGTGCCTCCGCCTCATGGGCGACGAGCGAGACGCTCGCACCCTCACCAGCGACATCGAGGACAGCGGCCACTACTGACAACCGAAACGAAGGAGAGGCCACTTGGCCAACATCCAGAAGCGCCCCAACGGCAAATGGCGGGCCCGCTACCGCGATCTCGACGGCAAGGAGCACGCCCGCCACTTCGACCGCAAGATCGACGCCCAGCGTTGGATCGACGAGGTCACGGCCAGCCTGGTCACCGGCCAGTACGTCGACCCGCGATCGGCAAAGAAGCCCTTCAAGGAGTACGCGGAGGAATGGCGGGCCATCCAGCCGCACCGGCCTTCCACGGCCAAGGCGGTGGCCCAGCACCTGCGCTGTTACGTCTACCCGGCCTGGGAGAAGCGGGCGCTCGGCGCGATCAAGCCCGGCGACGTACAGAGCTGGGTCACCAGCCTGACCACCACGCACGGGTTGGCAGCCAGCACCTCACGGACGGTCTTCAACACGGTCAACGCCGTGTTCCGGGCGGCCGTTCGTGACCGGATGATCCCCCATAACCCCTGCGCCGAGGCGAAACTGCCTTCGGTGCCCCGGAAGAAGGTCGTGCCGCTGGCCGTCGAACAGGTACGGACACTGTCCGAGGAGATACCCACCCGCTACAAGGGCCTCGTGCTGCTCGGCGCCGCCACCGGGCTCCGCCCCGGCGAGCTCTTCGGCCTCCAGCTCCGGCACGTGGACCTGCTGCACGCGACCGTCTCGGTCGAGCAGCAGATCCAGCAGACCGCCAAGCACGGCGTGTACGTCTGCCCGCCCAAGACCGCTCGCTCGCACCGCATCGTCCCGCTCCCCCGCATGGCGGTGGATGCGATGAAGGCCCACCTGCGGGACTTCCCCGCCGATGGGCCCGAGGGCTGGATCTTCACGGCGCCGCAAGGCGGACCCGTGGTCTACACGCACTTCATGGACGGATCCTGGCGGCCCGCCTGCGCGAAGGCCGGCATAGCGAAGGGCACCGGACCCCACGCCCTCCGGCACCACTACGCCAGCCTACTGATCAAGCACGGCGAGTCCGTGAAGACGGTCTCCGAGCGCCTCGGCCACACCAACGCGGCCATGACGCTGAACATCTACACCCACCTGTGGCCCGACTCCGAGGAGCGGACCCGCGCCGCCGTCGACAAGGCGTACGCGGACCAGTCCGCCGACGCCCAGCCACAGGTCGACGAAGCGGCGTAGCCGCTCCCCCGCGTGCCGGACTCATCCAGCACGCTGCGGACTCTGTGCGGACCGCACAGGCCGCCCAACCCGCTCCGGCGCAGGTCAGACGGCCTCTCGCCGAACGTATTAGACGTTGAACCGGAACTCCACCACGTCCCCGTCCTGCATGACGTAGTCCTTGCCCTCCATGCGGGCCTTGCCCTTGGATCGGGCCTCGGCCACTGAGCCGGTTGCCACGAGGTCGGCGAAGGAGATGACTTCCGCCTTGATGAAGCCCTTCTGGAAGTCGGTGTGGATCACACCGGCCGCCTCGGGGGCGGTGGCGCCCTTCTTGATGGTCCAGGCGCGGGATTCCTTGGGGCCGGCCGTCAGGTAGGTCTGCAGGCCCAGGGTGTCGAAGCCGACGCGGGCGAGGGTCGCCAGGCCGGGTTCCTCCGCGCCCACCGACTCCAGCAGCTCCATCGCGTCCTCCTCGTCCAGCTCGGCGAGGTCCGCCTCCAGCTTGGCGTTGAGGAAGATCGCCTCGGCGGGGGCGACCAGGGCGCGCTGCTCGTTCTTGAAGTCCTCGTCGGTCAGCTCGTCCTCGTCGACGTTGAAGACGTAGAGGAAGGGCTTGGTGGTGAGCAGGTGGAGGTCGTGCAGCAGCTCCGCGCGCTCGGTGCCCTGGAGGATGCCCTGGGAGAAGAGCGTGTCGCCCTTCTCCAGGATCGCCTGGGCCTCCTCGACCGCCTTGACCTTGAGAGCCACGTCCTTCTTGATCCGCGACTCCTTCTGGAGCCGGGGCAGGACCTTCTCGATGGTCTGGAGGTCGGCGAGGATCAGCTCGGTGTTGATCGTCTCGATGTCGTCCTTGGGCGAGACCTTGCCGTCGACGTGCACGACGTTCTCGTCCTTGAAGGCGCGGATGACCTGGCAGATCGCGTCCGACTCGCGGATGTTCGCGAGGAACTTGTTGCCCAGGCCCTCGCCCTCGCTGGCGCCGCGCACGATGCCGGCGATGTCGACGAAGTCGACCGTGGCCGGCAGGATCCGCTCCGACTTGAAGATCGAGGCGAGCTGGGCGAGGCGACCGTCCGGCACGCCCACGACACCGACGTTCGGCTCGATCGTGGCGAACGGGTAGTTGGCCGCGAGCACGTCGTTCTTGGTCAGGGCGTTGAACAGGGTCGACTTGCCGACGTTCGGCAGACCGACGATTCCGATCGTGAGCGACACGTTGCGACTTCCCGTACGTGAGGAGACTGGCGGCCAAGGCGGCCGATCCACCAGTCTACGGCGTGCGCCGCCCCGCCTCGGCGACGGTTCGAACGCATGGCCGCGCCACGCCGAGCGGCATGTCAAACGGCCTATTCAGCACATAAACAGACCTAGGTTGGTCCAGTGGAGCAACACAGGACGCGACACCAGCAGCACGGACCGCGACGCGGCAGGCCGCCCGCGCCCGGCCAGGGCATACAGCAGCCGGCACGGCCGCCGGCCCGCCCCCGCCCCCGGCCGGCCGCGGGAGGAGCGCGCGGCCCCGGCGGGTCCTCGGTACGCCGGCCGGGCTCCGCCGCGCCCCCCGCCTCCGCTCCGGCCGGTCTCGTACGGCGGCTGCGGCGGCTGCCCGACCCGCGGCTGACCGGGCTCGGCGGCGGGCTGTTCTGCGGCGCGCTGATGCTCGCGCTGGGCTGCCTCGACGCGCTGCTGCTGGACGGTTCGCCGACCGGGTACGGCGTGCTGTTCCTGCCGGTGTGCGCGCTGACCGCCCTGTGGGTGCGCGGGGGCGACGTGCTGGCCGCGCCCGTCGTCGTGCCGATCGGGTTCACCGTGGGGCTGCTGCCCGTGGCCGACGGCGCCGGCGGCGTCCTGGGCACCGTGACGGGCCTGGTGACCGCCCTCGCCACCCAGGCGCTGTGGCTGTACGCCGGGACGCTGGTCGCGACCGCCGTGGCGCTGGTACGGCGCGCGGCCCTCGCGGTCGCGGTCACCCGGCCGGCGGTGCGCAGCCGCCGGCCGGGGTGAGACCCCAGCTGGGGTGAGGCCACCGGCCGGAGTGAGGCCACCGGCCGGAGTGAGGCCGCCGGCCGGGGCGAGACCCCCAGCCGAGGCGAGGCCGCCGACCGGGGAGAGACCCCAGCCGGCGTTAGCCCGCCGGCCAAGGCAAGACCGCCGGCCAAGGCGAGCCCGCCGGCCGGGGTGAGGGCGCTCTCATCGGCGCGCCCGACAAAGACGCCGCCGGTCAGGCGCCCTGTGCCGCCCGCATCGCCGCGCCCACGATGCCCGCGTTGTTCTGGAGCTGGGCGGGGACGATCTCCGCCCGCACCCCCTCGATGAGGGGCAGGAACTTGTGGGACTTGCGGCTGACGCCGCCGCCGATGACGAACAGCTCGGGCGAGAACAGCATCTCGACGTGGGCCAGGTACTTCTGGACCCGGCGCGCCCACTGCTCCCAGGACAGGTCGCGGTCGTCCTTGACCTTGCTGGAGGCGCGCTTCTCCGCCTCGTGGCCGTCCAGCTCCAGATGGCCCAGCTCGGTGTTGGGCACCAGCGCGCCGTCGATGAACACCGCGCTGCCGATGCCGGTGCCGAAGGTCAGCAGGATCACCGTGCCCTTGCGGCCCTTCCCGGCGCCGAACTGCATCTCGGCGACGCCCGCCGCGTCCGCGTCGTTGACCACCGTCACCGGCAGGCCGCCGAGCCGCTCGCCGAACAACGCGCGCGCGTCGGTGTCGATCCAGCTGCTGTCCACGTTGGCCGCCGTACGGATCGTGGCGCCGCCGGTGACCACGCCCGGGAACGTCAGCCCGACCGGTCCCGTCCAGCCGAAGTGGTCGACGACCTGCTTGACGCCGTCGGCCACCCCGTCGGGCGTCGCCGGGTGCGGGGTGAGCACTTTGCACCGCTCCTGGGCCAGGTCGCCCCGGTCCAGGTCCACCGGGGCGCCCTTGATCCCCGAACCGCCGATGTCCACACCGAAGATCTGCATGGCTCCACGTTACGGGGTGGCACTGACCGTCACGCCGTGGGCGGGGGCGGTCGTTCTCCTCTGAGAGGCTCAGGCTTCCGGCGTGCCCGATCCGCCGCGCTCGGCGGCCAGCGTGGACGCCTCCTCGCGCAGGTCGCGGCGGAGCTCCTTCGGCAGCGAGAAGATGATGGACTCCTCGGCCGCCTTGACGATCTCCACGTCCTCGAAGCCGCGCCCCGCGAGCCATTCGAGCACCTGCTCGACCAGCACCTCCGGCACCGACGCGCCCGAGGTCACGCCGACCGTGCCGACGCCCTCCAGCCAGGCCTCGTCGATCTCGTCGGCGAAGTCCACGAGGTAGGCCTGGGCCGCGCCCGCGAGCTTGGCGACCTCCACCAGCCGCTTGGAGTTCGAGGAGTTGCGGGAGCCGACCACGATGACCAGGTCGGCGTCGGCGCCCATCTGCTTGACGGCGAGCTGGCGGTTCTGCGTGGCGTAGCAGATGTCGTCGCTGGGCGGCGAGATCAGCTGCGGGAACTTCTCCTGCAGGGCGTCGACCGTCTCCATGGTCTCGTCCACCGAGAGCGTGGTCTGCGAGAGCCACACCACCCGCGACGGGTCGCGCACCTCGACCTTCGCCACGTCCCCGGGGCCGTCGACCAGCTGGATGTGCTCGGGGGCCTCGCCGGAGGTGCCGATGACCTCCTCGTGGCCCTCGTGCCCGATCAGGAGGATGTCGTAGTCCTCCTTGGCGAACCGGACGGCCTCCTTGTGCACCTTGGTGACCAGCGGGCAGGTGGCGTCGATGGTGGCGAGCCGGCCGCGTGCGGCCTCCTCGTGCACGACGGGCGCGACGCCGTGCGCCGAGAACATCACGATGTTGCCCGGCGGCACCTCCTCCGTCCGCTCGACGAAGACGGCGCCCTTCTTCTCCAGGGTCTGCACCACGTACTTGTTGTGCACGATCTCGTGCCGGACGTACACCGGAGCCCCGTACTGCTCCAGGGCTTTCTCCACGGCGATCACGGCGCGGTCCACACCCGCGCAGTAGCCCCGGGGGGCGGCGAGCAGGACACGGCGGCCAGACGTAGCGGTCATGGCCCCATCGTAAAGGTGCGCCGGGCGGCCCGGAGATCGCGCGGCCCCGTCCGGCGCCGCCGCCGTTGTCGGCGCCGGCCGCTACCCTCGCGGGCATGGCCATCTCCACGTCCCCCGAAGCTCCCCTGCCCGTCGGCGAGGTCTCCCGGCTCATCGGCGGCTGGATCGACCGGCTCGGCGCGGTCTGGGTCGAGGGCCAGATCACGCAGCTGTCGCGGCGGCCCGGCGCGGGCGTGGTGTTCCTGACGCTGCGCGACCCGTCGTACAACATCTCGGTCGGCGTGACCTGCTACCGCGAGGTGTTCGACGCGGTCGCCGACGTCGTCGGCGAGGGCGCCCGCGTCCTGGTGCACGCCAAACCGGAGTGGTACGCCCCGCGCGGGCAGCTGTCCCTGCGCGCGGCCGAGATAAGGCCGGTGGGCGTCGGGGAGCTGCTGGCCCGTCTTGAGCAGCTGAAGAAGAACCTCGCCGCCGAGGGCCTGTTCGCGCCCGAGCGCAAGAAGGCGCTGCCCTTCCTGCCGCAGCTGATCGGCCTGGTGTGCGGACGCGCCTCCGCCGCGGAGCGCGACGTGCTGGAGAACGCCCGGCACCGCTGGCCCGCCGTCCGCTTCGAGGTGCGCAACGTCGCCGTGCAGGGCGTGCACGCCGTCACACAGGTCGTGCAGGCGGTCAAGGAGCTGGACGAGAGCGCGGACGTGGACGTGATCGTGGTGGCGCGCGGCGGCGGCAGCGTGGAGGACCTGCTGCCGTTCTCCGACGAGCAGCTGGTCCGCACGGTCGCCGCGTGCCGTACGCCCGTGGTCTCCGCGATCGGCCACGAGCCGGACACGCCGCTGCTGGACTACGTCGCCGACCTGCGCGCCTCCACCCCGACCGACGCCGCGAAGAAGGTCGTCCCGGACGTCGGCGAGGAGTACGAGCGGGTCCGGCAGCTGCGCGACCGTGCGCGGCGGTGCGCGCGGGCGCACGTGGAGCGGGAGGAGCGCGGGCTCGCCCACGCGCTGGCGCGGCCCTGCATGGAGGACCCGCACCGCATGATCGACGAGCGGGCGGACCATGTCGCCGCGCTGCTCGACCGGGGCCGGCGCACCGTGCGGCACCTGCTGGACCGCGCCGACTCCGAGCTGGCGCACACGCACGCGCGCGTGGTGGCCCTCTCCCCGGCGGCGACCCTGCGGCGCGGATACGCCGTCCTGCAGCGGGCGGACGGCCATGTGGTCCGCGATCCGGCCGAGGTGGCGGCGGACGAGGCGCTGCGGGCCCGGGTCGCCGAGGGCGAGTTCACGGTTCGAGTCGACGTTTAGGGTGGGCGGATGACCAGCGAGGCAGTACCGGCACAGGAGACGCTCGGCTACGAGCAGGCGCGCGACGAACTGATCGAGGTCGTACGGCGCCTGGAGGCGGGCGGGACCAGCCTGGAGGAGTCCCTGGCGCTGTGGGAGCGGGGCGAGGAGCTGGCCAAGGTGTGCCGTCGGTGGCTGGAGGGCGCGCGCGCCCGCCTGGACGCGGCGCTGGCCGAGGAGGCCGCCCAGGACGAGGACGGCGAGGACTGACCGGGCCGGAGGCCCTGTGAGACCCCGGTGCCCTGCCGGGGGCGCGTCCGGTGACGCCGGTGCCCTGCCTGGGGCGCGTCCGGTGACGACGGTGCGCGGCCGGGGGCGCACCGCGGCCGGTCTTCGGCGTCACGTCGTCAGGACGTCTTCTTCAGCTCCAGCGCCCGCGCCATCGTCGTGAGCCCGTCGAAGCCCGCGGTGCCCGCGACCACCGTCGTCGCCCCCTTGCCGTCCTCGTGGACGAGGGCGTCGTAGCGGCCGCCGGTCCAGCGCGTCCAGGTGCGGCCGTCGATCCGCTGGGTCATCTTGGTGGCGTGGCCGCCCTGGCTGGCGTCGTCGATGAAGGCCGCCCGCTTCTGCGTGGACTGCTCGACCGCCACGTACTGGCCGTCGGGGTCCTGGAAGCCCAGGTGCCAGAAGTCTCCCTGGTCGGCGCGGTAGCGCACCGAGGTGGCCTTCCAGCCCGCGGGGAGTCCTTCGGGCGCGGCCACCGGGTAGGACGCGGCGCGGCGTGCCGTGATCAGTTCCACGCTGTAGTCGACCGGACGGATGTCGGGGGCGTGATCGTCGTGCGGGACGAAGACGTAGATGACCGCCGCCGCCATCACCGTCACGCCCAGGGAGGCGATGGTGCCCCGGACTGTCTTCTGCTTGCGGTTCGAACCTGCCACGCCCCCTATCGTCGCAGGTGCCCGGTCCGCTCATCCGTGGGGTCCCCTGCTCATTTTGTCTGCCCGGCGATAGAGTCGGGTGTTGAACCCTCATCCGGCCGTCGTCGTATCAGAAAGGTGCGCTCCGATGACCGAACATCATCACTTGCCGTCCGAGCTTGAAGTTCCCGAAGAGGCTCCCGACCGCAACATCGCCCTGGAACTCGTCCGGGTGACCGAGGCCGCGGCCATGGCGGCCGGCCGCTGGGTCGGGCGCGGTGACAAGAACGGCGCCGACGGCGCCGCCGTCCGTGCCATGCGGACCCTCGTCTCCACCGTCTCGATGAACGGCGTCGTCGTCATCGGCGAGGGCGAGAAGGACGAAGCCCCGATGCTCTTCAACGGGGAGCGCGTGGGCGACGGGACCGGGCCCGAGGTCGACATCGCCGTCGACCCGATCGACGGCACCACCCTGACCGCCAAGGGCATGCCGAACGCGATCGCGGTCCTGGCGGCCACCGAGCGCGGCGCGATGTTCGACCCGTCCGCCGTGTTCTACATGGACAAGCTGGTCACCGGGCCGGAGGCGGCGGACTTCGTCGACATCGACGCGCCGGTGTCCGTGAACATCCGGCGGGTGGCCAAGGCCAAGCGGGCCACGCCCGAGGACGTCACCGTCGTCATCCTGGACCGGCCCCGGCACGACGGCGTCATCAAGGAGATCCGGGAGACCGGCGCCCGGATCAAGCTGATCTCCGACGGTGACGTGGCCGGCTCGATCCTGGCGCTGCGCGACGGCACCGGCGTCGACATGCTGCTGGGCATCGGCGGCACCCCCGAGGGCATCATCTCGGCCTGCGCGGTGAAGTGCCTGGGCGGCACCATCCAGGGCAAGCTGTGGCCCAAGGACGACGAGGAGCGGCAGCGGGCGATCGACGCCGGGCACGACCTCGACCGCGTGCTGACCACGGACGACCTGGTCTCCGGCGAGAACGTCTTCTTCGTCGCCACCGGCATCACCGACGGCGAGCTGCTGCGCGGAGTGCGCTACCGCTCGGAGACGGCGATCACCGACTCGATCGTCATGCGCTCCAAGTCCGGCACGGTCCGCCGGATCGACTCCGAGCACCGGCTGAGCAAGCTGCGGGCGTACAGCGCGGTCGACTTCGACCGGGCGAAGTAGCCGGGCCGGCCCCGAGGGGCCGGCGGACCACGGTCGGGTACGGCGAGGGGGCGCGCCCCGGTGCGGAGGGGGCGCCCCAGTCGCCGACAACGGCCGGGACACGGGCGGTCCCCGCTAATGCTGCGACCGGAAAGGTTCACCGGCTCGCGCCGCCCCTGGCAGCCGGCAACCGGCCTGACAGCCGGACACCGACTCGGCAGCCGGACACCGACCTGGCTGCCCGGGCGACACCCCTGCGGCTCGGCGGCGCGCCGACCGCCCGGTGACGCACCGACCGCCCGGCGGAACCCCGGGCCGCCCGGCGGCAACCCCGGCCGCCCGGTGGCGCGCCTGCCGCCCGGCGGCGCCCCGGCGGCCCGCCCCGCGCCGGGCCGCCCGGCGGAGACCCGTCAGCCCGCCTGCGCTATCCGCCCCGTCGTCCGTGCCGTCTTCTTCAGTTCCATGTCGCGGCGCCGGCGGCGGGCCAGGACGACGCGGCGCTCGGCGGCGGTCAGGCCGCCCCAGACGCCGTACGGCTCGGGCTGGAGCAGCGCGTGCTCGCGGCACTCGACCATCACCGGACACTGCGCGCAGACCCGCTTGGCCGCCTCCTCCCGGGAGAGCCGGGCGGCGGTGGGCTCTTTCGAGGGTGCGAAGAACAGGCCGGCCTCGTCACGCCGGCACACCGCCTCGGTGTGCCATGGTGCGTCTTGGTCCCTGTCCCGCACTGGCACCCGCTGGGCCGGGACGGCAGCGACCTGCAGGGACGAATGCGGCGGTTGCAGCACGGTCTTCTCCTGACGACGGCTTCGCGAGCTCAAGGGTGGCCGTGAGTCCCACGGGACCCTCCGAGAGACGATGCAGCAAGGCCTACCCGCTGTACGCGCGCCTATGCACTGAGTCGTGAACCGCCCAGTCGCTCAGAGATGCTTGCGCAGCCGCTTGTCCACCTTGCGCTGCACCCGGTCCAGGATGTCCGCGACGAGTTTGCCGCGCTTGGGGCGCGCCTCCACGTTCCCGAGGACCGCCCAGCCGTCGACGTAGACCACGGGCGCCTGCGGGTCGGGCGAATCCAGCGCCTCCACCTCGAAGTTGCCGAGGACGCCGCCGCCGGTGCCGCGCAGCGACACGTTCTCCGGGACGCGGATCTGGACGTCGCCGAAGACGGAGACGGCCTTGATGACGACCTGCTGGTACTCGAATATCGCCTCGCTGAGGTCGATCTCCACGCTGCCGAAGACCGAGAAGGCGTGCAGTCGGCGCCCGGCGCGCCAGCGGCCCTTGCGGACGGCGGCGCTGAACACCGCCACCACGTTGTCGTCGGCCTGCGCGGGTATCTCGCCGCCGTCCGGCCGGTGCGGCGCGGCGGTGTACGCGGGGGCGGCGCGGTCCTGGTGGGCGGCGGGCAGGTCCTGGATGAAGACCTCCAGTTCGCCGACCGTCTTGGCGCTCAGCACCCCCTCCACGCGCTCGGCGTGCTCGTCGGCGGTCAGCCGGCCCTCGGCGAGGGCGTCGCGCAGGAGGTCGGCGATGCGGTCGCGGTCGGCGTCCGAGGCGCGCAGCCCGGCGGCCCGGGCGGCGCTGTCCGCCACGGTCGGCGCGGGCTGCCGGCGCGGTTCGGTCTGCTGCTTCTGAAGGTCCACGGCAGCAGCGTACCGAAACGCGATAGATCGCGACTACCCCCTGTCGCCACCCGGTGGAAAACCGTCGCCGCGCTCCCCCGCCGCGCCGGGCGCGCGGCAGTGAGCCCGACCTCACAAGTCCGCCGCCATGGGCAGGTCCTACGCTGGTCGGTGCCCGCCGACATCAGGCGGGCAGCCGTCTGCCGAGTGAGGAATGGGCGAAGATGCCTGAGTTCGCGTACACCGATCTGCTCCCCCAGGGTGAGGACACCACCCCGTACCGGCTGGTGACGTCCGAGGGCGTCGCCACCGTCGAGGGGCCCGACGGGCGTACGTTCCTCAAGGTCGAGCCCCAGGCGCTGCGCAGGCTCGCCGAGGAGGCGATCCACGACATCCAGCACTACCTGCGCCCGGCCCACCTCGCCCAGCTGCGCCGCATCATCGACGACCCGGAGGCCAGCTCCAACGACAAGTTCGTGGCCCTGGACCTGCTGAAGAACGCCAACATCGCCGCGGCCGGCGTGCTGCCCATGTGCCAGGACACCGGCACGGCGATCGTCATGGGCAAGCGCGGGCAGAACGTGCTGACCGAGGGCCAGGACGAGAAGGCCCTCTCGCACGGCATCTTCGACGCGTACACCAAGCTCAACCTGCGCTACTCCCAGATGGCCCCGCTGACCATGTGGGAGGAGAAGAACACCGGCTCCAACCTGCCGGCGCAGATCGAGCTGTACGCCGCCGACGGCGGCGCCTACAAGTTCCTGTTCATGGCGAAGGGCGGCGGCAGCGCCAACAAGTCGTTCCTGTACCAGGAGACCAAGGCCGTCCTGAACGAGTCCTCCATGATGAAGTTCCTGGAGGAGAAGATCCGTTCGCTGGGAACGGCCGCCTGCCCGCCGTACCACCTGGCGATCGTGGTCGGCGGCACCTCCGCCGAGTACGCGCTGAAGACCGCCAAGTACGCCTCCGCGCACTACCTGGACAACGCGCCCACCGAGGGCTCGCCGCTCGGCCACGGCTTCCGGGACGAGGAGCTGGAGGAGAAGGTCTTCGAGCTGACCCAGAGGATCGGCATCGGCGCCCAGTTCGGCGGCAAGTACTTCTGCCACGACGTCCGGGTGATCCGGCTGCCCCGGCACGGCGCGTCCTGCCCGGTCGCCATCGCCGTCTCCTGCTCGGCCGACCGCCAGGCGGTCGCCAAGATCACCGCCGAGGGCGTGTTCCTGGAGCAGCTGGAGACCGACCCGGCGCGCTTCCTGCCGGAGACGACCGACGCGCACCTGGACGAGTCCGGCGACGTCGTGAGGATCGACCTGAACCAGCCCATGGACGACGTCCTCGCCGAGCTGGCCAAGTACCCGGTCAAGACCCGGCTTTCGCTGACCGGCCCGCTGGTCGTGGCCCGCGACATCGCGCACGCCAAGATCAAGGAGCGGCTGGACGCGGGCGAGGGCATGCCCCAGTACCTCAAGGACCACCCGGTCTACTACGCCGGCCCGGCCAAGACCCCCGAGGGCTACGCCTCCGGTTCCTTCGGCCCGACCACGGCCGGCCGCATGGACTCCTACGTGGCACAGTTCCAGGCGGCGGGCGGCTCCAAGGTGATGCTGGCCAAGGGCAACCGCAGCAAGCAGGTCACCGACGCCTGCCACGCGCACGGCGGCTTCTACCTCGGCTCCATCGGCGGCCCGGCGGCGCGCCTGGCCCAGGACTGCATCAAGAAGGTCGAGGTCCTGGAGTACGAGGAGCTGGGCATGGAGGCTGTCTGGAAGATCGAGGTGGAGGACTTCCCGGCCTTCATCGTGGTCGACGACAAGGGCAACGACTTCTTCCAGGACCCGGCCCCGCAGCCGACGTTCACCAGCATCCCGGTGCGCGGCCCCGGCCTGGCCTGACCCGCGCCCGCGCGCCCCGCGCGTCCGCACGCCCACTGAGCCCCCGGACCACCGGGGGCTCCGCCCGTTCGGCCCAGCGCCGGAACATTCGGGTCCGCTCACACGCTGTACCGGGTATGACCGAATACCGTATCGAGCACGACTCCATGGGCGAGGTCGAGGTGCCCGCCGACGCCAAGTGGCGCGCGCAGACGCAGCGCGCCGTGGCGAACTTCCCCGTCTCCGGGCAGCGCATCGAGCGCGCCCACATCGAGGCGCTGGCCCGGATCAAGGGCGCCGCCGCGAGGGTCAACGCCGAACTCGGCGTACTGGACGAGGACGTCGCCGGGGCGATCCGGTCGGCCGCGGACGAGGTCGCCGAGGGCACGTGGGACGCGCACTTCCCCGTGGACGTGTTCCAGACCGGCTCGGGCACGTCGTCCAACATGAACGCCAACGAGGTCATCGCCACCCTCGCGAGCGAGCGGCTGGGACGCGACGTGCACCCCAACGACCACGTCAACGCCTCCCAGTCCTCCAACGACGTCTTCCCGTCCTCGATCCACATCGCCGCCACCGCCGCCGTCACCCACGACCTGATCCCCGCCCTGGACCACCTGGCCGACGCCCTCGCCCGCAAGGCCGAGGAGTTCGCAGACGTGGTGAAGTCCGGGCGCACCCACCTGATGGACGCCACGCCCGTCACCCTGGGCCAGGAGTTCGGCGGGTACGCGGCGCAGGTGCGCTACGGCGTCGAGCGGCTCACCGCCTCCCTGCCGCGGCTGGCCGAACTGCCGCTGGGCGGCACCGCCGTGGGCACCGGCATCAACACCCCGCCCGGTTTCTCCGCCGCCGTCATCGAGGAGGTGGCCCGCACCACCGGGCTGCCGCTGACCGAGGCCCGCGACCACTTCGAGGCGCAGGGCGCCCGGGACGGCATCGTGGAGACCAGCGGGCAGCTGCGCACCATCGCCGTCGGGCTGACGAAGATCGCCAACGATCTGCGCTGGATGTCCTCGGGCCCGCGCACCGGGCTCGCCGAGATCTCTCTGCCCGACCTCCAGCCCGGCTCCTCGATCATGCCCGGCAAGGTCAACCCGGTGATCCCCGAGGCCGTGCTGATGGTCGCCGCGCAGGTCGTCGGCAACGACGCGACCGTGGCCACCGCGGGCGCCGCCGGCAACTTCGAGCTGAACGTGATGCTCCCGGTCATCGCCAAGAACGTCCTGGAGTCCATCCGGCTGCTCGCCAACGTCACCCGGCTGCTGGCCGACCGGACCGTCGACGGGATCGTCGCCCACCGCGAACGGGCCCGCGAGTACGCCGAGTCCTCCCCGTCCGTCGTCACCCCGCTGAACAAGTACATCGGGTACGAGCAGGCCGCGAAGGTCGCCAAGAAGGCGATCGCCGAGCAGAAGACGATCCGTCAGGTGGTCGAGGAGGAGGGCTACGTGGAGCGCGGCGACCTGACGGCCGAACAGCTCGACGAGGCCCTGGACGTCCTGCGGATGACGCGTCCGTGACCGATGTGTCCCGGGCGTGAACCATGACGCTCACCGCAGCGTCGTATGGCCATGACACCTAATATCTGTCCATGGCAGACGACGGAGCGGTGAGACGCGTGACGGCGGGCGGTGCGACGACGGGCCACTGGGCCCCGGGGACCCCGATCCTGTGGCGGTACCGGGAGAACGGCGGCGCCGGCTTCCACATCGCCCGGCCGGTGACCGTCGTGCGCGACGACGCGGACCTGCTGGCGGTGTGGATGGCGCCCGGCACCGAGTGCGTCAGACCGGTGCTCGCCGACGGCACTCCGGTGCACCTGGAACCGCTCGCCTCCCGCTACACCAAGCCGCGCGCCGTGCGGCGCGACCGCTGGTTCGGCACCGGTGTGCTGAAGCTGGCCCGGCCGGGCCAGCCGTGGTCGGTGTGGCTGTTCTGGGAGCCGGGCTGGCGGTTCAAGAACTGGTACGTGAACCTGGAGGAGCCCCTCGTCCGCTGGGCGGGCGGGGTGGACTCCGTGGACCACTTCCTGGACATCACCGTGCAGGAGGACCGCGGCTGGGACTGGCGCGACGAGGACGAGTTCGCCCAGGCGCAGCGCGACGGCCTGGTGGACGCGGCCCTGGCCGAGCGGGTACGGGCCGCCGGACGGGCCGCGGTGGAGGTGATCCGCGCGTGGGGACCGCCGTTCTGCGAGGACTGGCAGCACTGGCGCCCGGACCCCGCCTGGACGGTACCGTCGCTGCCGGAGGACTGGGACCGTACCCCCGCGCACGTGTCCTCATGAGACCCTTGATGCGCCCCCGGGCGGCAACCGTAGGATCGTCCTCCGCAAGGGCGCAGGGAGGCGCGGGGAGGCGCGGGGGCCGGAGCAACTCCCGGCGCACGTGCCGGGTCTGACCGAACGTCACCGAGGGGCGGCAGGACGTGAGCGAGGGGTACCAGGGCATGACCCGTGCGGGCCGCGAAGGACCCGCCGGTGGCACAGGAACAGCCTCTGACCACGCCGGAAATCCGCATCCGGGACAGGTATTCCGGGTATCGGGTCTTCGGCGGGACCAACTGCGCGCCCGGCGCGCAGCCCCGGACGGATGGATTCGACACGCGTGACGGAACAGCCGACCTCCTTCGAACGCCCCCAGCCGGGCGTCGACCCCGCGGACGCCCGCGGGGCGCTCCCGCGTACCCCGCAGCCGCCGCAGGCGTTACCGCTGCAGCCCTGCCCGGACGGCGCGCCCCGGTCCGCGGCCCCGGGCGCGGCGGGCGAGCCGGCGCGCGGCGCGGGGGCGAACGCGCCCCGCGGGGGCGAGGCGGGCTCCTCCGCCGG